>UQPT01000021.1:0-27271 GCA_900543045.1 uncultured Collinsella sp.
GTTGTAATCTATCTCCGAAATAGTGTTGTCCATATCATTAACGGCATAGCCTATCTAGTCCTTAATATGAGAAAGCGACTGCGCAAGCCCGGCATCGGCATATTTAAAGTCCGTAAGCCACACGTCGACCAGGTCGCCCAGCGCCGCCACGGCACTCGCGCGCTCGTAACCACTCGTGTTGTAGACAATTGGGATGACCAACCCGCGCGTCCGTGCCGCGGCAATCGCGGCAGGCAACAGGTGCGCATAGTGCGTCGCCGTCACCAGGTTGATGTTATTGGCGCCCTGGTCCTGCAGCTCCAGCATAATCTCGACCAAACGCTCGGGCAAAATCTCAAGACCGAAATTGCCCGTCGAGATCTCGTGGTTTTGGCAGTAGATACATTTGAGCGAACAGCCGCTAAAGAAAATCGTACCCGAGCCGGCCTCGCCCGAAATGGGCGGCTCCTCCCACATATGGAGCGCCGCGCGGGCGACCTTAAGCGTGTTGTCGGCGCCGCACACGCCACGCGCGCCCTCGTCGCGCGCCGCACCGCAACGGCGCGGACACAAATGGCAGGCGGGCGAAAAAAGTTCGGTCAACGACGTCGGCATAAAAACATGCTCCAAAACAATGATTCAGCAGCTCAAACGTAAAGGGACCAACCGCACAGACGGCTCGAGCCCAAGGCGCCGTAATCGTCCGACACGATTTTTATAATGTCAAGACTGGAATCGACAAAGTGCCGCTTTATGATGTAGGTATTCCGCCCCCCGCGGAGCAACTGGGTGAACCGTCGCGTTTATTTAGGGAGCCCACACAGTCGTACCTAGTACAGGTATCCTTCGTTGTTAAGGACGCTGGAACAGTCGATGAGGGCACCCACCTGTTTTAGGTGGGTTCATTTTCGTAACGTGGGGGGTGGTTTTCATTTGCCGAAAACCACCATTACAGCCCATATGGATCCCCGCCGGTATCCCGACAAGCATCGACAACATCCCAATATCTGGTAAGCGCGTGATTATCGCTGCATGCAATTCCATGCACCCCCCGTGGTCGAGTATCATGGTTCGGCTATGCCCTTTGCGCATGGCGTTCTTCTGACCTTTTCCTTCGACGCTTGGCGGTTTTTAGATTCATGGCTTCATCCCCGAGCTACATACCGTACCTATGCGTGGCAGCGGCGGCCTTTATCACGACCTTCCTCATGGTGCCCCTGGTCAAGCGCTTGGCAATTAAGCTCGACGCCGTCGACTATCCTTCCAAGCGCCGCATCAACACCAAGCCCATCCCGCGTTTGGGCGGAACGGCGGTGTTTTTGGGCCTGGTCGTTGCCTGTATTGTGCAAATCCTAGGCACCTGGTACCTGGGTTGGCCGCCCGTTTTGGTGCCCCACCCCCGTCTGCACATCAGCTACCCCATACTTGCGCTTTCTTTTACCGTCATCTTTGCGACCGGCGCTATCGACGACGTCTTCCAGCTCAAGCCCAAGCAAAAGCTGGCCGGACAGGTCCTCGCTGCGCTCATCGCCTGTATCGGCGGCCTGCGGATCGGCGTCATCGTCAACCCGTTTGCCCCCGGCGAGATCATGCTCGGATGGCTCGCCTACCCCATCACCGTGATCTATCTGGTGGCATTCACCAACATCATTAACCTCATCGACGGCCTCGACGGCTTGGCCACGGGCATCTGCGGCATCGCGTCGTTCACCATGTTTTCGATGGCCGTTCTCTCGGGCCGCATCGACGCCGCCGCGCTCTCCATTGCGCTCTTTGGCGCTTGCCTGGCCTTTTTGCGCTACAACTTCAACCCCGCAAGCATCTTCTTGGGCGACTCGGGGTCGTTGCTTCTGGGCTTTGCACTGGGCTCCATCTCGCTGCTCAACGTGAGCCGCACCGCCGCGCTCACCTCGCTTATCATCCCGCTCATCGTTGCCGGCGTGCCCATCATCGACACGTTTAGCGCCATCGTGCGCCGCAAGCGCGCCCACATTAGCATCGGGCAGGCCGACAAGGGCCACATCCACCACCGCCTGATCCAAGAGGGCTACAACCAAAAGCAGGCAGTGCTCCTCATCTACGCCTGGTGCATCATGCTTTCGGCCGGCGCCGCCGCGATTAACCAGGTCGAGGTGCCCATGCGCGTGCTCATCTTTACCGTACTCGCCATTGGCTCGGCGGCCTTTGCCAAGCACCTGCACCTGTTTGAGCCCGTGCTGCGCCACCATTACAACAAGCGCACGCACGAGGACGAGCTCGTCACCCCCGACGATCCCGCCTTTAAGCAGGAGGAGCAGGCGGCAGAAGAACGCAGGGAGGAGCGCCACCACAGGCGCTAGGGTAAGCTGCCGAGGCTGCGCCCAGGCGCCGCCGGCCAAACGCGCAGCCACGCCGCGCCCATCGCACATGCCGCCGCTCTCCCGCCCCTCGCGTACTTACGCCCCGACCCTCCAATAAACGCGTTATCATCTTGACCCATGAACATACGTTAGGAGCAATCATGCCAAACGAGAACAGCTACGAAGTCGCGCTGCAAAAGAGCAACGCCATTCGCGAGGGCCTGGCCAAAACGCCCGAGAAGTTCACCATGCTCACCGGCGACCGCCCCACCGGCCGTCTGCACCTGGGTCACTACTTCGGCACCCTCAAGGGCCGTGTTGAGCTGCAGAACATGGGCGCCAAGACCAACGTGCTCATCGCCGACTACCAAGTCATCACCGACCGCGACACGACCGAGCACATCCAGGACAACGTGTACAACATGGTCATGGACTACCTTGCCTGCGGCATCGACCCCGACAAGACCATGATCTACGCGCACTCCGCCGTACCCGCCGCAAACCAGCTCATGCTGCCGTTCCTGTCGCTGGTCTCCGAGGCCGAGCTGGCGCGCAACCCCACGGTCAAGGCCGAGATGGAGGCCTCGGGCCACGAGCTCACCGGCCTTCTGCTCACCTACCCGGTGCACCAGGCCTGCGACATCCTGTTCTGCAAGGGCAACGTGGTTCCCGTCGGCCGCGACCAGCTGCCGCACATCGAGCTCACCCGTACCATCGCACGCCGCTTTAACAACCGCTACGGCAAGGTATTTCCCGAGGTCGAAGCGCTGCTGTCCGAGACCCCGCTGCTGCCCGGCCTTGACGGTCGCAAGATGAGCAAGAGCTACGGCAACGCCATCAACATCTCGATGACCGCCGAGGAGACGGCCAAGCGCATCAAGAAGAGCCAGACCGACTCCGAGCGCATGATCACGTTTGATCCCGAGAACCGCCCCGGCGTGTCCGGCCTGCTTTCGACGGCCGCCATCTGCACCGGTCGTTCCGAGGTCGAGATTGCCGAGGAGATCGGCATGGGCGGCTCCGGCCAGCTCAAGAAGTACGTGACCGAGGCCGTCAACGAGTACTTCGCCCCGATCCGCGAGCGTCGCCAGCGCTACGAGAACGACCTGGATTACGTGAAGGACGTGCTGCATGAGGGCAATCGCCGCGCCAACGAGATCGCCGAGCAGACCCTGGCCGAGGTTCAGGACGCCATGGGCATGGTGTACTAGATCGATCTGCTGGCTAGAACTTTCGATTGCTATAGGGCGGGCGCTAGTGCGTCCGCCTTTTTTGGTGCCCGACCGGTTCGGCTCTGCCCATTGCACTCCCCCGAAAAACAGGAACAGGCCCGCTGGCAGTTAGTTGCCAGCGGGCCTGTTCCCGAAGTACACCGTTGAATCGCACAGAGGGGAGGAATGCGAATCAAACTCAACAGGGCAGGCTTTTTCATCGCCTATTGCCTGCTCCGTTGCTGAATACAATATAGTTCACCGTGGTTTACTTTGTAGCGTCAATATGTTCCCCCATAGCTTCTCCATAAGTTAGCTCAGGTAAACTAGAACCACCACAAAGGGGACAGGCACCTTTGTGGTGGTTTTAACCACGGCAGAGCCGCTAGAGCCCTGCAGGCCAGCGACAGGCGGCCAAGTCGACGTGCATGTCGTCCTTAAACGCCACACCCTCCCCTAGCAAAAGCTCACGTTGAGCATCGGGACCGCCAAAAGCAAAACCATCGCATATGCGGCCATCGGCAAACACCACGCGGTGACAGGGAATCTCGCCGGGGCGCGGATTGCCATGCAGGGCATACCCCACGTACCGCGCACTTCGTGGACGTCCAGCAAGCAGCGCCACCTGACCATACGTGGCGACCATCCCCTCGGGAATCTGCTCGACCACCTCGTACACCCGCTCAAAAAAGCCCTCAGACGCCATTGCTCGCTCCCTTCCACCCGGAATAGCATAAACCACCACAAAGGTGCCTGTCCCCTTTGTGGTGGTTTTGGCAGGTGGGCTAGTTAACGGGCTGGAAGAAGGCTACGGCTACGGCGCCGGGGCCTACATGGGTGCCGATGGTGGCGCCGATGGTGTGAACGGGCAGTTCGCCCTCGGTGTGGCCAGCCCACAGTGCCGCGCTGTCCTCGATATACTTCTTGAGCACCGCATCCGAAAGGCCCGTATAGCCGAGCGCCAGCGGCATGGAAAAGTCGATGCCGCCCGCCTTTTCGACCTTCTGGTTGAGCAGGTTACGTCCGTTCTTGGAACCGCGCGCCTTGCCCAGCTGCACGATCAGACCGTCCTCGGCAGCCACCACGGGCTTTACGTTGAGCAGCGTACCCACGGCACCGGCCGCAGCAGACAGGCGACCGCCGCGCACCAGGTACTCCAACGTCTCGAGCAGGCCGATGACGACCACGCGGTCGCGCACGGCCTCGACAGCCGCCGCAACCTGAGCCGCGCCCTGGCCCTCGTCCACCAGGCGCAGCGCATACTCGACCAGCACGCGCTCGCCCAAGGTCACGTTATTGCTGTCCACGACGAACATGTCGCCGCCCGGCGCCTCGGCAAGTGCCGTACGAGCACTCTGGTTGGTGCCCGAGAGCTTGGCTCCCACGGTAATAATCACGGCCTCATCGCCGGCCTCACGCGCTTCGGCAATCGCCTGCGAAAAGGCGTACGGGTTGACCTGACCGGTCTTGGGCAGCTCATCGCGCTCCACAAGCATCTCGTAAAAGCGCTGGTGATCGATGTCGACGCCATCCATATACACATCGGTGCCAAAGGTGACGGACAGCGGCAGAACACGCAGAGCGGGGTGCTCCGCCGGCGACATATCGCTTGCGGAATCGGTAATAATGCGGACGGACATAACGAATCCTTTCTTGCGCAGGTCTCGCGCAGGGAATTTTGACAGCAATGTCCCGGCACGGCGTACGCGCTCAAACGGGACGATGCAGTTCTTGGCTGAAAGCTAGCGCCAGCGCGGCTCTAGATCTCGCGCAGGGTGTTGAGGATCGTGCGCAGCGATGCATACATCTGCTCGCGCTGCTCCACGCCCATGGCCTTGCCGGTGGTATCGAGCACCTCGCGAATGATGCGATCGGCCTCGCTCATGCTCTCGCCGCCCAGGGCAGTCAGGCGCACCGGAGCACGATACTTGACGGCCGCATCACCCGAGTCGTCAACCTCGACGTAGCCGCCCTCCTCCAGATGTGCCAGTGTGCGCGAAACGGCGGCACGGGTAACGCCGGCCATGCGGGCGAGGTCGGCGCCAGTCAGGCCGTCCTTGCTGCGCTCAAGATAGTACAGGCACATAACGTCGGAGCCCTTGAGGCCCAGCCTTGCGCCTTCGGACGTCTTGATACGCTGAATCTCCTTGTAGAGGCCGCTGATCAGTCCGACAAAGTCCTCAAAACGTGTCTCGTCGTTCTGCTGCATGGTGACGACCGCCTTTCGCTTACATGATGCTAACGGGTAAACATCTTAGCCGCACAAGGCAACACCCGTACCCAAATATCCCATTTGTTAACCCATCAACATAAAAACCACCACAAAGGGGACAGGCACCTTTGTGGTGGTTTGGGGCATCGAGTTTGATCCGCAGACTTCGCTACAGCCCCACGCAAGGATTGTCGCGGGTCACAAGCGTTTTAACGACAACCGTCGCTCCCAGATAGCGCTCGAGCAGCTCGGCTAAGCGATCAATCGCGGCCTGGCAATCCCCCATCCGCTCGGGCTCCACGCACTCAATCGCCAGGAAAGCATCGGCCGAATCATCGGACAACGCCGTTCGAACGCCATCGCGCCAGTTCCAGCAGCGGCATACGGCGCCCGCATCATCGATGTAGGCGAGCTCGCCGGGCAGCGTCGGGTCATCTGTCTCCTCGCCAAGCGGCAGAAATGAATCGCCACCGTCGGTCACCTTCAGGCAAAGGTCTCCCTCAATCGCGTGCAAATCCTCGCCGCCTACGGGCAGCGCGTAGGACAGCGACACCGTGTTGTAGATGTCCACCGCGGGCGTAATGTGGCCCACCGGCTTTCCTTTGAGCACGCGCTTGAGCAGGTTCTCAATTGAGCAACGCGCGCCCTTCTTGGTCTTGAATAGGCGATATGCCTCGCGCCATGCCTTAACCGGCGCATTCTCGCTGATGGTATCACTCGTCAGGTGACGCTCCGCATCGATATTGGCGCGGTCGAGCAACGCGGCAATCGCATCAACGTCCTCTTGAGGAATCTGAGCCGCGGGCTTCATGCCCTTTACGACCACAACACCGACAGCCGCCTGCGGAAATAGCTCCCAAAACGAATCCTCGGCAACGAAACTCTTCATGTGCCCTCCCTTCATAGCATGCGCCCGAGCCCGGGTGCCTAAACAAAAAGCGCCCTTACGACGGCCACCTTCAAAGTCCTACGGTGCCGCCACAAGAGCGCTTACGCTGCCCCCATCCGGAGAAGGGGGCGATATGTCAGGCGTATTGTAACCCGAGTCATTCGCCCAAGCAAAACCGCCACAAAGGTGCCTGTCCCCTTTGTGGCGGATATGGACTCGCGGCGACGCTAGTGTCGGAGTCCCAGCAGGCCGCGGCCGCGATGACGGGCGTCGGCGTGCACCTGAGCGTGCGGACCGGCGGCCTTCACGGACTCGGGCAGGTGCGAGTACTTCTTCTCGAAGTTCTCCTCGAACATCACGGCCAAGTTGTGCGCCGCCTCGTCGTAGCGCGCGGTGCTCTGCCAGTACTGGCGCGGCACCAGGATGCCGTCGGGCACGCCGTGGCACGTGGTGGGAATGTCAACGTTAAAGATATCGTCATGCACGAATTCGCTGTCCTCGATGGTACCGTCGAGGGCGCGGGCCACCAGGGCGCGCGTGTAGGCAAGCTCGATGCGATGGCCCACGCCGTAGCCGCCGCCAATCCAGCCGGTGTTGACCAGGTACACACGCGTGCGGCCGTCGGCGATGCGCTCACCGAGCATCTTGGCATAGACCATGGGGTCGAGCGGCATAAACGGCTCGCCAAACAGCGAAGAGAACGTGGGCGTGGGCTCGGTGACGCCGACCTCGGTGCCGGGGATCTTGGCCGTAAAGCCCGTCACAAAGTGATACATGGCGGCGTCGGCCGTCAGGCGCGAGATGGGCGGCAGCACGCCAAAGGCGTCGCAGGTCAAAAACAGCACGACGCTCGGAGTGGTGCCCATGCCCTTGGTCCACGCGTTGGGAATGTGCTCCACAGGGTAGGCCACGCGCGTGTTGTGCGTGACCGAGACGTCATCGTAGTTGGGCTTGCGGCTCTCGTCGAGCACCACGTTTTCGCAGATCGCGCCAAAGCGGACGGCGTTGAAGATCTCAGGCTCGTGGAACGCGTCCAGGCCCTCGCATTTGGCGTAGCAGCCACCCTCGATGTTGAAGATGCCCATGTCGGACCAACCGTGCTCGTCGTCGCCGATCAGCAGCCGCGTGGGGTTGGCCGAAAGCGTGGTCTTGCCCGTGCCCGAAAGGCCAAAGAACACGGCGGTCTCGTGCGTGACGGGATCCATGCTGGCCGAGCAGTGCATGGGTAGCACGTCGTCCTCGACGGGCAGCAGGTAATTCATGACGCTGAAGATGGACTTTTTGATTTCGCCGGAGTAACCGGTGCCGGCAACCAAAATCACGCGCTCCTGGAAGTTGATGACCACGGCGGCGCTGGAGTTGAGGCCCTTAATGGCGGGATCGCACTGGTAGCCGGGAGCGGCGAGCACGCAGAAGTCCGGCTCGCCGGTGCGTGCGATTTCACGGGCAAGCGGGCGGGCGAGCATCTGCTTAATAAAGAGCGCTTGGCTGGCACGCTCGCAGGCGACAAGCAGGCGACGCGTATGGTTGCGATCGGCACCGGCCATACCGCGAGTGACGAACACATCGTGCTCGTTGAGGTAGTTGACGATACCGGCCTTGATGGCCTCGTAGCTCTCGACAGAAAGCGGGCGGTTGACGGCGCCCCAGGCGATCTTGTCGTGCACGTCGGGCGTGTCGACGATAAAGCGGTCGTTGGGCGAACGGCCGGTACGCTCCCCCGTCTCGATCACCAGCGCGCCGTTGGATGCCATGCGGCCTTCTTCGCGGCGGATAGCGTGCTCGACGAGCTCCGCGGCGGGTAGATCGACCAGCAGACGGGGTTGATTCTCGGCGGGATCTTCGACCAGCGCAATACCAAAGTTGGACAGAACTTCTGCAGGGGTAACACCAGGCATGGGGCCTCCTTTAAAAGCGCGACACGTGGACGCGGCGCGCACTTTACTCACGTAAAGCCCGTTGTACCCGATATGCAAAAACGTTTTTGCGGCAACGGCGAAGCGCCCGCCCAACGGTCAAAAATCGCAGGCAAGCGGCCTAGTCGTTAGGGACACTCTTGAACAGGCAACAACCAAGGAGCGACCCCGGATGCCGGCACTTAGGGACGTTCCCAAAGTGCCGGCACATAAGGAACGTCCCCAAATGCCGTCTACTGAATGGCGCCGCCGAAATTATCGAACAACCTGTTCAAAAACACGAACGAACACCGTCGCGTCTATACTAGAGCGTAGCAATAGAAAGGACTCCGCTTTGAGCATCACGCCTATCGATAGCATTCGCCGCGCCATCGCCCGCCGCAATGGCGTCGCCGACCCCACCGTATCGGACGGGGCGCACGGGCAGGGCGGACGCATCGAGAACGGCCTGTTCCCCGCATCGCACACCACCGAGGAGCTCGCACGAATCCAAGAGCTAAGCCAGCGTAACGCCGGCGGTCCCGACAGCAGCCAGGCCACACGCCGTCGCCGCGAGCGCGATCGCCAGCCCGGCCCCATCCACCGCATGGTCAATGCCTGGTGGAACCGCCTGCTCGGAGCCGTCTACGGCGGCGGCTTCTCCACGCAAGAAGCCGAGTACGAAGATCACGCCACCCGTCGCGACTACCTTTGGAATACCCTGGGCACCGCCGTGTGGGGCATGGTGTTTCCGTTGCTCACCATCGTGTCCACACAGCTCGTGGGCGCCGAGGAGGCTGGCAAATTCTCCATCGCCTTTGTCACCGGCACGCTCATCATGATCGCGTGCAACTACGGCGTGCGCAATTTCCAGGTCTCGGACATCGACGAAAAGACGTCCTTTGCCTCTTACCAGCTCAACCGCTGGATCTGCGGAGCGATCGCGCTGGCATGCGGCCTGGTATACAGCAGCGCCCGCGGCTACGATGCGCAGATGGCCACAATCGGCCTGGGCGTCTACCTGTATAAGGTGATCGACGGCATTGCCGACGTGTACGAGGGCCGCCTGCAGCAGGCCGACAAACTCTACCTGGCCGGCATGAGCCAAACGCTACGATCCGTCGGCGTCATCGCGGTCTTTAGCGTGGTACTGTTCCTCACGCGCAGCATGCCCATCGCCGCCATGGCCATGGGTGTTACCGCGATCGCCTCGCTCGTGCTGGTCACCGCGCCGCTCGCCCTGCTCGAAACCGAAAAATCGCGCCGCGTGAGCCTGCGCGAGGTCGGTCACCTGTTTATCCAGTGCGCCCCGCTTTTTGGCGCGCTGTTCCTGTTCAACCTTATCGAGAGCATGCCCAAGTTCGTGATGGAAGGCACGCTGGCCTACAAGTATCAGCTGTACTTTAATGCCCTGTTCTTTCCAGCGCAGGCCATTTTGTTGAGCATCGGATTTGTCTATAAACCGCAGCTTCTGCGTCTGTCGAGCATTTGGGCTAATCCTCGCAAGCGTCGTCGCTTTGACCTGATTATTGTTGCCGTTATGGCGCTGATCGTGGTCATCACCGGCGTGTGCGCCGCATTTATGGCAGGTCCCGGTATTCCCCTCATGAGCTTTATGTACGGCCTCAGCTTTGAACGCTACCGTACGCTGGCGCTGCTGATGGTCGTCGCCGGCGGCGTCACCGCGGCCATCGACTTTATCTACGCCATCATCACGGTGCTGCGCCACGCTGGAGACGTCACCAAGATCTACCTGATCTGCTTCGCCGTAAGCGTGGTGCTGCCGGTGATCCTGATTAAGCTACTGGGTCTGATGGGCGCTGTGGTGAGCTACCTAGCCATCATGGCCCTACTCCTGGTGCTGCTGATTATCGAATACGCCCACATCCGCCAACGCATCGAGCGCGACCGCAACCCGTACGGCGCCTAATTGGCGCAATGGGGGGGTCTCGTTGCGGACGATTTGCGACACGCAAAACTAAGTGAGTAGACTTTTGCCGAATCCCTGACCACACCGGCAAAACACAAGTCAGTGACCTGCGGTTTTGTTGAGGCAAATTTGCCGGCTGCTCGGCATTTCCAAAAAAGTCTACTCACTTAGCCAGCGGGCAGCCAAAAAAGAACCGTCGCAACGTCGTTTGACTCCGTTGCGACGGTTTTTCGAGCATTTTCGCACTGCCGAGGACGCAGACGTTCCTCATTTCTCGCGCTTACCGAGCAAGAAGGCGCTATTCTCCGAAAGTAGTCAAAAAAAGCTCCGTCCCAAATTAGCTACCCTTTGCACCGATTATTCGCCTGGGTTGATGTTCGCATAGAACTCCGCGCCATCATCCAGGCGCAGGATCCCGACGCGGCCGAACTCGGAGCCGGTGGCGGCGGCGCAGTCGATATCGATGCGATCGGGCACGCCGGCGGTATCCTCGCCACCCAGGCGCACAATCTGCCCGCGGCCCGACTCCTCATCAAGCCCCGCCAGGCCGCCAACCTCGCAATAGCGCCCAAGCGACACCGTGGGCGTGTGGCCGCTCACCACGACCGGGCCCTCGCCCTCGGCAGAAAGCAGTCCCGTCGGCGCATCCCAATAGCCGTGACGAATCCACAGTAGGTCATCGGACGACTGCACCGCGAGCATCTGCTGCAGCAGCTCGCGATCGGCACCCACCGCCCCGACGCCATCGGCACAATCGACGCCATGCTCAAGTAAAAACGCGCGCGCCGCCTTCATCTCGATTCCAGCATGTACCAGCAGATACGGGCGCTCCTCGGTCTCGGCCACCGCGTAGAGCGGCAGCGCGGCCATCCATCGCACGAGCTCCTCGTATGCGTCAAATTCCATGTCGTTGAGCTGCTCGCGCGTCGTCCAGCCACCGTTGATATCCCAGGTCTCGGCATCGAGCGGATCCTGGCCAATGATGGCATCGAGCATGATCTGCTCGTGATTGCCCTTGAGCACGCGGGCGTTGGGCAGCGAGCGCACGAGCTTAATAACGCCGACCGGATCGGGCCCGCGATCGATCATGTCGCCCAGCACGTACAGCGTGTCGTCGGACGCCAGCGAAATCTTAGACAGGGCCTCGTCAAGCGCACGCACGTGCCCGTGAGCATCAGATGTCACATAGATCGCCATGGTACGCCTCTCCTTGCATTGCGGCCAAAGCCCGGCGCCGCAACTAAAACTTCAAGTTGAACTTAAACGTTACCCATTGTACTCCGTTGCAATAAAGCTGGAAAGGGTTTCCGAGCAGAGGCAAAGACGGCAGCCGTCTATGACGATATCGCGCACGCCCGCAATCCAACCCCATAAACCCACCATCTTTGGGTACAAATAACCGCAGACAACTAACCGTGCCACGCCAACCACCCAGGAGCGGACACCATCCATGAACCAGATCCTTCTCTTTATCGGCCTCGTTATTATTCTGTGCCTGACCATCAAGCCCGTCGGCAAAAAACTCCCCTTCCCCGCCCTGCTCATCTTTATCGCGCTCGGCATGCTGTTGGGCGTCAACGGGCCGGCGCACATCGATTTTAGCGACTACGCGCTCACCGAAACCGTCTGCAGCACGGCGCTGCTGTTCATCATGTTCTACGGCGGCTTTAACACCAATATCGACCGTGCCAAACCCGTTACCGTGCCCGCGGTACTGCTGAGCACGCTCGGCGTCGTCATCACTGCCGGCATTACGGGTGCGTTTGCGCACTTCGTGCTGGGTTTTGACTGGATTGGTGGCCTGCTGCTGGGATCGGTCGTGGCATCCACCGACGCGGCCAGTGTCTTTAGCGTGCTGCGCGAGCACAACCTGTCGCTGAGAGGCGGCACCGACTCGCTGCTCGAGGTCGAATCGGGCTCCAACGACCCCGTCGCCTACATGCTCACCGCCGTGCTCGCCACACTCGCGGCCGGCGGCGACATTAACATCCCCGTGCTGCTGGCCAAGCAGATCATCCTAGGCGTGGGGCTGGGCCTTGCCATCGGTTGGACATCCAGCCGCCTGATTGAACGCGCACACGCAACGGCCGAGGGCGCGCAGACTATCTTTTTGTTCGCCGTGGCGATCATCGCCTACGCGCTGCCGAGCTACCTGGGTGGCAACGGCTTTTTGGCCGTGTACCTGGCCGGCATTGTGCTGGGCGCGAGCGACATCACCGGCAAGGTCGAGATGGCGCACTTCTTCGACACCCTCACCGAGATGGCCGAGATGACCATTTTCTTTTTGCTCGGCCTGCTCGTGACGCCCGCCCGCCTGCCGCAAATGCTGCTGCCGGGCCTGGCGCTCATGGCGTTCATGCTCTTCGTGAGCCGCCCCATCGCCGTCGGCGTGATCCTAGCGCCCTTTAAGACGAATCCCAGCCAGGTCGCGCTCGTAAGCTGGGCGGGCCTGCGCGGAGCAGCTTCGGTCGTCTTTAGTCTCTTTGCCGTGGTGGCCGGCGTTCCCGGCGGACACGACCTATTTGACCTGGTGTTTGTGATTGCCGCGTCGAGCATCGTGGTGCAGGGCTCGCTGCTGCCGGCGGTGGCGAAGAAGCTCGATATGATCGATTCGACCGGCGACGTGCGCCGCACCTTTAACGACTACCGCGACGAGGACGGCATGTCGTTTGTAAAGCTCAAGGTGGGCGCTGGCCATCCGTTTGCCGGACGCCCGCTCGCGGACATTGGCAGCGCGACGGACATGCTCGTGGTCCTGGTGCTGCGCGACGGGGCGCATCCGGTACTGCCCAATGGCGACACCGTGATCCAGGAAGGCGATCTGCTGGTGATGGCCGCCCCAACGTTCGAAGAGCGTGCCGAGGTTACGCTGCGCGAGGTCACCGTGACTCCCCACGGTCGCCTGGCCGGTCAGCGCCTGCGCGACGTGCCGCAAGGCAAGCACCCCTTTATCGTGGTGATGCTCAAACGCGACGGCCAAACGATCATCCCCGACGGCAACACCCTCATATACGCCGGCGACGAAGCCGTCATCGCCACGCTGGCGTCGTAGTGACCAGGGGTTAGCTAATTTGCGACGAAGAAATCAAGCGCCTAGAGAACCTCATGCCTTCGCTCGCAGATTTGGATTTGCCCGAGGAGTAAAGCACCCCTCCCCCATGTAACCATCCTGTAAATCATAGCGGCGCACTCGGGTTTTGCTGTGATTCGGTCGCGCCTGACGCTCCACTGTGCTAAAGTATCCCGGACGTTCAAACGACTACGAGGGGAACTAGAAGATGGCACGTGTGCACAACTTCTCAGCTGGCCCGGCCGCGCTGCCTACAAGCGTGCTCGCCGAGATCGCCGACGAGATGATGGACTACCGCGGTTGCGGCATGTCCGTACTCGAGATGAGCCATCGATCTAGCATGTACCAGCAGATTATCAACGACGCCGAGGCAACCCTGCGCCGTCTGCTGAGCATCCCCGACAACTACCGCGTCCTGTTTTTGCAGGGCGGCGCCACGCTGCAGTTTGCGGGCATCCCCATGAACCTCATGCGCCGCGGCCGCGCCGGCTACGTCGTGACCGGCAACTTTGCCAACAAGGCGTACAAGGAGGCCGCCAAGTACGGCGAGGCTGTGCTGCTCGCGAGCTCCGAGGACACCAATTTCGACCGCATACCCACCATGGCCGACATCAACGCGCGCATTGCCGCCGAGGCCGCGGGCGACGGGATCGACTACGTCTACATCTGCCAGAACAACACCATCTTCGGCATCATGTACCACGAGCTGCCCAACTGTGGCGATGTGCCGCTGGTCGCCGATGTCTCGAGCTGCTTTCTGTCGCAGCCGCTCGACGTTGAGCGCTACGGGCTCATTTACGCCGGTGCGCAGAAAAACGCCGGCGCCGCGGGCGTGACCGTGGCCATCGTGCGCGACAACCTGATCGCCGACGACCCGGCCTTTGCGCAGACGCCGCAGTACCTGAACCTTAAGACCCAAGCCGCCAAGGGCTCCATGCTCAACACGCCCAACACCTTTGGCATCTACGTGTGCGGCAAGGTGTTCCATTGGGTTGAACAGACCGGCGGACTTGCCGCCATGGCCGAGTGCAACTGGGCCAAGGCCAACCTGCTCTACGACCTGCTCGAGAACAGCAAACTATTCCACGGCACCGCACAGACAGACAGTCGCTCCATCGCCAACGTCACGTTCCGTACCGGCGATGCCGACCTCGACGCCGCCTTTGTCGCAGGCGCGGCCGAGCACCAGATTCAAAACGTCAAGGGCCATCGCCTCGTCGGCGGCATGCGCGCCAGCGTGTACAACGCCGTCACCATGGAAGACGTGCAGGCACTGGCCGCGTACATGAAGGACTTCGAAGCGCAGCATAGTTTGAGTCCGCGATCTAACTAGCCCGCAACCCGCGGGCCGACCAGCCACTTCAAACCACCCTGCTTAGATCAAAACCTGCTAAGGAGTTTTTCCATGCGTAAGATTAAGACCATCGACGACATCACTAAAGACGGCAAAGTCGAGTTTGGCGAGGGCTACGAGTTTGTGGGCACCGCCGAGGAGGCCGACGCTATCCTGATGCGCTCCACCGACCTGCACGGCTACGAGCTGCCCGAGGGCATCCGCGCCATCGCCCGCTGCGGCGCCGGCGTCAACAACATCCCCGTCGAGGAGTACGCCAGAAAGGGCGTCGTCGTCTTTAACTCCCCCGGTGCCAACAGCAACGCCGTCAAGGAGCTCGTCCTGGGCATGCTGGTGCTTTCGAGCCGCGGCGTCGTGCAGTCGATGAACTGGGTGCGCAACAACGCCGACGACCCCGAGATCCAGGTCGATGCCGAGAAGGCCAAGAAGGCCTTTGTGGGCCGCGAGCTCAAGGGCAAGCGCATCGGCGTCATCGGCCTGGGCAACGTAGGCTCCAAGGTCGCCAACGCCTGTGTCGACCTGGGCATGGACGTTTACGGCTACGATCCGTTCATTTCCGTCGAGCACGCGTGGGTGCTGAGCCGCGAGGTGCAGCGCGTGGGCACGCTCGAGGATCTGTGCCGCGGCTGCGACTACCTCACCGTGCACGTGCCCAGCAAGGCCGATACCATCGGCATGATCAGCACCGAGCAGATCGACCTGCTGGCCCCGGACGCCGTGCTCATCAACTACGCGCGCGAGACCATCATTGACGAGGACGCCGTCGACGCCGCCCTGCGCGCGGGCAAGCTCAGCTGGTTTAGCTGCGACTTTGCCACGCCCAAGACCGTCAAGATGCCCAACACGTTTATCACCACGCATTCGGGCGCCGGCACCGGCGAGGCCGAGGCCAACTGCGCCGACATGGCCATCAGCGAGCTCAAGGATTACCTGGAAAACGGCAACATCGCGCACAGCGTCAACTACCCCGCCTGCAGCATGGGCAAGGCGCGCGCCGCAAGCCGAATTGCCTGCCTGCATGCCAACGTGCCCAACATGATCGGCCAGATCACGGCCATTCTCGCCAAGGACAACGCCAACGTGCAGCGCATGACCAACGAGTCCGCTGGCGAGAACGCCTACACCATGTTCGACACCGATGAGCACCTGGACGGCAGCACGATCGAGGCGCTCAAGCAGATTCCGTCGATGTATCGCGTGCGCGTGATTAAATAGCGCCGGTGCCAAGCCTGCCAGACAGACCACGAAGCCCATTCGCCCCCCCCCGTTTTCACGAAACGGGGGGCGATTTTGTTGCTCCGGACGACTTTAAAATGATACCCAGAACAAGTTTTTTCAGATAATCGATAGTGAGGCTCCAGTCGCTAAGCACACCCGCTTTGATAAACAGCTTTATCAGGGACTTTAGTAGGTAAAAATCGGTCTCTATGTGCCGAATGTAAGTTGACTGTCTATTTTCCGAAACAACTTATTCTAGATAGCATTTTTAGGGTCCCTCCAAGGCAAAATTGAAGCCTTTTTGCGACCAGAACTCTAGCTCGCGCTACCGTTTACCCACCGCGCGACTACATTCCCGCCCAATCGATAAAAATCTCCTCACGAAGCCGCCGTTCGAGCTCCTGCTGTCGCGGCGTCTTGTCTTTCAGCGGCACATCGAGATAGGACATGATGAGCTCCATCACCACGCGGAAGGCATCGAAGTCGGCCAGCTGACCATAGGTCATCAGAACGACGGGATATCCCATGGCTTGCAAGGCCGTCGTTCGATCGGAGTCCGAGATCTTGGATTCAATGGATCCGTGAATGGCTTTACCTTGGCATTCAACCAGACACTCTCGACTGCCGTCCTTATTTGCCAGCAGGATATCGGCATAGCGCCTATCAAGCCCCGAAATCAGGCGGGCGCTGCGCGTCATACGAATCTCAACGTTATTGGTAAGGCTCAGCCCTTCGCCGCCGCGCAACCTCGTAAGGCCAAATAGCATCGAAGCCTGGACCTCGAGCGGCGATGCTGCCACCCCCGTAATGCATTTCGCGGCTCGTATGAACGATTTAGCGCCGCGGAGCCCCCGGACCTTATCGACGAACTCTGTAAGCTCAGAGAGCTCGATCAAGGGAGGTCGTTTCCACAAGTCCGTTGGATTCCCCGAGACATCCTTTACGTTTTCCCAGCCCGACCGTGCGTCACTCCATCGGCTCCCATATGCCTGCTCAAGTGCCGACTTTACCTGAGGCGCAATCTTGCACACGGCAAAGGTGCCGCACATCTCATACATGCACATGATTAGACGCTCGTTTGAGACCGAGGAAGCCAGGGTCAGCAGGGTAAAGAGTGGGGACGCAACATCGAGGCCAAACTCCGTCTGCCGCACGGAATCAAACGGCCTCTCCCCGTTCCAAACATGCCTGACAATGCGATCGCCCTTACGTCCGCAGCTGCCCTGCGCCAACACGTGTAACGGGGTGCCCAGGAAATGCGTGACGAGCGGATGCTCACATAGGTGCTCCCTGCGCGGATCGTCCGCAGAATCGGGCAGGTCCGGCATTATTGCCAAGACCTGTGGAGGTATCCGGTGATACCGAAAGGCAGATATGTCGCACAGCATGTCGTCCATGAAGGGTACGTACCCGCTGCGTCGCTTGTGAACCCGCTCGGACGGCAAACGCGCTGGCTCGGCCTGCGAACGGTAAATACTGCCACGCCCACGTCGCGGATCTCTCAGGAGGCTTACAATCGGTTTGGAAAGCAAACTGATTGTGAGGTTGCATATGGTTGATGAGGACTTTGCCTGGCGGCTTGCGCAGGAGCTTGTGCGGATCGACAGCTCAGACCCGGGCGCGTATGAGGATGAAATTGAGCGCTTCATTAAGAGGCTCATTGAGCAGCAGCTGGCACAACTTGATAGTTCTGCGCTCGATGCCGTGCAGATTGAGGAGCTCGAAGTGCTGCCCGGGCGCCGCAACCTTAAAGTCACCGTGCCGGGCCAAAGCGACGAGCCGCGGCTGATCTATATCTGCCACATGGATACCGTCACCTTGGGCGATGGCTGGGACGCAGACATCGCACCGCTTGGGGCGGTTGTGCGCGACGATAAACTCTATGGCCGCGGTGCCTGCGATATGAAGGGTGGCCTGGCCTGCGCTATTGCCGCACTGATCCATACGCTCGAGCGCGTGGCGGCGGATGGCGCGTTGCCCCGCCGCGGCTTTTCGCTCATCTGCTCGGTCGACGAGGAAGACTTTATGCGCGGCTCAGAGGCCGCGATCGATGCCGGCTGGGTCGGCTCGCGTGAATGGGTGCTGGACACCGAACCCACCGACGGACAGATTCAGGTGGCGCACAAGGGGCGCACGTGGTTCGAGATTGAAATGGCTGGCGTAACGGCGCATGCGAGCCAGCCGTGGAAGGGCGCGGATGCCGTCGCCGCCATGGCCGAGGTCGTGTGTTCGCTCCGTCGCGTGTTTGTGGCGCTGCCCGCGCACGATGAGCTGGGGTCTTCGACCATCACGTTTGGCCAAATCGAGGGCGGATATCGCCCCTACGTCGTACCCGACCGCGCCAAAGTCTGGGTCGACATGCGCCTGCCCCCGCCGACCGATACGGCCGCCGCAATCAATATGGTCGAGCATGCCATCGCCGTCGCCGAAGCCGCCGTTCCCGGTTGCCATGGCAGCTACACAGTGACGGGCGACCGCCCCGCCATCGAGCGCGACCCGAACTCTCCCCTTCTAGCAGCGCTCAAGCGTGCCGCCGATGACGTA
This sequence comes from uncultured Collinsella sp., assembly GCA_900543045.1. Lineage (GTDB taxonomy): Bacteria > Actinomycetota > Coriobacteriia > Coriobacteriales > Coriobacteriaceae > Collinsella. The sequence continues at coordinate 18,642 of UQPT01000021.1, forward strand.
ACGGACGCGGACACGGCCGTCGGCTTCTTTACCGGCTACACCGATACCGCCGTCATTGCCGGCAAGACAGGCAACCGCAATTGTATGAGCTACGGCCCCGGCTCGTTGGCGCTCGCGCACAAGCCCAACGAGTATGTGCCCCATGCCGATATCGTTCGCTGCCAAAACGTGCTCATCGCGCTTGCCGATAACACGCTCTGGGACGCAAGCGGCCAAGTTGGGGCATAATAAGCCGCGAACAAACCGACTCGTGCGTTAGGACCGCCCATGAAAGCACTTCCGTTTCCCTGCATCCGCCCGGCTCAGGACCGTGTGCTCGAGGCGCTGCCTGCGATGGGCGGTATCCTGAGCGGCAACGACGCCCTGCGCGGCGCCATTGCTGACGGCCTAATGCTCAAGGATCCAGGCGCGGCGTATTACGTGTACGAATGCTCGGGCGAGCCGGGACGTGTGACGGGTGTCGTGGCGATCTGCCCGACGAGTGTACTTGCGGGCGACAAGGGCGATGCCAGCGCCGACGTGGCCGCCGCCGCGCGCGCGATCGCCGAGCTCAAGGTGCAGCCGCGCCCCGTGTCGCTCGCCTACGAGGCCTCGCCCGTCATGGATATCATCCTGGGCGCCGCCAAAGAGGGCGCGTCGCTCTACGCCGTCACCGACCCCGCGGGCATTACGCACCGCGCGTGGGAGGTCAAGCGCGAGGACGCCGTCGGGGCCATCCGCGCTATGCTCGACCAAGCACCGGAGCCGGCACTGACCGACGACCCCGCCTACGCCGCCGCTCTGACCGGGGCGTCGCAGCTGCTGGCCGATGAGGCCCGTGCCGCCGGAACGTACACCGGCAAGGAGTCGTTCAACTTTACCGTTGCCGTGCTCTTCCCCGCCGCGCAGGTCAGCGGCGCCGCGCCGCAAGTTCCGACAGGTCTGCTCACGCACCAGGTCGCGCGGTTCTAGCAAGACCAGACCGCCCAGCACAAAAATCGGCAGCTCAACAAACAGGGGGCGGAGATGCAGCAGGTACATGCATCTCCGCCCCTTTTGCGTCGAGAAGTTATGCCGGCGACCCGTGCCGCCACGCTCGCGTTATCCGCGCTGCGGACCTGCAGTAACCACAAGCGGTTCAAGACCCAGCTCGCGCGCGTAATCCTCCTGCGTAAAAATCTCAATCAGCTCAAACGTACCGGCCTCGTCGTCAAACACGAAATGTAGCACCGAGCAGTTGCCCGGCACACGATCGCGCTCGTCGGCCGCCGCACCCTTCACGTGGTCCATGAACTCCTTGATGGCCGATCCGTGGCTCACCGCGAGGACGCACTCGTGGTCCGGGCGTCGCATAAGATCGGTCAATGTCGCCACCATGCGCTCGCGCACCTGCATCTGGCCCTCGCCGCCAAATTGACGATAGAAATCGCGCCACGGGCGCTCGGGCATGAGCATCACGCGCTCGGCCTCAAAGTCGCCAAAGAACCACTCACGCAGGCCGTCCAGGCGCTCGTACGCCAAGCCCGGCCACAAGTTGGCGATAGTCTGCTCGGTGCGATGAAGCGTGGAGGTGTAGGCATGATCGGGCTCAATGCCGCGCGCACGTAAAAACATGCCGGCGCGCGCCGCCTGGTCGCAACCCAACTGCGTAAGCGGCGAATCACTCCACCCCTGAATGATACGCTTAAGGTTGAATATCGTCTGTCCATGACGGACCAGATACAGATCTTTATTCATAGGGGTCCTTTCGTTCGTTACCAACCCAAGAGCGAAAACGCCCCGTCGCAATAGCCAAAATGAAGCACGGCACCGTTGTCGGGCAGCTCTCCCCCGCCAGTCACATACTCAAGAAACTCCTGGCAGGCTGAGCCATGGGAAACCGCCAGCACGCAGTCGTGCTGCGGCCTGGCCATGATGCGGGACAGCGCCGCGACCATGCGCGACTGAAGCTGCACTTCCGACTCGCCGCCAAAGGCCACCGGATAATCGCCCCAGGGCTGCGGCGGCATCTCGCGATTTGATGTGCCCTCCAGCGAGCCAAAATGCCACTCACGCAGGTCATCGACCAGCTCAATGGAACGGCCCTCGCCAACGATAAGCTCGGCCGTATGCCGCGCCCGGCCCAACGGCGAGGAATACACATGATCAAAGGCCACGCCACGCGCCGCAAACGCCGTACGCGCCGTCAGCGCCTGCTCGCGCCCGCGCGCCGTAAGCGGCGAATCGTGCCAGCCCTGCAAAATGCTCTGCACATTGAGCTCAGTCTGCCCATGCCGCACCAAATACAGATCTGCCACACACCCTCCCCTCGTACCACCACAAAGGGGACAGGAGCCTTTGTGGTCATTTTGCCGCCGGATTGCACCGCAACGACGCACAACTACAGCAGCACGTCGGCAAGCGAGCGCTTGGGTACGTGGTGCACCTGCGCCTCGTCGCGCCAATAATTGATGGAGCCGTCGGGGTTGGAATCGATCGCATCGATCACCTGCGTCTCGGCCGGAACGCCAAAAGCCATGATCAGCTTGAGCTCATACTTGTCGTTATCGAGCCCCATGGCATCGATCGCGTGGGGCGTAAAGGCCTTGAACATGCAGGCTGCCACCTCGGGCGTGGCGCTGCGGGCGGCGAGCATCATCGTCTGCGCGGCAATGCCGGTGTCGACCTCGGTGATGGGCGCGGCGGGCTTACCCGGAACAGCGCGCTCGGCAAGAATCGCGATGTAGCCGGTCGGACGCTCGCCCTCGGCAGGACCCGGCCAATCCTTAAGCGCGCCGGCCCATGCAAGCTCATCAAATACACGCGCGCAATCCTCGGCACCGCTCACCACATGAAAACGCAGACGCTGAGCATTGGCACCGCAGGGAGCCAGGTGCGCCAGTTCCGCCAGCTCGAGCAAAAACTCGCGCGGCACGCGCGTAGACTCGTCAAAACGGCGGCACGTACGGGCACGACGGACCAGCGCATCAAACGCGTCCAAGCCGAGCTTTTCGCAACCCTGCCCTGCCATCGATTCGACACTCGACGGTGCCTCGGGAACTGCTTCGTTCATAGGAACCCCCAATACAAGCCAATTGTCCTTAGGAAAATCTAACCTAAAACGTAGGCAATAACGAACAGGGCTGCAATGTTCTACACCTGTTGAATAGAAAATCGCGACGTGGGGAACAACGGGAACAATTCGGGACCTTTGGGTTACGTTTCGACCTCCCCGACCCATACGCCAGCGCCTTTAGGCGATACTGGTTGTGACGATCAAGGCTTACGCCGCACGGAAAGGAGACATTATGGGCATCTTTAAGAACGATGACCAAAAATCGAGCCAGTTTGGATTTGACGAGAAAAGCATGGCGGGCAAAGCCGTCAAGGCCGTACGCTGGATCTACGCCATCACGGGCGTCTTAGCACTCATTGCTGGTATCGCGCTGCTTTTTGCACCTGCCAAGTCCCTCGTCTTTTTGACGACTGTCCTGGGTTTTTACTTTGTAATCACTGCTGCCATCAGACTATTCACTGCCATTTTTGAGCCGCTGCTGCCCACCGGCTGGCGCGTGACGAGCATCATCTCCAACCTACTCATTATCTTGGGCGGCGTCATAATCCTGCGCAACCAGGCCTTCTCGACCGCGACGCTCACCACGATGGTGGTTATCGTGGCCGGCTTTGGCTGGATTGTCGAAGGTGTCATGTCCATTCTGGAGTCCGAGCTTTCGTCCAACCGTGCCCTCGCCATCCTGAGCGGCGCACTCTCCATCATCGCCGGCATGTTCGTGTTTATCTATCCGCTGTGGTCGGCCAAGATGCTCGTCATCTTTAGCGGCGCCGCGCTGCTGGTGTTTGGCGTAACGCTGATTGTTCGTGCTATTCAATTTGGCAAACTGGTGCACTAGATGCCGCGAACGCTCTTTATTGATGCAGACGCCTGCCCGGTCACGCGCGAGTCGATTGACTGCGCGCGGCGAGCGGGCGTCACCGTTATTATCGCCGGCAACAGCACACAAAACCTGGAACGGCACATTCGCCGCGACGACCCGCGCGATGCCGAGCACGCGCGACGCGGCTTTTGGGTCACGACGCTCGATGTGAGCGTGGGCGCCGACAGCGCCGACTTTGCCATTGTCGAACGCCTGCAGGCGGGCGACGTGGTCGTGACGCAGGACATTGGCTTGGCGAGCATGGTGCTCGGGCGCGATGCCGCCGCCATCGGTGTGCGCGGGCGCGTGTACGACAAGGCGACTATCGACATGCAGCTGTTTATTCGCCACGAGGAAAAGAAGGTACGCCGCGCCGGCGGACGCACTCGCGGTCCGGCAGCATTTACCAGCGAAGACCGCGCCCGCTTTAAACGCAACCTCACCGAGTTGCTGCACTAACCAAGGTAGATTTTTGAGACATGCCTAAAATCTACCTATTTGTTTTGGCGGCGGGGAATGCCCTGGTCACAGAGGTAGATCGTAAGACATGTCCCAATAATCTACTTAAAGGCCAACGGCGGAGAGGATGAGGCCCCAGCCAGCGCCGATGACGTACATCATGATCAGGAACACGGCATTTTCGCGGGCGCTGCGGTTGGTGCGGAACAGCACCAGATAACCCACGCCGGCGGAAATGAGCGTGCCGGCGAGCATCGGGGCCAGCTGCAGCGCGCCTTCCAGGTACAGTTGCGTGATGACGACGCTAGCCGAGCAGTTGGGGATCAGGCCGACGAGTGCCGAGCCCAGGACCGCAAGCGTCTCGTTGCCGCGCAGGAACTGCTCGATTGCGGACTCGCCGAACGTCTCGAGCACGGCAACCAGAATCAGCGTCACCAGGAAAATGAATACCGATACCTGCACGGTGTGGGAGATGGCGCTGCGGATAATCGACAGGACAGGCGTCCCTTCGTGGGAATGGGAGTGACCGTGACCATCATGGTGTTCATAGTCGCCCTCATGACCGTGATCGTGTCCATGTCCGTGTTCGTGCTCGTCCTCGTCTTCATCACAACCGCAATGGTCGCGCTCGCACAGCTCGTGGATGTGGTCGGCGCTCACGCCTGCCTCGGCCACCTCGTCGATGATGTCACCGCCGCTGTGGTCGTCGTGCGCGCAGTTCACGTGGGCCGGGTTGGCCGCGGTTCCCAGCACGGTACGGCGAATCGCCGCGTGCGCGCGGGCGTTACGGCGCAGGCCGCGAATGGCAGCGTCCACGATAAAACCCGTGACCAGTGCGATCAGCGCTTTCGAAGCCAAAAGCATCGCCATAGTCTGCACGGGAACCTGCTCGGCAAGCAACAGCGGCAGCATCTCATCGGAGGTCGAAAGGAACACCGCCACCAACGTGCCCAAGGTCACGACACGGCCGGCGTACAGCGTTGCTGCCATGGCCGAAAATCCGCACTGCGGCACCATGCCCAGCAGCGAGCCAACCACGGGACCCGCAGCGCCGGCGCGCTTGATAGCGCCGTTGACGCGGTCGCCCGCAACGTGCTCAAGTGTCTCGAGAGCAAGATACGTCACCAACAAAAACGGCAGCAGCGACAGCGTGTCCTTGCCGGCGTCGAGCAGAATATCAATCAGTAAATCCATGACGGATGGAACCTTTCGTGTCTTTCGGCAGCATTGTAAAAGTCCTAGCGGTCAACTAGGGTATTGTAGTTGTCCCGGGCGCGGTGCCAATAGTTGCCTATGGTAAACTATCATCTCGCCATAACTCAGTAACCTCGAGCCGCACAACGCGGCCCGTCCAAGGAGTAGCATATGAACGTATCGCAAGCACTCGAATACGAGCGCCAGCCGTTTATCCCCATGTTTATCTACGGCGACCACGGCGCCATGGAGTCCGAGCGCCAGAAGGGCGAGGAGGCCCTCAAGGTGCTCGAGACCGAGTACTTTACCGCCGAGGGCGACCCCGGCTTCGACTTTGCCACCGTGCGCGACCTGGCCGACCGCAACCGCGACCTGTGCGACCAGATTGGCGAGGCGCGTCTGCGCAACGTGACGCCCGCGACGCTCTCGCGCGGCCTGTCCGATGCCGACACCTGCGCCGCCATCGGCAAGATGCAAAAGCGCACCGCCGCGTCCGTTATGCGCGAAATCCGCGGCGACCGCGACGCGCTCGGCGTGGCCTACGCCCGCAAGCCCATCCAGGGCACCGTGCTCGGTATCGACATCGAGACCACCGGCCGTGCACCCGAGCGCGGCTATATCATCAACGTGGGCTGGGAGATCATGGAGCTCACCAGCGACGCCGTCCCGCATGACGCCGAGGCACACTACTGCGGCCTGCCCGACATCTACCGCGGCGAGGATGTGCCGTTGTCGAATATCCACCACATCACCTGGGACGACATCGACGGCAAAAAGCCGTTCCGCGAGAACAAAGAGCTGCAAAAGCAGCTGCTCAAGCTTATGAAGAAGTACCCGTACATGGCACACAACGCCGCCTTTGAGGACAGCTGGTTCAAGATCCACCTGGACGGCTACGCCGAGGCACGCCGCGCCGGCAAGATCATCGTCATCGACTCGCGCCAGATCTGCCGCAGCCTGGACGCCGACGTGCGCTCGCTCCCCCGCGAGTCCGCCCCAGCCGCGCTCGAGAACTGGGCGCGCCGCCGTGGAACCCTCGCCGCCGACGCCAACGAGCAGCACCTGGGCTTGGACGACACCGACCTCATGCTCCGCACCGTCCAAGCCGAGTTCAACCTCAAGAACCTATTCGCGAAATAACCGATCCATCTGCGGGAGCGCCTGCCAGGCACAGCGCAATCCGTCTGGGCACACCGGCACGCAGTAAACTAGGGCGCAGCCTTATGGCTGCACCCTAGTTTTCATCAAAACGAGCAAATACGCGTGCTTCACATAGTCGGCAGGTTGGCCCACCTACATTTTTCGAGTTGTTCGGCCAGCTGAACCACTAGTCAAGGCCCCTTGAACCGCAATCGAGCGCTATAGTCGCCCCAATTTCGCAACCAAGCCCTATAAATCTATCTGAATCAATTCGAATAGGACGTTGCGATCGCACCATTCGTATAGGATAAGGCCGAATAACTCAAATTATGTTGGTGAGGCATCTGAGCGGTCGGCAAAAACGCTTAGAAGCTACGAATCCGCAACTAAAGTTCACCAAAATGGGGCAGCCGACAGAAACCTCCCCAGCCGAAGCTGCCCCCCCCTCAATACGACAGCTCAAAAACCCACCGTTCGCAGAAGATAAGCCGCGCCCCAATACCGTTGCCCGAAGTTTCGAGCGTATATGGCGTCCGCTATGCCATCATGCGCGTATGGGAATCGTTCTGTCACATACCACGGCACGCGCTGTATACCAAACAGTCAACTCGCTCGCAAGCCACGCGACCGATCCCATATCTATGGAAAAGATCAAGGTGTCTGCGCCGACCACGTCCAACCTGGAAGCGGCGCGAGCATGGCTCAACAGAAAGAATGTCGATTCTGAAAGCATCCATGTGCTGACGTTTTCCAATAATGCCAAAAGGCACCGCAAGGGCTGCATCTGCCACTGCACGCGCTATACGTTTGATGCAGAAAGCTACCTAGAACTCGAGCCGAACGTCTACATCGTCGATATCAAGCTGTGCGCGTTAGAAGCAGCAGCCGACCTCAACCTTTCGGAGCTCGTTGAGTATTACTTTGAAATCTGCGGCTCCTACGCGCTTGGAACGTCCGACGAAACTCAATATCGCGAGCGCCCAGCCCTAACCAGCGTTGAAGAGCTCAGAGCCTTCTTTTCAGAGGCATCGGGGTATCGTGGATCTAATAAAGCACTTAAGGCACTTTCTTATGTACGCGAAGGCTGTCGCTCCCCACTCGAAACGGCGTTTGTCATGATGCTGACAATGCCCAAGTCAATGGGTGGCTTAGCCATACGCGCTATCAAAACGGACTATCCGATCCCAGTCCCCAAAAGATACGCCGCCCTAACGCGACGGACGGTTTTCTACCTCGACGCGCTGCTCGAAAATTCGATGACCGATATCGAATACAACGGCTTTTACCACGACGAGCCCGAACAGCAATCAATTGACGAGGAACGCCGAAACACGCTGCGAAACATGGGATATGCCGTTATCACAGTTAGTCGTCATTCGTTTTTCAAGCAGTCCGCTTTTAGGCGGGTCATGGAAGCGATTCGCATTCGCGAGAAGATATGGCCCGGTCGACTCCCGGATAACTTCGCCATCCTGCAAGAAACTCTTCGTCAATTTGTCTTGCGGCGCTACTTCGAATACGGTCGCCGCGTCCTGGAGACACTCAAAGAAGAAGAGGCCGCCAAGCGCGAAATTGCAAGCCAATATCCGCAAGCTGATGACCCGAGCATCAACGATGTGCCAGAACCCGACGACATGCAACACGTCGGGGCCCTTGCTGAGGAAATCAATGGGCCTTGGGAATGCGACATGTTCGCAAAAATCGATGAAAACCGCACGGAAGACGACACGATTATTGATCTAATTGAGAATTCGCTCTTCTAAAGGCGATCTCTGCGGATGTCCACCTACATTTTTCGACTTATTCGGCCACCGATGTGCCAGATTGGCTGCAGCAATGCTCAATATAACTTTAGATAAAACTGATTCTGCAGGAACTCCCGTAGAGGAAGAGGTGACGCATAATTTCTTTCGCAAATTGACAACCGCATAGCGGAACACGGCC
>UQPT01000022.1:0-26877 GCA_900543045.1 uncultured Collinsella sp.
ATGCAACTGCACGGAGTTGACATACGAGAAAGTGTTGCCGAAGTGCAGATGCTCTTTAAAAAGGACGGATGGTCCTTGTTCGATCCGGGAATCATAAGCGGCTCCTAGTCGTGGGCATGATTGGTGATGGGGCCGACGTGAACGAGTTTGGGGTCCTCGCCGCGCTCGAGCGCCAGATCGCGCAGGATAGCGTCCTCGCGGGCCTCCATGACCTCGGCCTCGTCGTCCTCGATATGGTCATACCCCAGCAGGTGTAGCATGCCGTGTACGAGCATCAGGCGGCACTCGTCGGCAGGGCTATTGCCAAAGCCGGGGGCCTGACGGGCAATGACCTGCGGGGCCAAGATGATATCGCCGAGCTCGAGCGTCTCGTCGGCGGGAATATCCTCGTCAAAGGCCGAGTCGCATTCAAACGAGAGCACATCGGTGGTGCGGTCGATGCCACGCCACTCGTGGTTGAGCTCGTGCATCTCGTCCTCGTCGACATACGAAAGGGAAATCTCGACTTCACGTTCAACGCCCTCGGCGGCAAGCACAACCTCGCAGATGTGCTCCACCTCCTGCGCGTCGAGCAGCGTATCGAGCTCGGCATCGTTGCTGATCAATACACTCAACGGGACTCCTTTCGGTCGCGCGAGCGCTGCTCGCGCACGTCATCATAAGCATCATATGCCTCAACGATACGACCCACTAGGGCATGGCGCACCACGTCGGCGCGCTCCAGGTGTGCAAACGCCACATCGTCGACACGGCCCAAAATCTTCTCAACATCCGCCAAGCCACCACGACGACCCACCAGGTCGCGCTGGCTGAGGTCGCCGGTAATCACGAACTTGGAGTTGAATCCAAGGCGTGTCAGGAACATCTTCATCTGCTCGGGCGTAGTATTTTGCGCCTCGTCGAGCACCACGAAAGCATCGCTCAGCGTACGACCGCGCATATAGGCAAGCGGGGCGATCTCGATCACGCCGCGCTCCATAAGCTCATCGGTGCGCTCGCGATCCATCATGTCAAAAAGGGCGTCGTAGAGCGGACGCATGTACGGATCGATCTTTTCCTCGAGGGTGCCAGGCAAAAAGCCCAGGTTCTCCCCCGCCTCGACAACAGGACGCGTCAAGATCAAACGGCCCACCTCATGGCGCTTGAGCGCGGCAACGGCGAGCGCCATGGCCAGATAGGTCTTACCGGTACCGGCAGGACCCAAGCCAAAGGTGATGGTATGCGAGCGAATGGCATCCACATAGCGCTTTTGCCCGAGCGTCTTGGGGCGAATGACGCGACCGCGATACGAAAGCAGCACGTCATCGCGAAGCGACGTAGCCTCGTGCTCACCATCGCGCAAGACGGCCAGGCAGCGAGAGACATCGTCGGCAGACAGGGTACGACCGGCCGCCGCCTCGCGAAAAGCATGTTCGAAAAAGCGAGCCACGAGTTCGACCTCGTCCGGGTCACCGCTCACGGCGATGCAATCGCCACGGGCGACCACATGGGCGCGAACCAAGCTCTCGAGTGCACGAAGGACGCCGTCGCCGGCGCCCAAAACGCACGAGGGATCAATTCCCTCGGGAACGGTAAGTCTAATCTTCGAGGCTTCCATGGACCTCCCTGCGCGCATGGACCAAGCCGGAATCATCGACTCCGATGATAGCAACATCGAGCAGGCACGGGGCTGTAAGTCCACAGGTATCGTCAAGACGGGCATGATGGAACGAACCGAGCGTCAGGCTGTCACCATACTCGAGCACGGCACGCTCGACAGTGCCCACGCGACGACGAGCATCGGCAATAGCGAGCTCCTGCGCCGTGTCTCGCATACGACGGCTGCGCTCGGCCATAACCTCGGGCGGCACCTGGTCGGGCATGTCGGCAGCAAGGGTACCGGGACGCTTGCTATAGCGGAACACGTGCATACGCGAGAAACCCACACGGCGGCACAGCGCCAGCGACTCCTCGAACTCCTCGTCCGTCTCACCAGGAAAACCGACGATGACGTCGCACGAAAGAGACGCCTGCGGCAGGATGGCGCGAATCATGCGCACCGTGTCCTCAAAGGCCTCGGCACTATAGGGACGACCCATGCGATGCAGCGTCGCCGTACAGCCGGACTGCACGGGCAGGTGCAAAAACGGGGCAATACGCTGCGGATAGCGCGCCATAACCTTAAGCAGGCGCTCAGAGATATCCATGGGTTCGACCGAGGAAATGCGCACATGCGCAATAGTCGTGCGCTCCATGATGGCCTCGAGCAGCTCATCGATTTCGACATGCTCGTCGGTCGCGCTCTTGCCATCGTAGGCACCCAGGTTCACACCGGTCAGCACCACCTCGGGCACGCCGGCCTCCTGGGCCTCGCGAACTTGCTCAAGCACGGACTCGACAGGCACGGAACGCTCGGGGCCGCGGGCCTTCCACACAATGCAATAGGTGCAGCGATGGTTGCAGCCATCCTGGATCTTCACGCCCAGCCGCGAACGACCGAGCGCATCGACCACCTCGCCATCGCTGCAGGCGGGAAAGCTATCGGACTCAACGCCCAGCACATCGCAGACACGTTCGGCGACATCGATCTTAGACGGCTCGGCAATCACGCGATCCGAAAGCTCCAACAGCTCCTCGGGATGCAAATTGACCACGCATCCGGTCACGACCACATAGGGCTCATTTGGATGGGCCAGCGCATGACGGACGGCCTTACGGGTCTTGGCCTCGGCCTCGCCCGTAACGGCACAGGTATTAATGACGATCAGATCGGCATCGTGGGGCTCCACCATAGCAAAGCCCAGGCGCATAAGATCAGCAGTGATACGGTCAGACTCAACCCGATTGACACGGCAGCCGAGGTTGACGACGGAAATATGGGGTGCGAGCACGCGGGCTCCTTAATCGAGGATATCGTCGAGGGCACTCTTGATACGGTCGGTCACCGACTTCTTACCGGAAGCGACGTCATCGCCCATCTCATCGGCAAAAGCACGGAGCAGCTCGCGTTGCTTATTGGAAAGATTGGTGGGAACGACCACGCGCAGTTGCACGATCAGGCGGCCACGAGAACCGCCACCGCCAATGCGCGGCATGCCGTAATTATTGACGCTCACGGTGTCGCCGTACTGGGCGCCGGCGGGAACCGTCACCTTAACGACCTCGTCGGGCATAATGCCCTCGACCTCGATCTCGCAGCCGAGCGCAGCCTGCGCAATCGAGATATCGCTCACCAGGTACAGGTCGTCACCGTTGCGCTTAAAGCGCTCATGGTCGGCAACGCGCACGTTGACAATCAGGTCGCCCGAAGGCTCGCCGCGAAGGCCGGCCTCGCCAAAGCCGCTCACACGCAGCTGGCGACCGGTCGAAACGCCGGCGGGAATATCGATGTCGATCTTTTCGTGCGAAGGCGTGCGGCCCTGACCGTCGCAGGTCTCGCAGGGATGGTCGATAACCGTGCCCTCGCCGTGGCAGTCGGGGCAAGGCGAGGAGGACTGGACCTGGCCCAAGAACGAACGCTGGACCGTCGTGACATAGCCCGTGCCGTGGCAACGGCTGCACTGCTTTTCCTGTGCACCCTCGGCCCTACCGGTACCGTTGCAGTCCTCACAGGGAGCAAGGCGATCATAGCTGATCGTCTTTTTGCAGCCGAGCGCCGCCTCCTCGAGCGTCACCGAAAGCGAGATGGCCATGTCACGTCCGCGACGACGCTCACGACGGCTGCGGGCACCACCACCGGCACCGCCGCCAAAAAACGACGAGAACAGGTCGTCCATGCCCATGCCACCAAAGATATCGTTGATGTCGACATAGCCCGAACCACCGGGGCCGTCCGCGGTGCCGTAGCGGTCGTAGTTTGCACGCTTCTGCTCATCGGAAAGAACGGAATAGGCCTCGTTGAGCTCTTTGAACTTGGCCTCGGCCTCGGGGTCGTCCGAAACGTCCGGGTGTACGGTACGGGCCTTCTTTAGAAACGCGCGCTTAATCGTCCGCGCGTCGGCATCCTTTTCGACGCCAAGTACCTCGTAGTAATCCCTATTTTCCGACACGACCGAATCCTTCCGACTTTCATTATTGTCACAGTGCGTCCTATACCCAAGCTGGGGCGGCCGCAAACAGAGGGTTTGATGTTAGTACATTCCGTACGGCGAAAGCATGGCACGCTGCGAGCAGCTCGCAAACCAAACCGACACGAGTGCGAACATGAAGCCGTTGGCAAAACCGTTGGCAAACTGCATCGCGCCGCGTTTCCACCACAGCAGGCTGCGATGAAGCACGCCGTCCGAAAGCACCATGAACAGGCCCATGGTAAATGGAATAAAGCACATCACGGCAAAGGACGAGAACACGCCCGAGATGGCCGACAGCACCAAAAACGGCGCCACAATGCCCATCAGGTAAAAGCCAGTACGAGCTTTGCCTTCCAAGCGCTCGGCCTCAACATGGGCGCGGCCGACCAGGTCGCCGCCCGCGGCACCGTTAGTGCCAGCATGGCCCATGCCGCCAATGCGGACCTCGTCGCCGTCATGCGTGCCGGCAGGAAACTCAATCGTCTGCTCGGAGGTCACACGGGTTCGCCCGCTGCCACCGCAATCGGGGCAGGGGTCGGCCACGACCTTACCGGAACCGCCGCACTCGGGGCAGACCGACTGGAACGTGCCCGCACCAAACAGGAAGGACAGGTCGACGTCGATGTGGCCGCGGCCACCGCAGCTCGGGCAGGTATGGGCATGCTCAGACGAAACGGAGCCCGAGCCGCCGCAGTTGCTACAGGTATCGAAGCGCGTGTAGCGGACGGTCTTGCGGGCACCGCCCTTGGCCTCCTTGGCGTCGAGTTTGATATCGACGACCACGTTGGCGCCGTTCTCGGGATTGTAGGCAGCCTGGCCGCGACGCTGCTGGCCCCAGGCGCCACCAAAGGGAAAGCCGCCCTCAAAGGGATTGCCATAGCCCGTGCTGCCGGCGTAGCCGCCACCATAGGGCGAAGCCGTAGGAGCACCGGCAAAGGGATTGCCAGAACGCATGGCGTCGTAGCGCGCACGTTTTTGTTCATCCGAAAGCACGGCGTAGGCCTCGGAAACCTCTTTAAACTTTTCCTCGGCATCCGGCTCTTTATTGACGTCCGGATGGAGCTTACGGGCCTTTTGCTGGAAGGCCTTTTGAATATCACGCGAGGTGGCGTCCTTGGAGACACCCAGAATCTCGTAGTAATCTTTTTCGTTCATCGTCGCCATGCGCGGCAACCTCCTGCTCACAGCAGCGTATATATTCCGGTAATTCTACCCGAGCGGCCTAAGCTAGATCCCAAAACAGCTCGAACAGAACATTTCCATCGAGCCAGCCCAGATGGGTCGGCGCCAGACGGGCACAGGAGCAGCCAGCGATGACATCGACAGAGGCGATAGGCCCCGCATGGGTATCACCGTGCTCGGGCACCCAAGTGGCAAGCCCAAGCTCAAGAGCGCGATCACAAGCCGCTGCCAGTTCATCGGCAGGGATGACACGAGACGCGCGAACCAACAGGTCGGAATCAACACCGCGCGTCATGCGACAAGCGAGCATCAGGTCCTCGGCCGCCGCCTCGCGCCGCGACAGATACTCGGCATCAAACATCGTCGCGGCATCGTCGCGTTGTACCAAACGCACGCGGTGAAAGTCACCACGGGGAGCCACGCCGGGAAACAGTCCAGCCAAGCGGTCGAAATCCTCGTCGTCGAGCATGCCCGCGGCAGAACGACCCAGGCCCAGGTAGCCCCGACCAGTCCAGTAGGCGATATTATGGGCACATTCATGCCCATCGAGCGCGTAGCTCGCCACCTCATACGGATGGTAGCCGGCCGAACTCAGCCGCTGGCGCGCAACGTCCATGCATGCGGCCTGGAAATCCTCATCGGGCTCAAGCGACTCGTCACGGCATGCCATGCGATAGAGTGGTGTGCCTTCCTCGAGCGTGAGCGGGTACACCGATACATGATGCGGCGCCGCCGCCAGCACGCCATCGAGCGTGCTCCGCCAGCTTGCGGCCGTCTGCCCGGGAAGGCCGCACATCAGGTCGCACGACGCATCGAGGCCAGCGTCCTTCACCGTCGCGATAGCCGCAAGTGCCCGATTGGCATCGTGAATGCGGCCAATAGCAGCCAGCTCGGTATTGTCGAGGGTTTGCACGCCCAGAGAGATGCGCGTGACACCCGCCTCGGCAAGCGCGATGGCGAGCTCAGCGGTCAGGGACTCAGGATTGGCTTCGCAAGTAAATTCAACGGGTTTGCACCACATGGAGATACGCCGGGCAAGTTCCACCAAGCGCTCCCCTGCCAGCGATGGCGTGCCGCCGCCAGTATAGACCGTGCGGACCTGCGCAAGCGCCCCGGCGTCGCCAAAGGAATCGAGGCGCGCATACAACTGCTCAAAATAGGAATCAAGCGCGGCATCCAAATCACACGCAGCAAAGCTGCGCGAGTCAAAGTCGCAGTACCGGCACTTTTGAGCGCAAAACGGCACGTGCACGTACAGCGCGGTAACGGCCACCGTTAGGCCTCCAGCGGATGAGCAGGCACCGACTCGCCGGCGGCAAGCGCGGCCTCGCAGGCCACCACGTCGCGCTCGATATCATCGACCAGCGCCATAAACTCCTCGTACGTAGAGCAACGCACCACCTGAGCGCGCCAGGCGGCGGCATGGGGCATGCCCTTTAAGTACCAGCTTGCGTACGTGCGAGCACGCGACATGAGCGGCAGAAGCTCGTGCGTCAACGTCAGGTGCTCGCGCAGAGCCTCCAGGCGCTCGACCGAGGAGCGAGAAGGAACCGGCGTGCCATCGAGTGCAAGGGCTCGGGCATCGCCGAACACCCACGGATTGCCGTAGATGCCGCGCGCGATAAACACCGCGCTGGCACCCGAGCCGTGCAGATGCTCAGCAGCGTCCTCGGCCGAGAACACATCGCCCGAACCAATCACGGGAATCTCGACAGCGTCGGCAACCTCATCGACGACCGACCAATCGGCCTGGCCCGTGTAGAGCTGCGTGGCGCAACGACCATGCACGGCGACTGCGGCAGCCCCTGCACTCTCAAGCATCTGGGCAAATGTCGCGGCATTGCGGTCCTCGGCATAAAAGCCCTTGCGAATCTTGACGGTCACGGGCACGTGCGCCGCGCCAACCGTGGCCTCGACGATCTTCTCCGCCAGGTCGGGCGTGCGCATGAGCGCCGAACCCTCGCCCTTGGTGACAACCTTGCGGGCGGGGCATGCCATATTGATATCGATGAGCGACAGGCGATCGCCAACGCGCTCCTCGACGGCGACGACGGCGCTCGCAAACTGCTCGGGCTTGGAGCCAAAGAGCTGCACGCAAATCTGCTGCTCCTCGTCGGCCGGTAGCACCAGGCGCCAGGTCTTGTTGCTGGCATAGGCAAGACCCGCCACGCTCACCATCTCGCTGTAGGCAAGGTTGGCACCGCGGCGGCGACACATGATGCGATAGGCGGGGTCGGTCACGCCCGCCATGGGAGCCATAAGGAACGGCTGCTCGGCATAGGCACCCAGCAGCCGCTTGCTGTATTCAGAAAGCGCCATGGACCTACTCGTCCACCTTGAGGATCGCCATAAACGCCTCCTGCGGGACCTCGACCGATCCGATGGCCTTCATACGCTTCTTGCCCTCTTTCTGCTTCTCGAGCAGCTTGCGCTTACGCGAGATATCGCCGCCGTAGCACTTAGCAAGAACGTCCTTGCGACGCGCCTTGACGGTGGAACGGGCGATGATCTTGTTGCCGATAGCACCCTGGATGGGCACCTCGAACAGCTGACGCGGGATGATCTCCTTGAGCTTGTCGCACAGGCCACGGGCCAGGCCATATGCCTTGTCCTTATGGACGATAAACGAAAGCGCGTCCACCTCGTCGCCCGAAAGCAAAATATCGAGCTTCACGAGCTCGGAGGGACGGTACTCGTTGAACTCGTAGTCGAGCGAGGCATAGCCCTTGGTGCGGCTCTTGAGCTGATCGAAGAAGTCCAAGATGAGCTCGGCGAGCGGCATATCGAAGCGCATCTCGACCGATTTGCTCGTCAGGTGGATCATGTCGGTTGTGACGCCGCGGTGCTCGATGGCGAGCTGCATGACGGCACCCGTGTACTCAGGCGGGCAGATGATCTTTGCCTTGAGGTAGGGTTCCTCGATACGATCGATGCGTGTGGCCTCGGGAAGGTCCTGCGGACTGCGGACATCGATCATTTCGCCGTCGGTCTTGTAGACGTGATAGTCAACCGAGGGACTCGTGGCAATGAGGTCCAGGTTGAACTCGCGCTCCAGGCGTTCCTTGACGACTTCCATGTGCAGCAGGCCCAGGAAGCCCACGCGGAAGCCAAAGCCGAGCGCCACCGAGGTCTCGGGCTCCCACACCAACGACGGGTCGTTGACGTGCAGTTTATCGAGCGCGTCACGCAGGTTCTCGTAGTCCTTGTTGTCGATCGGGAACAGGCCCGTATAGACCATGGGCTTGGCCTCGCGATAACCGGGAAGCGGCTCGGGGCAGGGGTTCGACGCCCACGTAAGGGTATCGCCCACGCGAACGGCCTCGGGATCCTTCAAGCCCGTGACCACATATCCGACCTCGCCGACCGTCAGCGCGTCGACCGGGGTCTCGGCAGGACGCTTGACGCCCACGCCGTCGACCAAAAAGTCGCCCTTGGCTTGCATCATAAGCAGGGTATCGCCCTTTTTGATGGAACCATCGAAGACGCGCACCGTAGCCACCACACCGCGATACTCGTCAAAGTACGAATCCAAAATGAGCGCTTTGAGCGGAGCGTTTGCATCGCCCTTAGGCGGCGAAATCAAAAAGACAATGGACTCCAGCAGATCGTGAATGCCCTCGCCGGTCTTGCCCGAGACGCACACAGCATCATCGGCAGGGATCGCCAGGTCATCCTCGATCTCGGTCTTAACCTCGTCGGGATGGGCCGAGGGAAGGTCGATCTTGTTGATGGCCGGCACAATGTCCAGATTGGCGTTCATGGCGAGCGTCGCGTTGGAGACGGTCTGCGCCTCGACGCCCTGCGTGGCGTCGACGACGAGCACCGCGCCTTCGCAGGCGGCCAGCGAGCGCGAGACCTCATAGGTAAAGTCCACGTGGCCCGGCGTATCGATCAGATTGAACTGATACGTCTCACCATCGTCGGCGTCATAGGAAACGCGGACGGCATTGGACTTGATCGTGATGCCGCGCTCGCGCTCGATATCCATGGTGTCGAGCAGCTGCGACTCCATGTCGCGTTCGTCAACGGTATGGGTGAGCTCGAGGATACGGTCACTGATCGTAGACTTGCCATGGTCGATGTGCGCAACGATTGAGAAGTTGCGGATGTGGGAAATGTCAATTGAAGTATTCATGCGGACTATCTTACCCGAGCGGTACAAAAAATGGAGCCTGTTCCATAAAACAGGCTCCATTTATGCGCGTAATCTGTGTGGTGTGAAATTTACAACTTAGGCGTTGATGCTGTTCGCGAGCTTGGCAAGACCGGACTTGCGGTTGGAAGCCTGGTTCTTGTGGATAACATGCTTGGCAGCAGCCATGTCGAGACGCTTCGTGACGGTCTTGAGGGCAGCCTGGGCCTTCTCGGCGTCGCCCTCGGCGACGGCGGACTGGACGTGCTTGGTCAGCGTCTTGAGCTCGGACTTGACAGCCTTGTTACGCATGCGAGCTGCCTCATTGGTGCGGATACGCTTCTTCTGAGACTTGATGTTTGCCACTTCTGGAGTTCCTTTCGAGTTCCTTGCAAAAAATGTATGACACCTCTGAGACACGGTGAGGTCATGCAAGCGCCTACTATAGCACGCTCCCTCTCAAAGGGATAGAACGAATTTGTCAAATAGGCAGGTATCATCACGATTTTCTCAAGATGTTCGTAATCCAGAGCAAAAGCGCGGTCTCAGAATCGGCAGAGCCCTTGAGCGCGAGCTCCACATCGACCGCACCCTCGAGCGCTGCGACGAGCTCGGTCATCGAAAAGCGACGCGCCCAAGTCAGGTGATTCTTGACCTGCCAGGACTGGAGCTTGAGCGTTGCGGCCAGCTCACGACCCTGTCCACGCGCATCGAGCGCCTTGGCGACGATCAGCTCGCGAATGCGACCGCACAGCAATGTGTAAGTCCACACGTAGCTCTTGGAGGGCAGGAGCTTAAAGAGCTCGAGCGAACGCCGCATATCGCGAGCCGAGACCGCATTGAGAAAATCCCAGGGTTGAACCTCGGCCGTACGTACAATCCAGCGCTCAACGTCGGCAAGTTCAATCTGAGGCGACTCGACCATCTGGGCAAGCTTAGCCAAGTCGTTATCAAGCATGCGAGTGTTTTCACCCGAACGCGAGACGAGTTCCTCGGCGGCCGCCATCGAGATCGACTTGCCGTGCTGCGTCGCCATCTGCTGCACGCGGCGCGGCAGTTCCCAGCGCTTGGTGCCGGAGCAATCGATCACGGCCTTCTTGTCGATCTTGGCGATCGCCTTATACAGGCGCGTGTTCTTGGCAAGCGAGTCGGCGATGATGAGGCAGACCGTTGTGGGGCTGGGACTCGCCAGATACTCGACGAGCGGCTCCGAAACCGCTTTGGCGAGCTTTGAGCAGCCATCAAGGATTACCAATCGAAACTCGCTGCCCATGGGAAAGGTGTTAAGCGATCCGATAATAGACTCGATATCGGGGTCCTTGGTCATGTCGCGCTCGTCGAGGTTGAACTCGACCATGCCCGACTTTTCCAGACGCGCTTTCATACGCGAGACGGCGTGATCGCGCTTGACTCCGTCGGTACCGACGATCAGATATGCCGGCAGCAGACCGGTTTCGGACATTGCGCTCCCCTCCCGCAGGCCTTCGCATTCGTTCCGTGCCATTCTAGCCCAGGGGCCCACCGCACGCCAACGACGTCGTCACGGTCGCTGGCATCGCATCGCAAAACCATTCGCAGTCGGCGTGACGGTAATGTCGCCGTGTTCGATGGTACACGCGAACACACCACCCGCTTCCTTCACGGCATCGATGCAGGCATCGGACGGATGGCCGTATCGATTCCCCTCGCCCGCGCTCGCGAGGGAAAGCTCGGGCTTCAGGACGTCCAGCAACTCACCATCGACTGAAACCTTGGAGCCGTGATGCCCAAGTTTAAGGACATCGATGTCCCCCACCTCCTGCACGAATTCCCGCTCTTGGTCGAGCTCGGCATCACCGGTGAGGAGCATGCGCAGGCCCTTGCCTTCCTGAACATAAGAGAGCAGCAGGACAAGCGAGCCCTCATTTCCCTCGCCATCCACGGACTCGAATGGCCACATCACACGAGCGCAAAATGAGCCGATGTCGACCGTATCCCCACGGCGCACCTGCCGATACTCCACGCCAGGTCGGTTCAATACCTCGGCAGGAGCATCCTCCAGCGCATCCGCCGCCACGGCAATCGTTCCGACCGAAAACTGTTCGAGCACGGCAGGCAAACCACCCCAGTGGTCCTCATCCCAATGCGTCACAAAGACGGCATCGATATGGTGCACGTTATTGCAAACCAACGCCGCAACCACACGCTCGTCGAGCCCGCAGTCGACGAGAGCTACTGCGCCGCCTTGGCGGATAAGAATCGCATCGGCCTGGCCCACATCGAGCACCGTCACCGAAGGCGGAGCGAATCGATCCCAATAGACGTACGGAATCGCAGCCAAGAGCATCAGGCATGCAAGCCCCACCGCCATAGGACGTGCACGGGGACGCGGCCACCAGACCAGCAGAACCGCCAGCAAACACGGCACTAGGTAAATCCACATGCTATCGGGCGGCACGCTCACGGATGCACCCGGCATGGCGGCAAACAGTTGCTCGAAGAACAGCGCGCAACGGGCGGCAATCATGGGCACAACGAGCGCCCAAGTCCGCAACGGTCCCACAAGCGAAAAGGGAGCCAGAACGATCGACACAGCGAGCAGTACGCTCACCACCGGACCGATGACCGCATTTGCCAACGGAGCAATGAGCGAGAACGTACCGAAGGCAGGAACGGTAATGGGAAGCGTCGCCAGTTGCGAGCACAGCGTGACGGAAAGCATGCCGGCAACGCCCGATGGCAAGCCCAGCTCACCCAAAGCGTAGGTCGCATAAGAGCAAAAGCACAGAATGGCTAAGACGCTGGCACATGTAAGCTGAAAGCCCATCTCGAACAGCACCGTCGGCCGCAGTAGCACAAAGATGGACATGGTTGCGAAGAGCGCCGAAAGGCCGTGCCGGCGACGCCCCGCGCCGTTTACGACAAGCGTCGCGAACACCATGCAGCACGCGCGCACGGCCGAGGGAGACGCGCCCGTAAATGCAGCGTAGCCCACAAGCGTTATCGCCAATATCGCCCGCTGAAGACCACGTGAGCACCGAGTCTTTTGCAATACGCCCTCGATTACAAACCCCACGATAGCCAAATGGCTGCCCGAGACGGCGATAAGATGTGCTGTTCCCGTCACAGAAAACCAGTCGCCCGCCGGCTGGGCGCGTAGCTCGGCCGAACGACCGCAGACGACACCGGCTATGAGCGCACGCGCCGGGTCGGTCGCAGGCGCGATGGATGCAAGCAGCCCATTTCGCAGCCGAAGCAGCGGCCCCGGAGAACCCTCATCGACCGATAAAATCCGAACGGCTTTAACCTTGCGCACCTCGCCTCGGAGCACGCGCGATCGTCCATATGCATCGTTCTCAAAACGCGAAACGCGACCGATAACACACACGTGCGCCCCGACCTTGAGCTCACGATCACACGATAGGCGAACCGTTGCCAAGTTCTTACCGTCCGCGCGTGCCTCGCAGGTATAGGAATACACGTCGTCGTTTATGGATGGATCACCCTGCACGACAAACTCGAGGCCGCTTGCCGCTCGACCGTCGAGCGCCCTCGAGGCGCTGAGCGCACCCACAGCCCACCACGCCGAGACGACCGCTCCCGCCACGAGACCGACGGACGCGGCATACAGCCACCGCTTCAAAGGGGCAAGCCGCGCACAAGATTGAGCCAGTACAACGAATACCGCCGCCGCAACGGGAATGGCCCATAGCGGCCCGAACGCCGGCGCCCGCTCCCTAAGCAGCGCATCAGCGGCCATGTTGAGCACCAAGATGCAGCTCATGCACATGCCGGCACACAAGGCCATCGTCCACGGAATCAGGGGCCGCGGAGGCATCACATGCTCGCGCTCGGTCGCACTCATACGCAGATGCAATCTTTGATTTTGGCAAGCTTCTTCTCGCCGATTCCCGACACACGCATCAGATCGTCAACCGAGGCGAAAGCACCGTTCTTTGTCCGCTCATCGATAATCGACTGTGCCATGGAGGGACCGATTCCCGAGAGCGTCTGCAGCTCTGCCGAGCTTGCCGTATTAATGTTTACTAGGCCTGTTGCGCCACCGACGCCTGATGATGCGGAAGTCCCACCATCAACACCGGCTTCCGCAATGGACGCCTGCTGCTCCCCTACCATTGGAACGTGAATCTTCTGTCCATCGACGACCTTAGATGCCCGATTGAGCCCTGTAACATCTGCCTCGGGCGCCAGCCCGCCGGCGGCATCAATCGCCTGAGCCACCCGCGCGCCGTCCTTGAGACGATATACGCCGGGCGACACAACGGCGCCATCGACATCGACATAGACCTCTGCCGCGGCAGAAGCCTTAGGCGAAGAGCCTTCGGATGTCTTTCCGCTCGAGGCATCGCCGGATCCCGGCTCCACTAACGAGCCCGAACCATCAGTGCGCTCAAACGACACGCCGCCGGCACCGCCGCTAAGGTTCGCCATTGCCAGTCCACTCGCCATCGCAATGACGACCAGTATCGCCATCACCACTGCCTTATGACCGAGCAGTTTTCCCGCCCAGCGGTCCATCTTTTTGACTCGTTCGTGTTGTTCGCGCTGCGCCATAGCAAAACCTCCCAACACCATCGTGTCAGGAAAGGAGCTCCGCAACAGCCACGCCCCAAAACCGGTTTTCGAGGTCAAAACAAAAGCTGACCAAAACCTTGCACAAATCTGTCAATTTATTCAGACATACGTCAGCAAATGAACACTTAGCCGCAAAATACCCAGATACCAAAAGACCGACGATGCAGGCGCATCGTCGGTCTATACACAAATTTACTCGTGATCTTGGTAAATCTCACGCGGAGCAAGCTCCGAATGTTTGCGTTTTAAGGTCTTAGGGGCCTTATACGTGTTGCTCTCGAAGTCGATGTACTCGGTCTGCTTGAGCAGGCGCTCGATCATCTCCTCATGATCGAGCAACTCCCAGGCCTCATGCACGGCATCGAGCTTAGCGTGCGTCTCGGGACGGCGCGGCATAAACAGCGTGCAGCAGTCGGGAGCGGCCTCAGTCGAGATATCGAACGTACCGATCTCCTCGGCACGCGCGATGATCTCCTGCTTGTCCGAACCGATGAGCGGACGGAACACGGGAATCTTCACGGCCTCGTTGACGGCCATGATGTTCTCAAGCGTTTGGGAGGCAACCTGCCCAAGCGATTCGCCCGTAACGATGGCCTTGGCGCCCTCGATGTGCGCAATGCGCTCGGCAACCGAATACATAATGCGACGATACATGATCACACGCAGGTTGCTGGGGCAGGTGACCGAAATCTCACGCTGGCAGTCGCCAAACGGAACCACGTACAGACGACCGATCTGGACACCCGGCTCAAGCGCACGGATGATGTCCTGCACCAAATACTCGCTCGTATCGGGCGTCTGCGGACGACCGGAGAAATGCACCGGCACGCACACCGCGCCGCGACGCGCGAGCATCCAGGTCGCCACCGGAGAATCGATACCCGACGACAGCAGCGTCACGACCTTGCCGGCAGAACCCACCGGCAGACCGCCCACGCCGCGCTCGGAACGCGCGTACACATAAACGCTACCCTGGACCACCAGTACGTGCACCATCACATCGGGGTCGTGCATTTGAACCTTTTTATCGGGGAAGGCCTCACACAGCACCTCGCCAACCTGTCGATTGATATCGATCGAGGTGAGCTCATAGTCAGTATTGGAGCGCTTGGCGTGCACCTTAAACGAATCGAAGGAACCAAACTCGCGCAGCGCCTTCACAGCGGCGGCGCAGTACTCCTGCGGGTCGCGGTTGGTGTGATACGCCAGGGAAACACGGGCAACGCCGGGGACGGTGCGAATGACACGCGCCGCCTCGTCGGCCTGATGCTCGTTAAAGGTCACGAGGATATAACCGGAAATTCGAGACACGGCGTTCACGGAAAAGGCGGCCAAGGCCGCCTTGATGTTATCCATGAGGATATGCTCAAAATGTGCGCGGTTCTTGCCCTTCAGTCCAACCTCGTGATAGTGGACCAGGCAGACGCGAGCTGCCATTTAGGCTTCAGCAACCTTGTGGCCGAGCGCCTTCTCGTAACGGGCCTCGTCGTAAGAGATGTCGCCGTCGACAATCTCGTCCATAGCCATCGAGATGGTATCGGCACCGGAAAGCCCGATGGTGATGTCATCGACATCCTGGACGGCAAGCACGCGGTTGTGCTGGCCACGCAGCATGCTATTGATGTCGCAGGCGCGCTTGGAGGCAAGCGAAGCGAGCAGGAAGCGGTTGTGATCGGTCTTCTCCAGAAGATCGTCAATGCAAGGCTTTACAACGGACACGGACCTCAGATCCTTTCATGCATATCGAGAACGCGAACGAGCTCATCGGTCGCGCGGTCGAGATCGTCATTCACCACGACGTCGTCGTAGCGGTCGGCAAGGGCAAGCTCATCGGCGGCGTTTGCCATACGCAGCTCAATCGTCTCGGGCGTCTCGGTACCGCGACCGACTAGACGCTCGCGGAGCACCTCAAGCGAAGGCGGCTTGATAAAGATCAGCACGGCCTCGGGGAAACGCTCCTTCACCTGCAGGGCGCCCTGGACATCGATCTCCAAAATCAGAGACGAGCCCGAGGCGAGCTTGGATGTGACCTCGCTCACCAACGTGCCGTAGCAGTTACCGTGGACCTCGGCCCACTCAACAAACTCACCGTTTGCCACGCGGCGGTCGAACTCCTCGCGCGTCAGAAAAAAGTAGTTGACGCCGTCGACCTCACCTTTGCGTGGTGCTCGCGTGGTAGCCGAAACCGTCAGACCCAGGTTCGAGCGGCGCTCGCGCACACGAGTGACGAGCGTACCCTTGCCTGCGCCTGACGGTCCAGAAATCACAAAGAGCTTGGAATCCTGAGCGCTCACTTATTTGGTCAGCTGCTCGAGGAGCTGCTCGCGCTGACGGACACCGAGGCCCTGGACGCGACGAGTAGCGGAGATACCGAGCTCCTCCATGATCTTGGCGGCCTTGGCCTTGCCATAACCGGGGAGAGACTCGATGAGGGTGGAAACCTTCATGCGGGAAGCGATGGGGTCATCGGAGTTGAGCACGGACTCGAGGGACTTCTCGCCCTTCTTGATCTGCTCGCGAAGCTCAGCGCGGGCGTGACGTGCGGCAGCAGCCTTCTCAAGAGCCTGCTTGCGCTGCTCGTCGGTAAGCTGAGGGAGTGCCATTCGTACCTCCAAATAGTTGGGTTATATCTGATTCAATAATTGGCATTTTAGCACGTAGAACGTACAAAATGCCTAATCGCGGCTCCATAGGTTAGACGATACCCGCAAAAAGTGCAATATACTGCGCCCAAAGTTAAGCCCCTGACCTGCGATTCCACACAAAGGATGGGAAAGTTTACGCAGGCACAGGGGCTATTTTGTGCTAATGAGACCCAAAAGTGGTGACTTAGGGGAATCTTTTACGCAACGTTTTCGACCAGCTCGGCGACGATGGCGTCAAAGGCGGCAACCGGATCGTCGGCACCGGTGATGGGACGGCCCACCACAATGTGGCTTGCGCCACGCTCGATAGCCTGGGAAGGCGTCGCCACGCGGGACTGGTCACCAAGGGCGGCACCCACCGGACGCACACCCGGAGTCACGATCAGGGCATCAGGACCCAGCAGCTCACGCATGTCGTGAGCCTCCATCGGTGAGCACACGATGCCATCGATGCCGTTGGCCTGAGCAAGCTTTGCCAAGCGGGCGGCCTCCTCGGCCACGGGAGACTCGACGCCGATCTCGCTCAAGGTATCCTGATTCATGCTCGTGAGCACGGTGATGGCGACGAGCTTGGCGCGGTCCTCACGCGCCTCCTCGGCACCCTCGCGGCAGGCAGCGAGCATAGCACCCGAGCCCAGGCCGTGGACCGAAAGCAGGTCGGCACCGGCAAGCGAGGCCGAGCGGGCAGCGCCGCGCACCTGATGCGGAATGTCATGGAACTTAAGGTCGAGGAAGACCTTAAAGCCAAGGTCCTTAAAGGTCTTGACGATCTGGGGACCCTCAGCGTAATAGAGCGTCATGCCGACCTTGAGCCAGGCGGCATGGCCCGAAAGCTCGTGGGCGAGCTCGAGCGCGCGCTCACGGTCGCAGTCGAGGGCGACGATAACACGGTCGCGGGCATCATTCTCTAGCATTCGAAAGCACCCACCAGCTCGTTGATGTCCTTTACGCCCTGGGACTCGGCCCAGGCCTCGAGCTCATGCGCGATCTTAAGCGAAGCGCACGGATCGACGAAGTTGGCCATGCCGACCGACACGCAGGTGGCGCCGGCCAGGATAAACTCAGCCGCATCCTCGCCAGTCATGACACCGCCGACACCGTTGATGGGGATATCGACGGCCTGGGCAACCTCCCAGACCATGCGCACGGCGATGTGGTGGCACAGCGGGCCCGAAAGGCCGCCCTTGGGCTTGGCCACGCGAGACTTGCGGGTATGGACGTCGATGGCCATGCCCTGGATGGAGTTGATGACCGAAAGGCCGTCGGCGCCGGCAGCCTCGAGGGCCTTGGCGATCTCGGCGACGTTGACCGGCGCCATCTTCACGAACAGCGGCTTATCGGTCACCTTGCGGCAAGCAGCCATAACGGAAGAGGCGCCCTCGGGCGTGGAGCCCATGGCGGCACCGCCGGCGGCGATATTAGGGCAGCTCACGTTGATCTCGTAGCCGGCAGCCCAGGGGCACAGCTCGACATACATCTCGAGTGCGCGGACAAACTCGTCAACGGAGTGCCCGGCAACCTGGCAAATGACCTGGCAACCGTCCTTGGACAGCTGCTCGAGCCACGGGCCGGACTCACGGGCAAAGGCGGCGACACCGGGGTTCTGCAGTCCCACGGAGTTGATCATACCGCCAGGAATCTCGGCCATGCGAGGCGCAGGGTTGCCCGGCCAGGGTTCGGCGGCACAGCCCTTGGTGGTAATGGCGCCCAGCTGGGAAACATCGAAGAAATTCTGGAACTGCCAACCGTAGCCAAAGGTACCGGCTGCGGTGTTGATGGGGTTCTGCATCTTGACGCCGCCGAAATCGACGGCCATGTTAACGGTACCCACTAGAAGACCACCACCTTGGAAGCATCGAACACGGGGCCGCACATGCAAGCACCCTTCATACCGTCGACCGTCTCGACATTGCAGGTGTTGCAGGCGCCAAAGCCACAGCTCATCATGCGCTCGAGGGACACCTCGCAGTACGCACCGGCCTCGGCGGCAGCGGCGGCGACTTTCTTCATCATGACAGCGGGGCCGCAGCTGGCGACGTAGTCGTAGCCGCCCTCGCCAAGCAGCTCAGCGGCAGGATCGGTGCAAAAACCGTGCGTGCCGAGCGAGCCGTCGTCGGTGCACACGTTGACCGTATCGCACAGCGCGCGGAACTCATCGACTCCCACGGCCTTGGACGCGGTGCCAAAGCCCAGGCACACGTCGACGGCCACACCCTGCTCGACGAGCATGCCGGCAAGGCACAGCACGGGCGGAACACCGATGCCGCCCGCAACGAGCAGCGCCTTCCTGGTGCCCTCGGGAACAAGCCAGCCGCGGCCGCCAGGGCCCAGCAGGTTAGAAGTGGAACCGGGGGCCATCTGCGACAGACGGCGGGTGTCGTCGCCCACGACGGCGTACCACAGCTCGACGGTGCCGGCCTGGGCGTCGGCGCGATAGAAGCTCAGGGGCACGCGAAGCAGCGAAGAGGCATCGCCGGGCACGGCGATGTTCACAAACTGACCGGGCTTGAGCGCACTTGCAAGCTTGGGGGCCGAGATTACGAGCGAGAAGATGCCCTCGGCGATCTCCTTGTTCGAGACGACCTCGAAGTCGTGCATGCGTGCAGTGGAAGGTGTGGGCATAGACGCTCCAATCCCCCATGCGGTTGCATGGTTCAGGCGAACAGAAAGCGCGGCACCGCAAGGGCGCCGCGCACAAAAGCGATAAGGCTATGCTAGCAGATGCAGCCGTCGGCGAGCGTCTGCTTGCCGCCGACAAACACATCGGTGGCACGACCGGTGAGCGTGCGGCCGGCAAAACCGGAATTCTCGGCACGCGACTCGTAGCCGTCCTCGCCGACCGTCCAGGTGGCAGACGCGTCGAAGACAGTCAGGTCGGCAACGGAGCCCGCCTTGACCTGAACCTGGTCGAGGCCCAGGATCTCACGAGGCTTGATGGCCATGAGCTCGACCATGCGACCCATGCTCATCTTGCCCGTGTTGACCAGCTCGGTGAGCACGAGCGACAGCGAAGTCTCGAGGCCGATCATGCCGAAGGGCGCCAGCTCGAACTCGCGGGCCTTCTCCCACGGAGTATGGGGAGCGTGATCGGTGACGATAGCGTCGACGGTACCGTCGATGACGCCCTGACGGATAGCCTCGGCGTCCTCGTCGGTACGCAGCGGCGGGTTGACCTTGAGCGAGGTGTTGTAGGTCTCGTCCAGGTCGTTCTCGGTCAGGAACATGTGGTGCGGCGTGGCCTCGCAGGTGACCTGCACGCCAGCTGCCTTACCGGCACGCACGAGCTCCAGGCCATGGGCGGTGGAGATGTGCTGGATGTGCAGCTTGGCACCGGTCAGCTTGGCGATCTCGATGTCGCGGGCGATCTGGAGCTCCTCGCCGGCAGCCGGCCAGCCCTCGAGAGCCAGACGGGTCGAGACCTTGCCCTCGTTGATCTGGCCGTGGCCGACCAGGTCCTCGTCCTGGCAGTGGCTCATAAAGACCTTGCCGAACATCTTGCCGTAGTCCATGCAGCGACGGAGCATGCCCGCGCCCTGCACGCCACGACCGTCGTCAGTGAAGGCGACGGCGCCGTGGGCGACCATATCGCCCATCTCGGACATGGCCTCGCCCTTAAGACCGCGGGTCATGGCTCCCGACGGATAGACGCGGCAGTGGCCGACCTCGGCAGCGCGGGACTTGACGAACTCCACGACGGTGCCGTTATCGGTGACGGGATCGGTGTTGGGCATGGCGCACACGCCGGTAAAGCCGCCCTTGGCAGCTGCACGGGTGCCGCTCTCGATGTCCTCTTTGACCTCGTAGCCGGGCTCGCGAAGGTGAACGTGCATATCCACCAGGCCGGGGACGAGATATTTGCCGGAAAGGTCGCGGACCTCGGCTCCCTCGACGGCGAGATTCTCGCCGACCTCGGCGATCTTATCGCCGTCAATCAGGACGTCAACGACACCGTCAAGCTCGACGGACGGGTCGACGACGTGGGCATTCTTAAGAAGCAAGGCCATTATCGGCACCTCCAAGCAGCAGATACAGGATAGCCATACGCACGCAGATACCGGCGTAGACCTGCTCCAGGATGACGGAGCGTTGCGGGTGGTCGGCCATATAGGAGTCGAACTCGACGCCGCGGTTGATGGGGCCCGGGTGACAGATGATCGCGTCGGGCTTCATGAGCTTCTCGCGGTCCTTGGTCAGGCCGAAGAGCTTGTGGTACTCACGAATGGTCGGGAACGGAGCGCCCTCGAGGCGCTCCTGCTGCACGCGCAGCATGTAGACGACGTCCAGCTCGGGGAGTACCGAATCGAGGTCGCTCGTCACGTGGTCGCAGCCCAGGACCTCGGGCGCCGGCGGCAGCAGCGTGCCGGGGGCGACGGCGTAGGTCTCGCAGCCCATGATCTTAAGGGCGGGGATCAGCGAGCCGCAGACGCGGGAGTGCGCGATATCGCCGACGACGGCGACCTTAAGACCGTGGAAGTCGCCCTTGTGCTCCCAGATGGTGTACAGGTCGAGCAGGGCCTGCGTGGGATGGTTGTGCTTGCCGTCGCCGGCGCAGATGACGCTCGCGGGCGAGTTCTGCGTGACGATGTAGGGAGCACCGGCGTGCTTATCGCGAACGACGATGCAATCAATCTTGTAGGCGTTGAGGGTCTCGACGGTGTCGACGAGGCTCTCGCCCTTGACCGTGGAGGTCGAGGAGCCGCCAAAGTTGAGGCTGTCGGCCGAAAGACGCTTCTCGGCGAGCTCGAAGGAGCTGCGGGTGCGCGTCGAGGGCTCGTTGAACATGTTGACGATGGTCTTGCCCTTGAGCGTGGGGACCTTCTTGATCGCACGCTCGTTGACCTCGGAGAACGCCTTGGCGGTCTCGAGGATGAGCTTGATGTCCTCTTCGGAGTACTCGGTAATGTCGATCAGGTGCTTATGGTTGAACGCCACGGTACTACTCACCTCCCAGCGGCGCGGAGCCCACGTGGGAACCCGGCGCGACGTCGTTAATCTCGACAGCGGTGCGGCCGTCTACTTCCTTCATATATAGGTGCACGTTCTCCTCATGCGACGAGGGAACGTTCTTGCCGACAAAGTCCGGCGAGATGGGGAGCTCACGGTGACCGCGGTCAACGAGAACTGCCAGCTCGATGCGGCTCGGACGGCCCAGGTCCATGACAGCATCCAGAGCGGCGCGGATAGTACGGCCCGTATACAGGATGTCGTCCACCAGCACAACGCGCTTGCCGTCGACGCTGAAGGGAATGTTGGTAGCGTGGATCGCGGGAGCGAAATTGGTCGCATAGTCATCGCGGTAGAAGCTGATGTCCAGGCTGCCGAGCGGAACGTCGACGCCCTCGATCTCCTTGATCTCCTCGGCGAGCTTCTTTGCCAGAAGGTCGCCGCGCGTGACGATGCCGACCAGAGCGAGGTCTTCACAGCCCTCGTTGCGCTCGAGGATCTCGTGCGCGATGCGGGTCATCGCTCGATTGACGGCGGTCTCGTCCATGATGACCGCCTTGGGGGAAGTCGTGCCCATCGATCTCCTTCCTCACATGTCTTGACTGCTGACACAGTCAAAAAAATAGATGCCCGACCGCTTAAAGCGGACCAGACACCCACAGGAAGGGCTGCTCTTTGGCAGCTATGTAATTCCATGTGGGTATCTCGTACCCCTTTAATGGTCAAGGGATAGTGTAGCCAACCTCGAGCTTAATTGCGAGCATAAATACAGAACAATCCGTAAACGTGCGCAGGCGCTCCATAAACCTATATATATTTGTGGGACGAGCTTGAAAACGCACGCACGAGCTGGCATAATCCCCTCTGCTGCACGCAAATCGGATCTACGTCCAGGGCCGTGGCGTGAGCACTATCGCCAAAAGAGGAATATCTCTGTGTAGATTACGCACAGGGAGCTGCTTCTGTGCTATAGTTCAGGCTTGTTTGTTAACGCGACATGTTCGTTTGTCGCCCAAGGAGGGTCAGTTATGTCCAAAGTTTGCGAAGTTTGCGGTACGCACCCCGTTGCCGGTCGCTCCATCAGCCACTCTCACCGCGTCACCAACCGTAAGTTCCGCCCCAACATCCAGCGCGTTTACGTCGTCGTCGATGGTCACCGTCGCAAGATGAACGTTTGCTCCACCTGCCTCAAGTCCGGCAAGGTTGCGCGCTCCTAAATAAGGTCTTACCAACAAGTACCTCGGACTCTCCGGGTCAAAGACCTCGCGTTCATATAGAACTTACCAAAGGCGTCCTCCCCCACGGAGGGCGCCTTTTTGCACTCATTGGGGACAGACTTACATGAGTGTTTACAGATGTCAAAGGAATCATAGCCCAGCTGATATGCCTTGAAGCTTGACCAGCGGTACGCATCGAGCGAGTCGAGCGCGCCTTTCACAGGATTGAGATGGATATAATCGAGCAACTGGACCGCCTGCGTGTCCGACTCGACCGCGACCCGCGAATAGCGATTGTCAAACAGGTGCCCCGTTCTCCCCGTTTTCCCATTGAAATACTCATATAAGTCTGTCCCCAATGAGTGGGGCGATGCGGCAAACGGGAAGTTAAAAGTTATAGTTGAAGCGTTTCAGTTAATTGAAGCGTTTTAGTGTGCCTTTTACGGGAATCTTACCGTTTACCGAATTATTTCTTGCTATCATGCTAGACGTAGGGTAAATCTCCGATCGCAAGGAGACACAAATGGTGAAAAAGTCACCGGAAAACACTACTCCCGCAATTGTGGACAACGTAGAGGCGCTTGAGGCTAAGCTCGCTCAGATGCGAGAGGCCCAGGCGCTTTTTGCTACGTACACGCAGGAGCAGGTCGACAAGATCTTCTATGAGGCCGCCATGGCCGCCAACAAGGCTCGTATCCCGTTGGCGAAGATGGCCATCGAGGAGACCGGCCGCGGCGTTCTTGAGGACAAGGTCATCAAGAACCACTACGCCGCAGAGTACATCTACAACGCTTACAAGAACACCAAGACCTGTGGTGTCCTGGAGCGCGACGAGGCTTATGGCATCACCATGATCGCCGAGCCCATCGGTATCGTGGGCGCCGTCATCCCGACGACCAACCCCACCTCCACTGCGATCTTCAAGACGCTGATCAGCCTGAAGACCCGCAACGCCATCATCATCTCCCCGCACCCGGCTGCCGCCAAGTGCACCATCGCCGCCGCCAAGCTCGTGCTTGACGCCGCCGTCAAGGCCGGCGCCCCCGAGGGTATCATCGGCTGGGTCGATGTCCCCTCCATCGAGCTGACCAACATGGTCATGCGCGACGTCGACATCATCCTCGCCACCGGTGGCCCGGGCATGGTCAAGGCCGCCTACTCCTCGGGCAAGCCCGCCCTAGGCGTTGGCGCCGGTAACACCCCGGTCGTCATCGACGACACCGCCGACGTGCTGCTCGCCGTCAACTCCATCATCCACTCCAAGACCTTCGACAACGGCATGATCTGCGCTTCCGAGCAGTCCGTGACCGTCATCGACACCATCT
Organism: uncultured Collinsella sp.; assembly: GCA_900543045.1. Classification (GTDB taxonomy): domain Bacteria; phylum Actinomycetota; class Coriobacteriia; order Coriobacteriales; family Coriobacteriaceae; genus Collinsella. Next base: position 24,070 of record UQPT01000022.1, read on the forward strand.
ATGACCAGGTTAAGGCCGAGTTCCAGAAGCGCGGCTGCTACTTCGTCAAGCAGGGTGCCGAGATGGAGGCACTGCGTGCCGCCATGTTCAAGAACGGCGCTCTCGACCACCGCATCCCCGGCATGGCTGCCGCCAAGATCGCCGAGCTCGCAGGCATCGAGGTTCCCGCCAAGACCAAGATCCTGATCGCCGAGGTCACCTCCACCGACCCCGCCAAGGAGGAGTTCTCCCACGAGAAGCTCTCCCCGGTCCTGGCCATGTACCACGCCAAGGACTTCCAGGAGGCCGTCGACAAGGCCGAGCACCTGGTGCTCGCCGGTGGCCCGGGCCACACCGCCTCTCTGTACGTGCACCCCGCCCAGGCCGAGAAGATCAGCCTGTTCGAGCACGTCATGAAGGCCTGCCGTATCGTCATCAATACCCCGTCCTCGCACGGCGGCATCGGTGACCTGTACAACTTTGGCATGAAGCCGTCTCTGACCCTGGGCTGCGGCTCCTGGGGCGGCAACTCCGTCTCCGAGAACGTTGGGGTGAAGCACTTGATCAACGTTAAGACTGTGGCCGAGCGCCGTGAGAACATGCTGTGGTTCCGCGCTCCCGAGAAGGTCTACTTCAAGAAGGGTTCCACGCCCGTCGCCCTCGACGAGCTCGGTACCGTCATGGGCAAGAAGCGTGCCTTCATCGTCACCGACCAGTTCCTCTTCAAGAATGGCAACACCCGCGCCATCGAGGCCAAGCTCGACGAGATGGGCATCGCCCACGACTGCTTCTACGACGTCGAGCCCGATCCGTCGCTGCAGTGCGCACGTCGCGGCGCCAAGCAGATGGCTCTCTTTGAGCCGGACGTCATCATCGCCGTCGGCGGTGGCTCCGCTATGGACGCCGGCAAGATCATGTGGATGATGTACGAGCACCCCGAGTGCAAGTTTGAGGACATGGCCATGGACTTCATGGACATCCGCAAGCGTATCTTCACTTTCCCCGAGATGGGCAAGAAGGCCTACTTCGTCGCCGTCCCGACCTCTTCGGGTACCGGCTCCGAGTGCACGCCGTTCGCCATCATCACCGACAAGGAGACCGGCATCAAGTGGCCGCTCGCCGACTACGCGCTGCTCCCCAACATGGCTATCGTCGACGCCGACAACTGCATGACCGCCCCGCGCGGCCTGACCGCTGCCTCCGGCATCGACGTCATGACCCACGCCATCGAGTCCTACGTCTCCATCATGGCTTCCGACTACACCAAGGGCCTCTCCGAGCGCGCTGCTAAGCTCGTCTTCGAGAACCTGCCCTCCAGCTTCACGAACGGCGCCAAGGACCCGCACGCCCGCGAGGAGATGCACAACGCCTCCTGCATGGCCGGCATGGCCTTCGCCAACGCCTTCCTGGGCCTCAACCACTCCATGGCCCACAAGCTCGGCGCCTTCCATCACCTGCCCCACGGCCTCGCCAACGCCGTCATCCTGACCCGCGTTATGCGCTACAACGCCGCCGAGGCTCCCGTCAAGATGGGTACTTTCTCTCAGTATCCTTACCCCAACGCGCTGCACAACTACGCCGAGATGGCCAAGTACTGCGGCATCGAGGGCAAGGACGACAAGGAGGTCTTCGAGAACTTCATCACGAAGCTCGAGGAGCTCAAGGACTTCATCGGCGTCAAGAAGACCATCGCCGACTACGGTGTTGACGAGCAGTACTTCCTCGACACCCTCGACGAGATGACCGAGCAGGCATTCAACGACCAGTGTACCGGCGCCAACCCGCGCTACCCGCTCATGAGCGAGATCAAGGAGCTCTACCTGGACGCCTACTACGGCCGCGAGCCTCAGGACTACGCCGTCTGCTAGTTTTAGCACGGTTTTTAACGGCGGGGGTGCACGGGTGTTTCACACACCCCCGCCGTCGCTTCTATCGCATCGTTGAAAGGATGCAACCATGCTGCTACCCGATTCCAAGACCGAGCTCGTCCGCCGTGGCAACAAGGTCGTTTACGACCTGGGCGACAAGATCGTCAAGGTCTTTAACGAGACCAAGCCTGTCTCCGACGTGTTCAACGAGGCTTTGAATCTTGCCCGCATCAATGAGTGCGGCATCCGCAGCCCCAAGGCTCTCGAGGTTTCCCAGCTCGAGAACGCCAACGGCTGGGCGCTCGTGACCGAGAAGGTTCCGGGCACCACCCTTGCCGAGAAGATGACTGCCGAGCCCCAGCGCTTTGGTGAGTATCTCGAGATGTTCGTCGACCTCCAGATCGAGATCCACGGCTACACCTCCCCGCTGCTCAACCGTCAGCGCGACAAGTTCGCCCGCATGATCGACAGCCTTGATCAGCTCAATGCCACCACGCGCTACAACCTTCAGGAGCGTCTGGACGGCATGACCAAGGAGTTCAAGGTCTGCCACGGCGACTTCAACCCCTCCAACGTCATCGTCGGCGACGACGGCCAGCTCTATGTGTGCGACTGGGCACACGCCACCCAGGGCTCCCCTGCTGCCGACGTTGCCACCACCTACCTGCTCTTCGCCCTCAACAGCAAGGATCAGGCTGAGGCCTACCTGGAGCTCTACTGCGACCGCGCCGACATGCCCATGCAGGTCGTGCGTCAGTGGACGAGCATCGTCGCCGCTTCCGAGCTCGCTCGTAAGCGCAACGTGAACGATGAGTTCCTGAAGAACTGGATCGACGTCGTCGATTATCAGTAATATCTGAGCGATTTATTTCGCATCGGAGGCACAAGAAAACCCCGCAGCTCATATGAACTGCCTCCCATTTCTTGGACACAAGAAATGGGAGGCTTTTTTATGGCTGGA
>UQPT01000023.1:0-26745 GCA_900543045.1 uncultured Collinsella sp.
GACTTAGCGGGAATTTTCATTTCGGCGAGATGACCCATCAGTTCCTTGGAGGTCATGCCGAACTCTTTGGCCAGGGTGGACACACGGACTTTTGCCATATGACTTCACCTACCCTTTCTGGCACCTTGGGTGCCTAGAGACTGAACGAGCGTGGGAGACGCGCCGGGACCCGCCCGGCGCGACCGCGCGCTAGATCAGGTCCTCCGCATCATCGAAGGCGTCGGTGTCGTGGACACCGCAGAAACGGGAGCCGGGACGAGCCTGGTTGCGGCACTGGACGCCGTCCTCGGACACGTACTCGCAGCGGCGGACGTCCTCGTCCTCCTCGTCACCGATCAGGTCGGCGGCGGGCTCCTCGTGAACGGGAACGTTCTTGAGGATGTCGGCGGCAAGCGTCTCGGACTTGATGTCGATGTGCCAGCCGGTCAGGCGCGCGGCGAGGCGGGCGTTCTGGCCCTCCTTGCCGATGGCGAGGGACAGCTGGTCGTCGGGCACGATGACGCCGGCGTAGGCCTTCTCCTCGTCGATGAGGACGCGGGTGACCTTGGCAGGCGACAGGGCGTTGGCGACGTAGACGGCAGGATCGGCATCCCACAGGATGACGTCGACGCGCTCGCCACGGAGCTCGCCCACGACAGCGCGAACACGGCTGCCCTTGGGGCCGACGCAGGCGCCCACGGGATCCAGACGGTCGTCGAGCGAGTGGACGGCTACCTTGGAACGCTGGCCGGGCTCGCGGGCGATCGACTTGATCTGGACGGTGCCCTCATAGATCTCGGGCACCTCCTGCTCAAACAGACGACGCATGAGCTCGGGGTGGGTGCGGGAGATGACAATCGGCGGACGGCTGTGCTCGCCGCGAACCGGTTGCAGGTTGGAGTTGGGGTCGCGTACGTCGATGATCACGGCCTTGATGTGCTGGTTGTGCAGGTAGCGCTCGCCCATCGGGCGCTCGTTGCGCTCGTTCTCGTAACGGCGCTGGTCGAAGTGCGGCAGCTCGGCCTCGACGCCCTCGCGGATCTTGACGATCGTGAAGTCGGGCGTGGACTGCAGCACGGTACCGCTGATGAGGTCACCGATGCGGCCGGAGAACTCCTCGTAGATCTGCTCACGGGCGGAGTTACGCACGATAGCGTTGATCTCGGCCTTGGCGTGCTGGGCAGCGATGCGGCTCGTGTTCTTGGGGGTAACGTCGATCTCCTCGAACTCGGTGAAGTTGCCCTCCTCGTCCATGGAATCGTCGATCGGCTCCAGGCGGTAGACGTAGATCTTGCCGGTGGTGCGGTCGATGGTCACCTTGGCGCCCCACTCAAGATGCAGGATCTCGGCATAGCTCTTGGCGAGCGACTGCTCCAGGCGGTCGATCAGGTAGAGCTGGTCGATGTGCTTCTCCTGGCAAAGCTCCATCAGGGCGGACATCATGTCGGATGCTGCCATCTTACTTTCCTTCCTTCGCGGGCTTGAAGTCGTAGGTGGGCTTCAGCTTGCACTTTTTAACATCAGAGAAATCGAGGGTGACGGACTCGCCGTCCTCGAGCTCGAGGGTCACGTCGGTCTCGGTCGCAGCGGCAATCTTGCCGGCGTACCTGCGACGGCCCTCAGTGGCGGTGGAGGTGAGCTCACAGTTCTCGCCCACAAAGCGGGCAAAGTCGCACGGGCGGCGCAGCGGGCGCGCCATGCCCGGGCTCGACACCTCAAGCGTATAGCTCGAAGAGATAGGGTCGAGCTCCTCAATCACATCGCCGACCCACTTGGTGTTGGCCGTGACGTCGTTAAGAGACAGGCTCTGACCCTCGGCACCCTCGATACGCACGCGCACGCAGGGGGCCTTGGTGGCGCCCACGAGCTCGACGTCGACGATGTCGACATCGTGCTGGGGAGCGACGGCCTCGAGCGCGTCGATGATCGCCTGCTCGGTCTTGGTCTTGACCATTGCGGCACCTCCATCCATACAAAAAAGAAGCGGGGCCGAAACCCCACTTCTTTCAATTACAACTTCATTTGCAAGCAAACTATACCAATAGCTGCGGAAACGCGCAAGCACAGTACGAATCTGCAGGTCAGCGTGCGCACAGCTTCTCCACAAGAATAGGACAATTGGTCGAAGAACCCCAAGCGGCGCACCCTCAACAGCCCCAAAACGGGCCATGCGTCCCATTCCACAGGCCCGTTCGGACCCCAAGGGCATTCCTCCCCGAGCCCCTTTCGATCAGACTTACGCTAAGGGGCATTCTGCAACAAGCCAGCCAGCAAGTCGCACAACGACGAACCTTTCCAAATCCTCTACGGCAAGGAGGCACCCATGAATCGCCTAGGCACCCTCTGCATGACTGCGCTCGCCATCGCAACGTGCTCGTTGGCCCTCTTAGGCTGCGGCAACACGAATGGCAAAACCGGAACATGCGAACCGAACCCTGGCAGCACCAAAGCCATCGAGAAAACGACGCCATCGGAGAGCTTCGACAAAATTAACGAAGACATCGTCGATCCCCAGGGCCTGGGTCCCGATTCCCAAGAACAGTTCCCCATCGACCTTGAGGCAGACGAGAACGTCCATGTTACCTGCGTGGGCAAGGACACGGATGGCTACGGCGACGCCGTGTTGATCTTTGCGGTGACAAACAACACCGATGTCGACATGATGTTTGGCGATGTGGACTCCTATGCCTACGTCAACGGCGTGGTCCGCGATGTGCGCATGCGCCAGCAGGTCGCAGCGGGCGAGGAAACGCGCGCCAAGCTCACCTTTGTAGGCACCTTCGACGACCCGGACTTTGATGTGAACAACGACCTCAACGACATCTACCTCAACATTTGGATGTTCGAAGAGGCAACGGGCAACGTTTACTTTAGGGACCTGGTACACATCCCGTAGAAGACGGTGCGACGCACTGACTAAGCAGGGCAGACAACACAAAACGAGGGACGACCCAACCGGATCGTCCCTCGTCTTTTATGCGTCAGTTAAGCGCGCAGCGCTTACTTGACCACCAGGTTGACCAGCTTGCCGGGCACGCAGATGGCCTTGACGATCGTCTTGCCCTCGACCCACTTGGCGACGGCGGCCTCGGCGGCAGCCTGCATCTCCTCGTTGGAGGCATCGCGGGCCACGTCAATGCGGCCGCGGACCTTGCCGAGCACCTGTACGACGATCTGCACCGTGTCCTCGATGGACTCGGCCAAGTCGAACTCGGGCCAGGCGGCGGTGTAGGCATTGCCCTCGCAGCCGAGCGCCTCATGCCACAGCTCGTCGGCCCAGAACGGGCAGATGGGGGCAAGGACGCTCACGATATCCTTGGCCGCGCCGTAGCACAGCGCCTTGTCGCGGTCAGTGCCCTCAGTGGCGTTGAGGTAGGCGCTCGCCGCGTTAACGAGCTCCATGACGGCCGAGATGGCGGTGTTGAACTGGCCGCGATCGAAGTCCTCGGTGCACTTGGCGATGGTGCGGTGACGCTCGCGATAGAGCTTCATCGCAACCTCGTCGAGCGCGGACTTGTCGAAGGCAACGTTGGCGTCGCCGGACTGGACGAGCTGCCAAACGATACGCCAGGCGCGCTTGATGAAGCGGTTGGCGCCCTCAACGGCCTTGGGATCCCAGTCGAAATCCTTCTCGGGCGGGGCGATAAACAGGATCGCCAAACGCATGGTGTCGGCGCCGTAGGGCTCGATGACCGAGCTCGGGGGCACGACATTACCCTTGGACTTGGACATGGTGTCGCCGTTCTCGTCCTTGACCATGCCCTGGCACAGCAGGTTGGTGAAGGGCTCGTCCACACTCAGCAGGCCCAGGTCGCGCAGCGCCTTGGTAAAGAAGCGGCTGTAGAGCAGGTGCAGAATGGCGTGCTCGATGCCACCGATGTAGTTATCGACGGGCATCCAACGGTCGGCGGCCTCGCGGGAGAAAGGCAGCTCGGTGTTGTGCGGGTCGGTATAGCGCAGGTAATACCAGCTGGAGCAAGTGAAGGTGTCCATGGTATCGGTCTCGCGCTTGGCCGGGCGGCCGCAGACCGGGCAGGTGGTCTCGTAGAACTCCTTGCACTCGGCGAGGGTCTCGCCGGCGCCCAGGTCCAGGTTCTCGGGCAGCGTCACCGGCAGCTGGTCCTCGGGTACGGGGACGATGCCGCAGTGCTCGCAGTGGATGGCTGGGATGGGGTTGCCCCAATAGCGCTGACGGGAAATGAGCCAATCGCGCAGACGGAACTCGACCTTGCGACGACCGCAGCCCATGGCCTCGAGGTCGGCCACGATCGCAGCCTCGCCCTCGGAGTGCTTGCCGCCGCGCATGCCGGTGTACTTGCCGGACTGGACGAGCGTGCCCTCGGCAGCGTGGGCGCAATCCCAGTCGACGGTCTCGGCATGGAAGGTATCGATGGTCTCGCCGCTGGCCTCGACGGCTGCGCGGTCGTCATCGTCCAGGATGATCGGCACGATCGGCAAATCATACTTGCGTGCGAACTCAAAGTCGCGCTGGTCGCCGCAGGGAACGGCCATGACGGCGCCGGTGCCGTAGTCGGCAACAACGTAGTCGGCAACCCACACGGGGACCTTCTCGCCGTTGACCGGGTTCACCACGTAGCGGCCGGTAAAGGCACCGTGCTTCTCGAGGGTGCCCTGGGCACGTTCGACGGCGGAGATATGCTTGGAGTCCTCGACGATCTTGGTCACGGCCTCCTCGTACTCCGTACCCTCGACGAGCTCGTGCAGACGCGCGTACTCGGGAGCCAGGACAAAGAAGGAGACACCGAAGAGCGTGTCGGCTCGCGTGGTGAAGACGGTGATCTTACCCTCGTCGCCCTCGATGGGCTCGCCATCCTGGTCGCACAGGGTAAAGTCGACCTCGGCGCCCTCGGAACGACCGATCCAGTTGGCCTGCATCTGCTTGACGCGCTCGGGCCAGCCGGGGAGCTTCTCCAGGTCATCGAGCAGCTCCTGAGAGTACTCGGTAATCTTGAAGTACCACTGCTCCAGGTCGCGCTTCTCGGGCTCGGTGCCGCAGCGCCAGCACTTGCCCTCGGTGACCTGTTCGTTGGCCAGAACGGTCTTGCAGGTGGGGCACCAGTTGACCGGGTTCTTCTTGCGGTAAACCAGGCCCTTTTCCCACAACTTCTCAAAGATCCACTGACCCCAACGGTAATAATCGGGGCTGCAGGTCTTGACCATGCGATCCAGATCGTAGGAGAAGCCCATGCGCTTCATCGTGGCGAGAGCCTGGTCCATGTTCTTATACGTCCAGGCGGCAGCCTGCGTGTTGTGCTTGATGGCGGCGTTCTCGGCAGGCAGGCCAAAGGCGTCAAAGCCGATGGGGTGCAGCACATCGTAGCCGCGCATGCGGGCCTGACGGGCCATGGCATCGCCGATGGTATAGTTGCGCGCGTGGCCCATGTGCAGGTCGCCCGACGGATACGGGAACATCTCGAGCACGTACTTCTTGGGCTTGCTGGCGTCGGTGTCGACGGCAAAGAGGTTGGAGTCCTCCCAGGCCTTCATCCACTTGGACTCAATGGCCTGCGCGTCGTAGGCAGGGATCTCATCCTTATGATCTGTGCAATCGCACATATCAGCTCCTTTAATCTTTAATGGGGTCGGTCGGCTTAGCTTTATTCGCTACTGCGGACAGTCCTGCGCAAGACGAAGAGCACATTAAGTGCTCTTCTTTGCGTGCGGAACTTGTAGCGAACAAAGCTAAACCGCCCGACCCTAAGGTTAACTTGACTGATGATAGCAAATACAACAAGCGAGATGTCTGCGACTTGCAGGCATCTCGCTTTATCTAAATAACGTGGTTGATACTCAACCTTTATGTGCAACCCGTTCTAGAAACAACGGGTTTTCCAGGTGCCGCAGGTTGCCGTGAAAGAGGAGCGCCGCGTACTTCGGTACGCAAGCGACGGTTTGAACGGCAAGATGCGGTGCCTGGGAAAGCCGCTTATCGATAAGACACAGACTGCTGGGAGTCCTTTACGACAACGTCGTGGGCGCCGCCTTCGACGATCGAGGTCGAGCTTACCAGTGTCAGGCGTGCCTTTTCCTGGAGCTCGGGGATCGAGAGGGCACCGCAGTTGCACATCGTGGACTTGACCTTGTAGAGCGTGCCGCCCACGCCGTCCTTGAGGGAACCGGCGTAGGGAACGTAGGAGTCAACGCCCTCGACGAAGCTGAGCTTCGCGGCGCCGCCCAGGTCGTAGCGCTGCCAGTTGCGGGCACGCGCAGAGCCCTCGCCCCAGTACTCCTTCATGTACTGGCCGTTGACGTTGACGCGCTCGGTCGGGCTCTCGTCAAAGCGGGCGAAGTAGCGACCCAGCATCATAAAGTCGGCACCCATGGCAAGGGCGAGCGTCATGTGGTAGTCGTAGACGATACCGCCGTCGGAGCACACGGGCACGTAGACGCCGGTCTCCTCGTAGTACTCGTCGCGAGCGCGGCAGACGTCGATCAGCGCGGTGGCCTGGCCACGGCCAATGCCCTTAGTCTCGCGGGTAATGCAGATGGAACCGCCGCCGATACCGACCTTGATGAAGTCGGCACCGCAGTCGGCCAGGAAGCGGAAGCCCTCGGCGTCGACGACGTTACCGGCACCGACCTTGACGTCCTCGCCGTAGTTGGCGCGGATCCACTCGATGGTGCGCTTCTGCCACTCGCTGAAGCCCTCGGAAGAGTCGATGCACAAGACATCGGCGCCGGCCTCGATGAGCAGCGGCACGCGCTCGGCATAGTCGCGGGTGTTGATACCGGCGCCGACCATGTAGCGCTTATCGCCGTCGAGCAGCTCGTTGGGGTTGGTCTTGTGGCTGTCGTAATCCTTGCGGAAGACGATGCCCATGAGGTGATCGTTGTCGTCAACGATGGGCAGAGCGTTGAGCTTGTTGTCCCAGATGACGTCGTTGGCAACCTTGAGGCTGATGTTCTTGTCGCCCACGATAAGCTGCTCACGCGGGGTCATGAACTCGGAGACCTTCTTCTGGTGGTCATCGCGGCTGGGACGATAGTCACGGCTGGTGACGATGCCCAGGAGCTTGCCCTTGGGGGTGCCATCGTCGGTGACCGGCATGGTGGAGTGACCGGTCTTCTCCTTGAGCTCGATGACCTGTTCCATGGTCATGTCGGGGGTCAGCGTGGAATCGGACTGAACAAAGCCGGCCTTGTGATCCTTGACGGCCTTGACCATGGCGGCCTCGGACTCGGGGGTCTGAGAACCGTAGATGAAGGACAGGCCGCCCTCGGTAGCGAGCGCGACACCCATGTCGACGCCCGAGACGGACTGCATGATGGCGGAAACCATGGGGATGTTCAGGGTGATTGCCGGCTTCTCACCGCGCTTAAAGCGGGTTAGCGGCGTCTTAAGAGAGACGTTGTTGGGGATGCACTGCGAGGACGAGTAACCAGGAACCAGCAGATACTCCGAAAACGTGTGGGACTCACCGGGAAAGAACGTAGCCATGTTTCTCCTTTTTCCATGCGACCAGTCGGCTGCAGGCCTCGTAGGACCCAGCCCAACCTTGGGCGCCCAATACTGGGGAAGTATCTTAACGCACTTTGACTGCTACAATGCATGATTTAAGAAGAGCACACGAGGGTTTGACGCAGGCTTTGCGTTTGCCCAGCAAACACTTTAGCGGGGAGACGTGGAGCGTATGAAGTACAAGACGACGGCAAAGTTGGTCATTCAAGCGTGCGACAAAGACCTGCCGGGCGTGTTCGGTCACGGCTGCGTCTTGCTGCTGCAGGGTATTGCCCACGAACACTCGCTCAACCGTGCCGCCAAGAGCATGGGTATGGCGTATTCCAAGGCCTGGCGCATTGTGAACGAGGCCGAAGGACAGCTGGGCTGCAAGCTCATCGAGCGCGACGGCGCCCGCGGATCCACGCTTACCCCCGCCGGCGAGCGAGCCATAGCGGTCTACGAGGAGCTGCAGACCGACATCAACAACGTCATCGCCACCAAAGCCGACGCCCTCATCGCCAGCATCAACGCAAAGTAGTCTATTTGGTCTGATTATTGATTCGCCGCACGAACGAATTAAGACGCGCGCCATAAAATGGGCCTATCTACTACGTTTAGTTGAACACCCTCTACCACACCAGATTTCGTGAAAACAAAACCGCTGGTAGACAGCTTGCCAGTTTTCAAAAAAGGCAGGTATGGTCGACCCCTAAGGGTTAAACGTAGTAGATAGGCCGTTTTCGTGGCGCAGTCCCCCACGGCCCAGTCCCAAAGTAGCTAAAAAAGCCCATCCCAAAAAGACTACCCCGAGACAAGCCCCAAAATAGCTAGTTGCGGAGGGCGTTGTCTAGGGCGGCGGCTACGGTTAGGGGGTCGTCGGTGCCGGCGAAGAGGCGGATGGTTCCCACCTGCTTACCGCGCGGGGCCGAAAGGCGCGTTGTTGAGCCGCCGGCGGGCGACGTGCGGAACTCCCCCGGCAATGTGTCGAACAGCTCGCCCGCGCTACGATCGATAAGGTCAAACTCAACTGCCGGACCAAAGCCGTGCTCGAGGATTCCCGTTGCAACCGAATGGTCGGGATGCGAGCTCAACCCGGAATAGCACACGTCGCGCACCATCTCGTTGGCGGCCAGATACTCGGCCAGCGCACGGGCGCGGTCGAAGTGTGCCTGCATGCGAGCGTTAAGCGAGGAGAGCCCACGCTCCAGCACGTCGGCCTCCTCGGCAGACAAATCGAGCGCCGACGCCCCGCAGCTAGCAAACAACGTATGCGCGCACTCGGAAGCGGCATCCACGCGATGGCGCTTGAGCTGCGAGCGTGCCACCGAAGCGGCAACGAGCTTGTGCGGAGCCTTACCGGCGCACACGCGGTCGAGCGCCTCGAGCGACAGGACGGCACCCAAACGCAGCGGATCGCACCCAAAGACGCTTGCCACGGTGTTATCCACCACGAGCAACGCACGGGCCTCACGCGCCGCCCGACCCAGCGCACGCAGATCGGGCACACGTAGGCCAAACCCGCCGATGGAGTTGACGAACCACCACAGGTGCGGACCCTCGGCATCAAACGAAGCATCTAAGCCCTCGGACGCGGCGGTAAACGCCGCAACCGACGGCTCCCCCACGAGCACAACGTCGCAGGCATCAAAGCCGCGCGCAAACGCATCGGCAAAGTCATCGGCAAACACGACCAGGCGATCGCTGGGACGCACAATCCCCAGCAGCGACAGCGCCGCCGGCACGTGCGAGGCCGCAACAAGACGCGCCTCACACGCGCCGGCCCTTGCAGCCCAGGACTCTTCTAGCTGTTGCACGTCCACGCGGCACCATCCCTTACATAAAACCAAACCAAGACCAGCCCACCCAGGTCGAGAAAACGTCAGCGCAAGCAGCGTCGAGCGGTCCGGCGTTCGTTAGAACGCCGGAACAAAATTAGCCGTGATATTCGCCGTTGTATTGGATCAACGTTAGATCTTCCACGCCATCGAGCGCGCGGATGGCGTCGGCGTAGGGCATGTCCACACCGTCCGAGAAGACCTCGACGGCCATCTCGACCTTGTCGCCGCGCATGGTCTTGGACTTGACGGAGAACTTGGTGCGGCCAAACGCGCGCACGATATCATCGCCGGTGGTCTGACCCGTGTAGTGGATGACCATCATGTACACGCGCGCCTTGTCCTGGTGGCTCGCAAAGCCGGCGATCATCACCACGATCACCACTGCCGTGAGTCCTACGAGCGCATACATGCCGGCGCCCGCCGTAATGCCCGTGGTAATGGCCCAAAACAGATACAACAGGTCGAGCGGGTCCTTGACCGCCGTGCGGTAGCGGACGATAGACAGAGCACCGACCATACCGAGCGAGATGACCACATTCGTCGAGATCGCGAGCGTGACCATGCAGGTGAGCACGCACATGCCCACGAGCGTCACGGCAAAACTGCGCGAATAGACCACGCCAGTAAAAAAGCGCTTGTACACGTAGTAGATCAGGATGCCCATGGCGAGCGCCACGAGCAGCGACAGGCCAATCTTGGCGGGGTCGACCTGACCAAACGCCTCCAAGACGGAGTTCTTAAAAAAGTCCCTAGTGCTCATGGTCTAAATATCCCCTCGGTTCCCAAAATCCGATTCCCAGTAGTTAAAACCGCGCAGGTAGGCGGTCTTGTCATAACACAGGCAGTACTTAGAGACCGCCGTGAGTTCGGCCGCACCTGGCGGCACCATATCGCGCACCAGCTGCGGACAAAACTCGGTAAACTTGACCTCCATCACCAGCTTGCCGGGCTCCAGCACGGGCAACGCGGGCAACGTAGCGTCAAAGATGTCAAAGCTCCCCACCGCCGCACGCACGTTGCTATCAAAGGTAATGCGCACGGTACCCTCGTCCATCACCCACGGCTCGCGCTCGTAGTCCACGATGGTCCGCGGGCGCATCATATTGCAGATGCACTCGATGTAGAACTCGCGGCAGAGCGGATAGGGGCTCCTCAGCAAAAAGTCGTAGTCGCCGGCCAGGATCTGCTCAAACTCGCCTCGCGTGAGCGGCGCGTCCTCCTTGTAGATCCAGCTGCCGTACTTCTTTTTGCGCTCGAGCTTAATCACCTTGTCGCTGCCGTTGTAGATGCGCACGCGATACTTTTTGCGCATGAGGATGCCGGCGTCTTTTTCTTCGTAGGCCGAGTTGTAGTAGTCGTCAAAGTACAGGCTGCGAATGGTATAGCCGCCCGCCTGCGCATGCTTGTCTAGCTTGAAAATCGGCGCCATGCGGCAGGCCAGCGCGGCGTGCTCACCCTCGTTAATGAGATATTTGAGCTCGTGGCGGTAACGCTCCTGCGTGGCACGCACAGGCGGAGCCGCAAGGCGCTCAAGCAGCGCGCTAGGCCTCCTCATACGTGTCCTCCACGACCTTACCACCGTCCTGCACGTAAAAACACTTCATGCCGTAGTGTTTGCCGTCGTCGGTCACATAGTAGTCAAACGCATCTTGCGTATAGCCGTCTGAGTTGGTGGCACGCACGCGCACAAAATACTGGCCGGTATCGGGCGCATCGCAGGTCACCTCAGGCAGCAGCACGTCCTCGGCCTTAAAAAACACGTCCTTGATGGCATAGTCGCGCGCCAGCTCCACGGTATAGCGAATGTCGCGCACCTTAAAGTCGTAGGACGCATCCCAGTTAATGCGCAGCTTACCGTTATCGATCTGCGGCACGCCAATGTAGAACGGCATGGGCTTTTTATAGCTCTCGCGAAAGCTCTTGTAGTTCTCCTCGATCTCGGGGGGAATCGCCGCGGCGATTTGCTCGTATTGGTCCTTGGTGACAGGCAGATTGTCGATATCGGGCGAAGCAAAGACCAACGATTCGGTAACCTCGCGATAATGTCTAATCATCTTGGCCAGGCGCGCCTCGGTCATATACGAGCGCAGGTCCTTTACGGCGCGGTCGAGCTCACTGCGGAACGACTTACTGCGCAGCGCGCGATTGAATAGCACGTTGCCCCAGTAGTTGCTTACGCCGCGCTCCCAGCTCGCATAGTCCGAGAACCCGGCAAGAGAAAGCTCCAGCTTACGCAGCATTCCGTCGTTATCCCAATCTAAAAAGTACCAGGTATTTGAGTTGAGCGGGCTGTACAGATAACAGTTACGGTTCTGAGTATCGCAGTTGCCCGTCAGGATCTGAAACGCCAGCCAATAGACCAGATTCTCGGTATCAAAGTAGGTGTCGAGCACGTTATCGATCTTTTGCGATTCGTCGTTGAGCGCATCGAGCATCTCGATGAGCTTGGTGTGGTCCGAATCGCCCTTAATCTCGAGCATGCCCTCAAAGCTTGCCTGGTTGTAGTCGGGATCGTCGGCAAGCTTAATGGTGTCCTCGTAGCGATGGAAATCAAAGCTGTTCACCTTGTACAGGTGCCCGCTCTTATCCAGGCCATGTGCCTTAAGCGCCGTCTTGTTGAGCTGCTCCACCTGCGTAAACAGGCCGTAGTCCTCAAAGGTATCGTTGGACTTTTCGGTCTGGTCGCACACCCACAGATGCACAAACTGCGTGCGCAGGCCCATCATCTGGGGAATCCCGCGGATAAGGTCGTAGGCCATCTTGTTGCGAAAACGCATACCCTCGCCCATGTGCTTGTTGAGCGCAATCGCGCGCTGTTGGCGCCAGGTGCCCTTGCCTTTTTTGAGCTCCACCTTGTAATTCTTTTGCGTGTAGGAGCTCGACGTCTGGCCACGCACCTGCACGGTGGCATTGGGCGCTTCCTCGCCATAGCCAACCTCGCCGGCCACCGGGCCGTCTTCGTCGCCCGCCTGCAGCAGGCCCATAACCTGATAGCGCGTCACGCCCATGTCGGCATAGTCATACACCGAGTACGTGTTGATCTCGGCCCAGCTGTGATCGGTGTTCTCGGAGCTGTTGCCGCGCGAGACCGTCAGGTACATAGTCACAATGCCCGAGTCGTCGTAGACCTCGTACAGCTCGTCCTTATCACGCAGGTGCTTGGACTGGTCGGAGGCCTCGGCCTTTTTAATCTTGCCCTGCTTTTTGACCTTTTTGGTCGAGGATTCGTCCTGAGATGAGCAGCCCGAAAGCAGCAGCGCGCCGGCAGCCGCCTCGATCAGACAGCGGCGAGACATCAACTTATCGATCATCAGAACCTCCCCAATGGTTGCGATACACGCGAACTACTGCGCGCTGAAACGCGCCGTGCGGCACGCCCTTGCGGCGGCACTCCTCATAGCGCTGCTCGGCACGGTCGAGCAAGCGGCCCAGCTGTGTAAAACGACCCGTTTTGTCGGTCGCCACAATGGGCTGCTGGCTCAGGATACGATACGGTAAGTTGGCGGTATAGGTATCGAGCCGCAGCAGCGCCACGATAAAAAACACCACCGCACCCAACAAAAAGCCAAAGCCGTAAAACTGCTGCGGCAAAAGCAACGACACGGCGGTCGCGAGCCCCGCCACACCGGCAAACAGGCCCGAGGCCAGAACGGCTCCCTTGTAGTCGGTAAAGTACAGCAAGATAAGCAGGATCGTGTTGCCCACGGCATACAGGCCGTAGCCTACGCATAACGTGCGAAAATACCCGTGCATAAGATTGTTAAAGCCCAGCGGCAGGGCCGAGAGCACTGTAGTCTCGAGCGAGATGACCGCCGCGGTCACAAACAGCTGCTTGAGCGCGCAAAAGCGCAGTTCGCTGTTGAGCGTGGAGAGCATCTCCTCCTCGGCCACCACAATATCGCCCACCACGCCGCCGTCGTTGAACAGGCTGTAGTAGTCACGGTAGCGCGGATAGAAATTGACCTCGACCGACACCACAAAGTTGACGGTCGTGACGAGTGTGGTCAAAAACGCAATGAGTGCCGGAACGTCATGGTAAGGAGCCCCGTAAAACAGGCCTTTGATCTGCACGCCAATAGGGCCCGCCCAGATAATAACCAGGTGTGCGAAAAGCCCCAAGTTGGTAAACAGCCCCGTAAGCGCAAGCGGCATAAATTGGTCGAGCCAGCGCAAAAAACGCCAGGGACTCCGGTCACTCCGTGGAAAATACCGGTACAGCAGTACCACATCCCAGGCAAGCATGACGCCGTAGCCTAGGGCGATTGACGCCAACAGGCCCTCGACCGGCGGCAGTCCCAACGCCAGCGCTGCCAGGGCGCACAGGCACGCCACGCCAATGGCGGCCGCAAAGCTGCACAGAATGCCACGATAATCTTTGATGGCCGTGAGGTAGCTCATGCCATTCCAGTTGACGATCATAATGTTGAACAGCCACAGGCACAGCAGCCCCTGCAGCAGCGTGGCCCCCGAGAACAGCAAAAAGACGCCGTAGAGCACCATGCCCGCAACGAGCATGATGGCATTAGATCCCCAAAACGAAGGCAGGATCTCATCCTCGCGCTCGGCAAAGAGCATGTCGGCCAAAAAGCGCGTGACCGGCATGGAGAAAAAGCTTGTGAGCGTGAGCGATGCCAGCAGCGTATAGGTCACCATGCACACCAGCAGATCCTGGTTGGCGCGGCCCACACCCCACAGACCGCACAGCACCAAGATACCCACCTGGAGCAGCACGCCAAGCAGCATGGGGCCCGTGCACACAATGCCGGCGTAGCCATAGGCGCGCATCGTGGCAAACAGACCCTTGCGCCTAAACAGGCGTTTGAGCTCAAAACCGATTCCGGCCACCGGCTACTCCCCCTCTCTGGGCAGGTCAAACGCGCGCGCCGTCTCGTCGTACAGCGCGCGATAGTTGGCGAGCATCTGCTCGTGCAAAAAGTACGTGGCAACGCGACGCTGGCCACGCTCCCCCATCTCAATGCGACGGGCCCGGCTCACGCACATGCGCTCCATGGCATCAGCCAAGCCCTTGCGATACATAGGCGGCGTCACAAAACCCGCCACGCCAAAGTCGTCGCCCGGGGCGCCTTCGAGCAGCTCGCGGCAGCAGCCCACCTCGGTCGTCACGCAGGGACGGCGCGCTGCAAGCGACTCCAGCACGCTGAGCGGCTGGCCCTCGGAGATGCTCGTCAAAATGGTAAAGTCGAGCTTTTCCATGTACTCGACCACGTTGACGCGCCCGGTAAAGATCAGATCGCGCACGCCCAGGGTATCGACCAGCGCGTGGCACTCGGCACCGTACTCCTCGTCGTCCACGCCGCCCATGATGTGCAGACGCACCTTGGGAAGGCGCTCGTGCAGCTCAAAGAAGGCATAGATCATGGTCTTGACGTCCTTGATGGGCGCCAGGCGCACCACCGCGCCAATGTCCACCCAGCCGTCATCGGGCTTTAAGGGAATGTCCTTAAAGCGGTCGAACTGGATGCCGTTGGGGATGACCAGGCATTTGTCCGCATCGCAGCCCATATCGATCTGCGTCTTGCGGGCGTTATGAAACAAGCTCGTCACGCGAAAGGAGCGGCGGTAGATCTCCTCCGAAAGCAGGTAGAAAAAGCGAATCCAGCGGTCCTTAAACGACGGCACCACCCAGTCGGCGCGAATGATCTCTTCCTCGCGCTCGCGAGTATAAATGCCATGCTCGGTCAGCAGCACCGGCGCATGGTGAACGATTGAGCCCAGGCAGGCGAGCAGGCCACCGTAGCCGGTCGAGATGGCGTGGTACACATCGGCCACCGGCACCTCGCTGCCCAGAAGGTAGAGCACGGGCAGCAGCATGGAGCGCATGGTGTGGAATGCATCGGCAAAGGGCGTGTATGGGTACTCGGCCAGGCACACGTCGCGAAAGATATCCATAAAGGCGCGACTCTGCAAAAACGAGAGCGGATGCACGCGACGGCGCTGGAAGATATCGAACAACACGTCCCAGTCCGGATTGGAGAGCGATACCAGGCGGCGCAGCGCCTCGCGCTCGTGAGCGTTAAAGTCGGCCTCTTCTTGCTCGCCCGAAAGCCGCAGGGCGTCGTCCAGAAACACCTCGTGTACCTCGACCACGTTGCCGGGCAGCTCGTAGACAAACTTGCCGCGGTCGGCAGCATGCGCGCCGATCACCCACAGCACAAACTCGTGCTCGGGCATGGCCTGTATGTAGCCGTGCATCCAGGTGGACACGCCGCCGTGCACATAGGGGTAGCAACCCTCGAGTACCAAGCAGATTCTCATTTGTCGCCACCCTCCTTGCGTGCAATGATCACCGTCTTGTCCGTGGCTTTGACCAGGTACAGGTCGCCCGTCAGATGCGTAATCTCGCCACCCGTGACTGCACCCGGGTCGCCGTTGTTGGCGCGAAACATGAGCCACGCCTCGTCGTGGAAATTGCCCAGGCTGAGCGTCCAGGCATCCGCACTTGTATCCACGCTCACCGTCACGGACGAAAAGCGCTGGATGGCGCCCGAGCATTCCGAACCGGTCTGGCGCCGCAGGTCGGGCGCAGACTTGGTAAGCCACTCCAGGTAGTTGGTCAGACCGCCCTTGTAGACATCCCAGCCCTCCTTGGCTCCGCGACCGGGATCCAGTAGGTCGTCCGGGTGCATAAAGTGCGTGCTCACGTAGTGCATGTTGAGCTCGGACACGGCTGCCAGGCGCATATAGGAATCGTCGACCATGCCGCCCGAGACAATACGTGGCTGCTCCACAATGCCATCGCTCGCCACGCCAAACTCCTGTACGTACGGCAGGTCGGTGCCATCCTCAAAATACGTACTGGCGATGGTCTTAATGCGCGGAACGTCGGTGCCGATAAGCTTGCGCGCACGGGCCGAAAGGATATTCGACGGTGGCACATAGACCGAGCCGTGCGCGTTGGGCAGTACCTCGTCCTGGAAGGCTATAAGCTCGTTGAGCGATGCGACGAGCGCCTCCTTGTTCTTCCACGTCTTGTAGTCGTACAGTGTGCCATAGTCGGTATCCCAGAGCGCCAGCGGCTGATGGTTGTAGCCGTGGAAACCCAGCTCTCCGCCCATCTGCAGCAGCATGCCGCCAAAGTAGCGGAACTGCGTGGTATCGGCCTGGCGCGCGGGCTCGGTCTGGTTGACCGCGTCCTCGTAGTTTTCGATCATCACGCCGGTAAAGCGAACGCCATATTTTTGCGCGAGCTTTTGAAGATCGGGCCACCAGACCTTGGCATAAAAGTCGGCGATAGAAAGCCCGTAGTCGCGCTTGATATAGGTGCCGTCGCCCGAGGGCACGGGGCTGGGAAAGTCGTCCAGATAGAAGACGGCGCTGTTGATGACGGGGTAGGCCGTGGCATCGCCCAGCAGGCTGATCGCCGCGGCGTAAAAGCCGCGCATGACCTTGTCATAGATACCGATATTGCATACCACGGTGCGCCCGCTACCGCAGTCATTCGACCAAATGAGCGGGGCACCCGCATCACCGGTCTTAGCCCACACATGAGCCGTCTCGCGCAGCGAAACCGAAAGCGACGAATCAAAGGGGTCCGAAAGTTCATAACGCTGGCCACCGCCAATCATAAAGTCCTCGCTCGGCACGATGCTCTCTGCCGTCGCATATTCATAGCCGGCAGAATCGATGCCCAGCTTGGGACCGATTGCCTGCAGATAGCTGGAATTATCCGGCGTCATGGCGAGCATAAGCGAACCGCCGGCACTCACCCAACTCATAATGTCGCTCAGGTGCGTACCGAGCCCATCGAGCGACGGCATGAGCAAAATCACGCGATCGTAGGAGGTCAGCGAGGGAATGGCATCCGCGCCGTCCAGGGCAAGGTCCACGTCGCGGTGCGCGATCTTCATGTCGAGCAGAATCTGGTCGAACTGCTCCTTTACGTCCTCGACGCCAGCTTGATCGGAATCGGTAATGACCGAGCACGTGGGCTTTTGGCCAAATATTGCCGAGGAAGCCGGCACCGCATCGTTGGCGGCAAGCATCCCCAGCTTATGCTGGCCCGCACTGTACTGTACGCCGGCGCGCTCCACCAGCAGCACGGCGGCCATGGCAATAAAGACCGCCCACACCACAAGCAGCCCCATCCAGCGAAAATGGCCCGCACGGTCGCGGATATGCTGTATCACGCTCATCGGGCCTCCTCTCCGTTGCGCCAAAACGCCAGTTCCTCGCGGTTGGCGGCGCTCAAGTATACATGCTGTTTGTCAATCGCATCGATCACGCGGTGGACCTCGTCACCGTCGCAGCGCATCACCGCCAGGCGCAGGCAAAGCATCCAAACCTCCTGCTCCTCGGGCACGTCGAGCACCAGCTGGTCGGTCACGGCCTGCGCCTCGTCGATCTGTCCGACATCGGCCAGCGCCGTCGCGTATCGAATGCGAAGCTCAAGGGTGTCCTCGCGCTCGCAGCGACGCGCAAGCAAACGCGCGTACTGTTGGCGCTGAATCTGAGCCACGCGCCCCTCGGCCAAGCCCGAGTCCAAGTATTCACCAAGAAAATCGCAGTATTCGTTGAGATTATGCGCACTCGGGTCGGTCTTAAAGGCACGCTCCAGCTGCTGCAGCTTAAGGTCGAACTCCTTGGAGATCTGCGCCACCGCCGTCGCGGCATAGTGCGCCACCTCAACGTCGTCGTTAAGCTTAGCCGCCTGTAGCTGCGCCAGATACGCATCGGGCTCCTCGGTGAGCATAGAGAACATTAGGCGGCGCCGGTCTGCCGGGTCGTTGACGATGAGCGCCTCCTCGAGCGGCACTACGCATGCATCGGCATCACGTTCGTGCACTAGGATGCTGCGATGCAGGTCGTCGTTGAAGCGCAGCGACTCCAGCGCAGACTCTTTCAGCCCCTCGCCAAACAACGCACCGCGGACCGATAGCAGAACCACCAGCAACGGGCCCCATAGCGGCACCAGCACAATCACAGCCAGCATGTGACCGCGAACCGGCAGCAGGCCCAACTTCATGAGCGTCCACAGCATCAGGCAAACCAGCGCATGAATCAGCAGCAAGACGGCAGCAACGACAAGCGAGATCTAGCGGCACACCCCTCACCGTCACCGGTGTAAGAGATGTGCTGCAGCAGCGCCACGATGTCCTCGCCGTCAACGGGCTCCACCGCAATCTGCTTTGCGCTCAGGCGCTCGCGGATAATGGGCAGATCGCACGCCTTTGCCTGGCGCATAAGCAGGTAGAGCATGTCACCATCGACCAGGCCCGCCGCATCGCTCTCGCGGATTGCCGACCCAATTGCGCCCACCAGCTCGCCGACAGGCTCCATGCCCGGTACCACGCGCAGGAGCAAAAAGCTCCCCATCTTGCCATCTGCCAGCGCCTGCTCGGCCGCGAGCTCTTGGCCAAAGGCAGCCTGCTTGAGCACGCAAGTGCCGTCAACGCAGCGTTTATCCTGCGCCACCGCCTCATAGTCAAAGGCACGGCCCAGCGCGCTTTCGACCAACCCGCACAAGATACGGAACAGGTTTTGATAATAGAGGGTCATTTGGTTTTCGGCCGCACTACGCACAAAGATCAACACAGCGGGTGCCCCGTCGCGCTCGATCGTGTATCCAAACATGGGAAGCCCCGGCGTAAGCTCGCGGTTCACCCACAGATTCGAACGACCCCCGTCGCCCAAAAGAGGTGCAAGCTGCTCAAGCGTGAGCGAGCGTGCGGCATCTTCGGCAATCGCGGGACTTGCCGCCACCAGGCGTGCAAATGCCCCGCCCGAAACATGGTAGATCGCCACCGAATCGTTCTCGAGGATCTCGCCCAGAAGCTCGCAGCACTTGCGATAGATGTCGCGTGGGTTGAACACGTCGAGCTCCTGCGTCACGGCAAAGATCTTGCCAAAGCTGTCGTGGCGACCCACGATCTGGCGCCTGTACGCGCGCTTGTCCTCGATCGCGTCGTGGTAGAGCTGCGTAAGGAACGTATTGCGGTTGCGCACGAGCTCGTTTTGATCGCGCTCCGCCCTAATGGCTTCGCTGTTGCGCAGCTGCACATAGCCGCACACGGCACCCACAACAAAGTACGCAATAAACGGCAGCCAGTTGGACGGCTCGTAGAACAGGCCCTGGAAGGTATAACCGTACTGAGTAAAGTAGCTCGCAGTCAAACCCACCGACGCCAGCAGCGCCGCAACCAGGCCAAAGTCCAAGCCATACAGCGTGCCGATGAGCACCACGTAGAGCAGGCGATAATCGAGCACGTTGAGCTGGGTCGATTGGGAGAACAAGCGCTCCAGCACTTCAAAGAGCACCCAGGCGGCTGCCGTCTCCAGGCATTTGACAGGCAGCGTGCGCATTTGAATGCGGTCGATGGCCGCGCGCAAGGGGTTGACCTTCTTTGCACGGCCAGCATCCCAACGCGCTTGAATGGTCGAGAGGTCGCGCAACAAGTCGTAGCGCTGAAACCAGCCATAGCGCACGCGAGCGACGTCGCTGGCGGGCAGGGCGTAGCCGGCAGAATCGCCATAGGCAACTGAGAGCCCTGGGAACAGCGCCTTGAGGGCGTCGCCCACGTCACCCACCGTGTGATGGAAGGTATCGGCTACGTCGAGCGTCTCAAAGTTGCCATTCCAGCTGTCGAAGATACGGCGTACCAGCACCGCAAGCTCCTCGGCACACAGCAGAGGAAACGCCGCATCCTGCGCGCCCTGCAGAGCGGCCGATCCGGTTGAGCATTCGTCGAGCATCGGCACCAAAAACGGGTCCTCCAGCGCGGCAGACGCGGTATACAGGAACGGCACGCGCAGGATCTTAGTCTGAACGCCCTCGCGAGCAGCGTAGTAGCGGCACAGGTCGTTGGCTGCGTGCGCGATAATGCCCTTGCCCGTTCGCCCCGCGGCATCGGCGGCACCCTCGGCACCCGCGGGACCTGCTATATACAACAGCTGGATCCGGCGACCCGCGCACGTACGAAAGACCGAGCGCAGCAGCTCGATATCGCCCACGGTATCGGTATGCGGGGTTAGGTAATTAGACAGGTAGACCACGCGGTCGAACTCGTAGGCCTGCTCCAAGTGCTGAAGCAGCTCTTTCCACGAGGCATGGGGCGACGACTCATCGCGGCGCGCTTCCGCGGCAGCGACGACCTTAACGTGGCCCCCGGGGAACGCCTTGGCACAAAAGTCATCGTCAACATATGCGGTGTTGCCAACAACCAGCACCTCCATGGCGCACCCCTCCCCTAAAATCCACTTTAGTCATAGTCAAACATGCGTATTTTACGCTGTCAACGCGAGTTGGACCGCCTTTATGGCTGTTTTAAGAACTTTTTTAGGGGATGTGGGGACTTCGAGAGTGCAAAATGAGCGTCCAATCCGGAAGTGCGGTGAAAAACCGAGAACGGTCGACCAGACCCCTGTTTTAGACATCCGAGACCTGCGGTTTTGTTGCCGAAAATCAGTTTGTGCTCGGAGGTTTCCGATTTTTTCACCGCACTTCCGAAATGACAGCCCCGCATCGACAACATTAATCAGAACTAGCAGCGTCCAGAAGTCTAGCCAAGTAGCTTCGACTCGATTCCCGCGAAATCAATAAGTCCCGTTGAGTAATCTAAAATAAATAGCAGACAGGTACCAAGAACCCATACCTCATCAGCCAAACGTAAAGTATCGTTTTGCGCCTTCACGATCGTCTCATGGTCAAGGTCTCTATACTCAGACTCATAACCGGCCTCGCCGTTATAGCCGCACAACCGAAGCGCCTTGATGGCGGTAAGCACAATCATTTCGTCAACGTCAGGCCTAATAAAATGCCGCTCAAAACTCTGGTATCTAGAAGCATTGCCAACGATTGACTTGTATTTCAAAACATCTTTACGGGAAACAGTTCTGTTTAGATATTCTACGTCGGGCATTTTCAGAAAGTGCTTACATGCCTCGACCATTGGATAGTTAACGTAGAGCTTGCCATTGTCTGTGCTCTCGTTAAAGTAACGTTGCATTTCCTCTAACCGTGCAGGTGAGAACCTATTATCTTGGGGCTCATAGTCAAAGACCAGCAAAACATCAGAATAATCCTGGTCAAATAACCACTTATCCTCTTCGGACGCACGTTCCTTAAGGACGCCGAGCAGCGATAAGTCATCCTGAAAGCCGTCCGAAAACATCCTTTCGTAAAGCTCGTAGATATTTGTGTTATAGGAAACGATCTCATAGCCAATGTCGAGGCCATAGCACTCAAAGAGGGCATGAAAGAGTTTAATCTCTTGTTTTTCACCCTCAACGATAAGCAGGACTTGCTTCCTAGACATCGAATTCGCCAGCCTTATAGAGCTTTTCGAGGTTGTGCCCCTCCCTTAGCTCCCTATCTGTTGCATTGGCTGCGGAAATTATATTGTGATCCGAAAGAATGAATAGACAGTCTGGCCTAAGGATTTTATTACTGAACAAGTCCGTATTATGAGATGCGCAAAGCACCTGGCGTCCAGTCTGGGACTTAAAATAGTCAACGACCTTCTCGGCGAGATCGTGATGGTAGAACGCATCGAACTCGTCGACAAAAAGCAAGGACGGCACACTTGTAGCATGGAAATAATTAAACAGTCGCAGCAGCGCAACAGTGCCGCTTGAACAGTTTTCTACAAACGGAATAAGTCGACTTTTTTCAAAGTACAAAGCGATATCACCCGATGGCGTTTCACGCGCAGTAAGGCGTTCTCGAATTCCAAAGTCATTCAAAAAAGCCTGAAGCTCAGAAACCAAGTCATTCGAAATAACGTTTTCGGCGATGGTAGAGACAAGGTTACGGTCGTTCATATGTGCGTCGCCAATGGCATCCATTGACCGCGCAAACGTATAAAGCTTAAAAAGAGGCATTGCCCTCTCAAAAGGAATGTTATTGCACACATACGCCAAAACAGAAATGCCGGGAGATTTGAACTCCCAGTTCAATCGATCGGCACCAATAGAAGCCAAATCGCCATCGAGCACTTTACCTGCACGGTGGTCGTAATCAAATGCAATCTTGCCGTTAACAGCCACTGTCTCACGAAGATAGTCTGTTATCCCAGTCTTTTCGTAACGATAAGCAACTTCGTCATTCCCAAAGCGAAACGTGTAGGCAAAGCACGCCGACGTGACCCCATCAACTGCGCTGAGATAATTAGTTTTATTGGAATAGAAGGTCCGACGCCCCACATTTGCTGAAATATCGAGAAGAGCATTGGAGAAATTTGTTTTGCCGACAGCGTTTTTACCGTAGATAAGACCACAAGAAACGATGCCCTCATCGATGGCTGACGCATTGAATCTGTAGTCCCTGACATCGGTCAAATTGAAGGTAAATCTATGGGAGAAGTTTCGGAATCCCTCGACCTCAAAACGCGTTAGCATCGAAACCTCCATGTTATACTTGCCGTAAGGTTTTTACGGCAAGTATAACATGGAGGCGACCCGGAGAGGACGTCATGGTCGAAGTCAGGATGTCCAGCGCGCAGTAGCAGGAACGTGAACGATGGCGTCGTCAACCTACTACCCGGCGAGCAGGGCGATCCATTGGAAGCGTCTTTAGCGAACGAGATGGACATCTACGCCAACTGGCTCTTACCGACCTACTGCATGTTCACGGTACAAGAGAGCGACATCGTTGTCAGCACTGTCGTGATTACCGGGCGAATGATCGATGAGTTCAGGTGCGCCGAGGGCTGAATCGGCATCGTGAGGTACAGCCACTTCAAGCGGCTACTAAATCGGAAGAGCACTTCTCGTAATAAGATTTCCCCGCACGGCCCATCTTCTATGGCACCCCAACTCCACGCCCAACCCATGAGGCACTCCGAGGCATCACACGCAACCTCTCTATCAATACAACCAAATTTGCATGCCAACGGGAGTATCAAACATTGAATCACAACCGGTCGAGTGGCGCCTTAAGCCTGACGAGAACAACTGTGGCCGCAAAATCGAAGAGTATGGCAATGCAAGGCTGGAACCAAGCAGGTCACTGGGACTTATCAATAGTATTATTAATCAATAAAAAATCGTCACTAACTAGGTGGGACAATTGTCAGAAGACGAATCAAATTATGAATACTGGCTACCCAATGCCAGCAACATAAAGATCTGTTATGAAGCACAGGTCAACTCCGTCGTTATTATCGGACCAAATGGGTCCGGTAAATCAAAGCTCGGTGCTTGGATAGAGCAACAAGATTTCGAAAAGGTTCATCGGATTACAGCACAACGCGATATCAATTTTTCCGAGAGAATTCCTTTAAAGAGCTACGCAGAAGCAGAAGATAAAGTTATATATGGGGGCTCCCGAAATAAGGAAAATAAAAACGGACGATGGAATTGGGGCGAGTGCTACACAACAAAGCTCCTCGACGATTTTGACGATGTTTTAGCAGCCCTCATCGCACAAGTAAATCTTGAAAACCAGCGGTTTATTGATGAATGCAGGCATGCAGAGTCTATTTCTGCAGAAAGGCCCCCTCTACCGAAAACAGCACTAGATAAGCTTAAAGTAATTTGGGATGAAGTCTTTCCTCAAAGAAAGATCGAGCAGGAAGACGCGGCCTTCTATGCGTACTCCAAAAGTAAAACGGATCGCTACAGCGCAACGCAAATGAGTGACGGCGAGCGTTCAGTGCTATATCTTGCCGCACAAGTTCTTTGTGTCCCAAACGACAAAATAATCATCATGGATGAGCCTGAAGTTCATTTGCATCCATCGCTTATGGCTCGACTCTGGACTTCCCTAGAGCAGTCGCGCCCAGACTGCCTCTTTATCTACATAACCCACGATGTTAATTTCGCCTCAACACACCGAAGCTCGGATATCATCTGGGTTAAGAATTTTGATGGTACCAAATGGGAATTAGAAACGCTTCCCGATAGCGACCTTCCAAAGGAACTCTTAATAGAGCTTCTTGGCAATAGAAAAGAGGTCCTATTCGTTGAGGGAACCGAAGGAAGCTACGACAAACGAATTTATTCCGCGCTTTTCCCCAATTGCTATGTAGTCCCTTCCGGCGGATGCGAGCAGGTTATCAATAATGTGAAAGCATATAATCGCACCCCAGGCCTTCATGCCATAAAGGCCTGGGGCATCATAGACAGAGACTTTAAAACCGAGGAACAGCTCAACACCCTTAAGGAAAAGGGCATTTTCCACCTCAAGGTCGCAGAAATTGAAAATCTCTTTCTCACCAAAGAAGCGGTGCAGATTCTGTCTCAGCGTTTCGGTGCTGATGCAGATAAGACCTTTTCCAGCATTAAGACATATGTAAGTGAAAGGTTCAGCAAACAAGCAAAGAAGCAGACATCGGTAGCGCTTGTAGCAGGCGTAAAGGAAGTGCTTTCCGGAATAACTATTTCGGATAATGAGCAGTTGACTGCCAATGGCATAGCATCCTTAATTGATATTGCGAGCATAGAAAAGAACGTTAACGACAGATATCAACAGGCTATTGAAGACCAAGATTACAATGAAATTCTCGGGCTATTTAACGATAAGTCTCTTGCAACAAGCGTTGGGCATTACTTTGGTATAGATAACAAAATCTATGTCGATCGTGCAATTTCCTTGTTGGAAAGCGACCTGAGAGACGAACTTTCCGAAGCCCTAAGGCACTATATTTCGCACTGAACGGCCTCTTTACACCCAGCGAGGTCCGGCCGGCCACTGACCGGACCTCGCGCCAACAGAAGGCACGCTCCATACCGCCACAAATCACCCCTCTCCGTCCATGACCGACTAGTTCACAGGTTCAATACCCGGAAGAGACGTTAGGCAAGAGGGGCAGGCAACCTGATAGTTCCCGTAATTTGTCCTGCGCTGCACAGAAGCGGAGACATATACCGCTTTGCGGGCGCGAGTGACGCCGACGTACAGCAGGCCCATTTCCTCAATAAGCCCGTCTGGCATATTCATCGCATCAACGATCCGGCATCCATACGCAGAACGCGAGCATATACTAGCACTTTCGCACCGAGAGCAAATCCCTCCAGGCCAGTCGAAACGCGTAACGCCCGGAATGAAAACGGTGTCCCACTCGATCCCCTTAGCGGAGTGAACGGTCATCATTGAGATGTCCGTATCAAGGTAATCAGAGAAACGCCGCAGGGGGCCCTCGGAAAAGATACTCATGATATAGTCGAAGCGCTCCGAAGGGCCCATCGCGACGCAGTCATTTTTAAGGTGTTTCCGCAGTGCTTCAAGAAGCATGGCATAGGACCGCCCACACTCGACTCTCCTGGAGCCAGTCAGCAGTTCATCAGAGACGGAGTCGACTATTCTGTCCGCAGCAGACCGGCTGACGCCCTTTTGCTGACGTTGCATCTACAAAATCAAATCGGCTCTAAAACGGCCTTCGTAATATTGAAAGGCAATCTTTGCTGGGAAAAACGAGTCTGTGCAGGCAGCGCATAATTGAACGTCATAAGCCCAATTTGCTAAATCAGCAGGCAGCATGTATGCGACCTCTTGTTCATTTTCAGATATTAGAGCCATTGGGGCCCCGTCCTCGGCAAACATAACCTTTAGCACCGTATAAATTCTTGGTTGATCAGTGATTCTAAGGCGAGGGCGAAACAAATTGTGAGAATCACTCGAATGACCCATCCATAAAGGATCATCAACCATTACGCGGAAGTGCTCCGAAAGACCCACGCAACATGAGGTGTTGAAATATTCCGCATTATTCTCACCCACCTCACGTAGCTGAGAAGCATTTTCAAAATTGCTGAGGTAATTAAGAAGCGAAAGCAAAACCACAAGGTCATCGGAGTAGCCACTGGCATAAAACTTATACCAGCATTGATCATACTGGATCAGTACTCGTCGTAACTTTTTATACAAAGCGAGTCGTTCGTCGTTTAGCCTAAACCACTCGTTATCAAAGAGCTTCTTTTTGAGCTCATCTTCTTGCGATTGATAGGTTTGCTCGTCGCGGATGGCTTTCATGAGTTTTGCAACAATTCCAACAAGCATGTCAGCCATTCTTATGCCAAAGCACTCTGTCGAATCAGCTTGGCACACCCCGCTAAAGCCCAGCCGCTCCGCAACGACCCTGGTATTCTCCTCACGATCAATTACAAGCGTGTAGTCATCCACTTCATGATGCTCACTCAGGTATAGCGCAAATCCTGACAGAGAAGAGCGGTATTCCCACTCATAGTTTTCCAGCGGCTCTACGCAATTAATAACATCCAAAAGCAGCTGACATTGGTCTATTTCAGTATGCTTAAGCTCGAGATTCGTTTTGTCTAACTCAATTCTCTTACGAAGAAAATCCCGTAGCGCAATTAGAAAATCATCGGGAGATCGGTATAACGACTCAACCACTTCAATAGGCCTATATTGGACTAAAAGCTTTGCAAGAGAGTACTTCAGCGAATCGGCATTAAACCAAGAGTTGTTTTGATATTGACTGAACAACTTATCGATAAGGGTGACGCATAATTTCTTTCGCAAATTGACAACCGCATAGCGGAACACGGCCC
>UQPT01000024.1:0-26351 GCA_900543045.1 uncultured Collinsella sp.
AGGCCCTCGCGGCCTAGTCGCTATTTAGGGCGTCCAAGATTTGGGACGCAGTTCAAATTGACTACTTGGGGCGGGGCGTAAAAAACATTTAGCCAAGGACACGGGCCATACGCGTCTTGAACTCGGACAGGAAGCGCGGAGCATCCACGGTCAGTGCCACAAGCGCGCTCTTGTCCGGATCGGACAGGCGGCGCTCATCGCAGATGGTGCGGCCGCGATACTCACCCAGCAAGTCAACACGCAGGTTACAGCCGAGCGCACCCACGAGCGTTGGATCAATCGCCACGGCAACCGCCAGCGGATCGTGCAGCGCGCAGCCGCCCAGGTAGGGCGCGTTCATCTCGTACGAACCAATGTAGTGCTCGACCATGCTCGCAAATGCGCAGCCGGCCATAGTGCCCGAGCCCGTCCAGCCGGCAATGTCGCGGCGTGTGAGCACCGCGCGATGTGTCACGTCCAGACCCACCATGGTGAGCTTACGGCCCGAGCGCAGCACGGCATCGGCCGCCTCGGGGTCGCTCGCCATATTGGCCTCGGCGCCCGCGCTCACGTTGCCGGGCACGGTAAGGGCGCCGCCCATCACGACCACGCGGCCGATGGACATCATCGCCGCCGCATCGCGCTCCAGGGCGAGCGCCAGATTGGAGAGCGGGCCAGTCGCTACGTAGACCAGATCGGGACCATAAGTGCGCGCGGCATCGATCAAATAATCGACCGCAGCGTTGCCGCCGGCCGAGGTCGCTCCCACCGGCTCGTAGGGCGACGCGGGCACGCTCGCGCCGCCGATGCCGTTCTTGCCGTGAATGAGCGCGGTGGACGCCGGCGGCGTATAGGGCTCAGTCGCCTGCAGAGGACGGTCGGCACCCAGGTACACCGGAACCTCGGGGCGACCCAGCAGATCGAGCACCGCCAGGCAGTTGTGCGCCGACTGCTCGACGCGCACGTTGCCAAAGCACGTGGTGATGCCCACGAGCTCCACCTCGGGGCTCGCGATGGCATAGGCCAGCGCCATCGCATCGTCCACACCCATATCCAGATCAAGGATCAGCTTCTTGATTGCCATTGTTCTACTCCGCTTCTCCGTCTTTATCGTTTAACCAAACCAATGTTCAACTTCGGCGCGCGTGGGAATCGATTGCTGAGCGCCCAAGCGCGACACCGTCACTGCAGAGGCGCGAGCACCCGCGGCCATGCACTCAAAGAGCGGCAAGCCCTTTAGGCGAGCCGCCGCCAACGCGCCGATAAACGTATCGCCCGCGGCCGTCGTATCGACGACCGTGCTCGAAAGCGCCGGCATGCGCAGCAGCTCACCGCCATCGCCGAGCGTAACCGAGCCGGCGCCGCCCAGCGTGATGACCGCGGCGCCGGCGCCCTTAGCAAGCAGGGCGTTGAGCGCAGCGGCGCAGCTCTCATCGTCCTTGGGCAGGATGCCCGTCAGCACCTGGCACTCGGTCTCGTTGGGGCAGACCAAGTCGACCGCAGGCCAGACCTCCGCAGGCAACTCGCAGGCAGGAGCTGGATTAAAGACCGTATAGAACCCCAGCTCGTGAGCGCAAGAGAGCGCCGTGGCCGTTGCCATCAGGTCACATTCGCCCTGGGCGATAAAGACGCTTCCGACAGCCGGGGCAATATCGTTGGCGTCGCCGTCGAGCTCATCGGCCACCAGACGTCTCAGCGCGCAGGCAACATCCTCGCCCGCAAGCGCATGGTTGGCGCCCGGTGACAGCACAATGCGGTTGTCGCCCTTGCAGCGAATGATGGTCGCCGTTCCCGTCTCCACGTCATCGCGGCGCGCCACGAACCCAACGCCCACGCCGGCATCCCGAAGTCCCGTCACCAGCGCATCGCCAAACGCATCGCGCCCGACCGCGCCAATCATGCACGTGCGCGCGCCCATGCGCGCGGCGGCGACGGCCTGGTTAGCGCCCTTACCACCGGCGTTGGTGATAAAACCGCTGCCGCCGACGGTCTCGCCCGCGCGCGGCATGTGCTCGCACGCCACCGAAAGGTCCATGTTCATGCTGCCGAACACCGCAACGATGCCGCGATCTGCCATGGAAACCTCCTCGTCTGCGGGCCTTACGCCCACCGTCGGCCGTCGATCGTGCGCTCTCACACCCCTATAACTTTAGTTCACTTTGATGTGAACGCGCGCTTGAGGTTGCACCAGCAGTAAGCATTCACAGGAGCAGGCAGCTACAATGAATACGTGCTGATTATTCTCGTCATTGGATGATGTTTTATGGAACAACTCTCGCAATCGGGCTCGCGCGGTCGACGCCGCACGGGCAACGAGCCGGCGTCGCACGAACGCACGAAGGGCGGGCGCCGTGCCAACGAGCCGCGACGCACCGCGAGCCCCCATCGCGCTTCTGCCAACAACGCGGGCCGCGCCAACACTCCCGCCGCGGAGCAGACGCCTGCTCGCCCCAAGTCCCGCTACATCCCTGCACTCGACGGTCTGCGTACGCTCGCCGTCGTCGCGGTGGTGCTCTATCACCTCAACCTCACGTGGGCGCAGGGCGGCCTGCTTGGCGTCACGATCTTCTTTGTGCTTTCGGGCTATCTGATCACGCGCTTGCTGCTCAACGAAGTCGCTAAGACCGGCCGCATCGACCTCAAGAGCTTCTGGATTCGCCGCATCCGTCGCCTGGTCCCCGCCGTGGTAACGGTAGTGTTCGTGACCTGCGCGCTGTGCACCATCTTTAACCACGTGATGCTTACCAAGATGCGCCCCGACATTCTGCCGTCGCTGCTGTTCTTCAACAACTGGTGGCAGATTGCCCAAAACGTCTCGTACTTCAACGCCCTGGGCGACCCCTCGCCGCTTACGCACTTTTGGTCGCTCGCCATCGAGGAACAGTTCTACCTGGTTTGGCCCCCGCTGCTGCTCGCTATGGTATCCATGCACATGAGCAAGCCCAACACGCGCCGCGTGGTTCTGGGCCTGGCTGCTGTCTCCGCCATCGCCATGATGGTGCTCTACAACCCCGCCGCCGACCCCAGCCGCGTGTACTATGGCACCGACACCCGCGTCTTCTCGCTGCTGCTGGGCGCCTGGATGGCCTTTATCCCCGATCGCGACCTGGCTCCGGTGCGCCTCGCTCATCGTTTGGGGCTCAATCGCCTGGCTGGCGCCGCCAAGCACGGCAAGAACGCCGAGGGCAAGCATGACGCTACGACCGACGGCGCAGCCGAGACCGTCCCGGCACAGCCGAGTACGCTCGTGCGTTTTTGGTCCTCACCTGCATCCATCGATGTGCTGGGCGTCGTGGGTCTGGTTGGCCTTGCCGCCATGGTCGCGCTCACCAACGGCTACACCGCGTTCCAGTATCGCGGCGGCACGCTGCTATGCTCCATCCTCACACTCATGGTCATCGCGGCCTGCGTGCAGCCCCAGGGAATGGTTGCCCGCGCACTGTCCGCCGAGCCGCTCGTGTGGGTTGGCAAGCGCTCGTACAGCATCTACCTGTGGCACTATCCGCTACTGTTGCTCATGAACCCGGTCGCCAACATCAACGATACGCCGTGGTGGCAGTACATTTTGCAGGTGTTGTTGGTGGTCGCCGTAGCCGAATGCTCATATCGCTTTATCGAGACGCCGTTTAGAAAGGGCGCCTTTGGGCGCACCGTATCCGAGTTCCGCGACGGCACCACCACGCCCGCCAACTGGGTGCGCGCGCACGTCCCTGTCTGCGCAGCCTGCGCTGTCGTGTTGGTCGTTGCACTGGGCGGCCTGGTCTTTGTGCCCGAAACGTCTGCACTGAGCGGTGAGGGCGCCGAAGTCCTCAACAAGGAAGCCAAGAACACCGCGCCAACGGACCAACAGGCAGCCGACGACACCGACAAGGACAACGACGGCTTCCCCGATGGCTCCTACGACCTGTTGATGATCGGTGACTCCGTGTCGCTGCGCGCCGTCGATTCCTTTGACGGCGTGTTCCCGCACAGCCATATCGATGCCGAAAAGGGCCGCCAATTTGATGCGGGCCGCGCGACATTTGAGGGCTATCTCCAACAGAACCTTGCCGGCAAGATCGTGGTCTTTGCGCTGGGAACCAATGGCTTGGTAACCGACGACCAGATCGACGCCATCATGACCGATGCAGGAGATAAGCGTATTGTGGTGTTTGTGAACACGCGCAGCCCGCAGCCGTGGGTTGGCTCTACCAACCAGGCCATCGCCAACGCCGCTACGCGCTACAAGAACGTGCGCGTTATCGACTGGTACGGATACAGTGCCAATCGCAACGACCTGTTCGATGGCGATGGCACGCACCTGTCGACCACTGGCGTGACTGAGTACCTCAACTTGATCCACGATGCAGTCAAGAAGGACCTGCCCGTGCATCCCGAGGATCACGTCAACGATCCGCAGCCGGCGGCCGTCAAGTCTGCCACCGACGCGCTCGTCAATGCGCTCGCTCTCAAGCCGCACAAGCTGGGCACCGACAAGTAACCTGCAACGCAAACTTCCCACATCCGGAGGGGGTGCCTGCCACGGCAGGCACCCCCTCCGGCAGTTAGGGACGTTCCTTATGTGCCGGCACCTAGGGACACTCCTGACACAGCCGAGGAACGCCCTCCTTGCGACCGAATTCTGGGCACCTCGCCACCCCGAACGTTGTTTCCAAGCCCACACCCGCAGCAAACAACCCAAAATCACTCTTTTCGAGCCGACTCCAAGAGGTCGTGGACAAAAAGTGGCAAATATGAGTACTGTTACCATTTTAGTAGCAGGCAAAACCACCCAAAATGGCGCTCATGCGGTAGCGCACGACCCTTCCAGTTGACCAGAATGGCCGGCTTAGGACTTGGAGACCCGCTTTTAATAAACAGATTCTTAACTATGTTCATTATTTTCTTGGTCGTAAATGCTATCGGCAAGGCAACAGTACTCATATTTGGCATTTTTTGTCCACTGCCATATAACTAACGCCCTATAGCGGGCAAAAAACAGGCCGCAGTCCATCGCTGCGGCCTGTTTGGAGTCCAAAAGAGGCGCTAAGCGCTGTAACCCATCGCCTGCAGAACAAACATGACGACCGTCAGCACCGTAATCACACCGATAGTCGCCCAAGTGAGCACATTCCACACGCGGCCATTGCGGTTGGCGCCCATAATGTGACGGTCGGCAGCGATAACCACCTGGAACACCAGAACCACGGGCAGTAGCACGCCATTGATGACCTGCGAGGTCATCATGATCTGGAACAGATCGACGCCGGGCATGAGCACCAGCACGGCAGAGATGCCAATGATGGCAGTAATGATGCCGCGATAGACCGGGGCCTCGTCCCAGCTGCGGTCGGCACCGCGCTCCCAGCCAAATGCCTCGCAGATAGCGCTCGACGTAACGCCCGGCAGCACGCAGGCAGCCAAGAAGCTCGCCGCGACCAAGCCCGAGGCAAACAGTACCGTGGACCACTGACCCGCAATAGGCTCCAGCGCGCGGGCAGCATCGGCGGCATCGCTAATCTGAATACCCGCCGGGAACAACACCGTACCGGTCGTGATGATAATAAAGCCGGCAATGACATCGGCAGCAAGCGAGCCGCTCACGGTATCAATACGCTGCAGCACGATGTCGTCCTCGCCCGCGTTCTTATCGACCACGTTGTTCTGCGCCAAAAAGATCATCCACGGTGCGATGGTGGTACCGATCGTTGCGACCACGAGCGACACGTAGCTGGGGTCGTTTTGAATATTGGGGACGACCAAGTCGACCGGGACCTCGCCCCAGTTGGGGCCGGCCATAAACGCGGCGACGATGTAGGTCACGAACACGCAGCTTACCAGCAGCAAAATCTTCTCGATGCGCTGGAAACTACCCGACATGGTAAGCATCCATACCAGCAGCGCCACCAACGGCACCGAGATGCTCGCCGGCACGCCAAAGAGAGCAAGACCGCTGGCGATGCCCGCAAACTCCGAAATGGTCACAGCCGTGTTGGCGATCAACAGCGCCGCCATAGCAAGTACACTCTTGCGCACGCCAAAGCGCTCGCGAATGAGCGATGCCAGGCCCTTGCCCGTCACGCAGCCGCAACGCGCCGCGGTCTCCTGCGTCACGATGAGCAGCACAGTCATGACGGGAAGCATCCAGAGCATCTTGTAGCCATAGCTGGCGCCCGCACTGGAATACGTTGCAATGCCGCCGGCGTCATTGCCCGAAAGCGCCGCCAGCAGACCGGGACCCATAGCGCCAAAGATGGCCGCGATGGTCAGCTTTTGCTTGGTGCCCGACTTTTGCTTGGTATTTTGCACGCGACCACCTAACCCATGACCGACATGGCGAGCAGCACCGCGGCGATGCAATACGCCACACACGAGATCATGACGGCAATGACGTTCATGGCGGTACCCGACGTGTTGAGGTCATGCTCGTCACGCCAGAACAGCACCATCAGGTAAATCACGGCACTCATGTTGCCAACCAGGCAAATGATGGCAGCGATATTAAAGCACCCGGTAAAGAGTTGCTCCTCAAACATGGGCGCATCGGGGAACGCAGCGGTGCGCACCAGCTGGGCGCACAGGTAGGTCACGAGCGACAGAATCAGGCCCATGCCCGTGCTCTGGAAGAAGAACCCCAGATACGGCTTGGGCTCGTCGTCGTGACCGTCATACTCCAGGAAGTAGTTCTTGACGAACGACACCATGCGCGAGGCCGCCAGCAGCACGAGCGGCATGGCGCACATGGGGAACACCACCAGATGCGCGGAGCCGAGCGCCGTTCCCAGCACGGTCGCCATGATGCACGATGCGATGCCCCATACAACAACCCAGTACTGGCGATGCACGAACCAGCTGAGCACGTTCGTCGAGTCGTCGGACGCGCTGTCACCCGAGCCGACACCGGCGATCTGCAGGTCCTCCTGATGCTCCTCGGCGATAACGTCCATGGCGTCGTCGAAGGTCACGATACCAAGGATATGACGATTCTCGTCGCAGACGGGGATGGCGACCAGGTCGTACTTGGTCATCTCGTCCGTTACGTCTTCCTGGTCGTCGTCGGGCGACACATAAACCAGGTCGCGATAGGCCAGCTGGCCCAGCGTGGCGTCGCGATCGGCCACGATCAGCGTGCGCAGCGAAAGCACGCCAGTCAGCATGCCGCTCGGATCCTCGGTATAGACGTAGTAGACGCTCTCGAAGTCCTCGTCGAGCTCGCGAATCGCCTCGATGGCGTCACCGACCGTTGCCGTGGCGGGCAGGGAAACAAACTCCGAGGTCATGATGCGGCCGGCGGTGTTGTCCTCATACCCCAGCAGGTTACGAATCGCCTTCTCCTCCTTGACGCCCATCAGGCGCAGGAGCTTCTCGGCCTTCTCGTAATCGAGCTCGTCGATCAGGTCGGCTGCATCGTCCGGGTCCATCATGGCCAGCATCGACGATGCGTCCGTATCGGACAGGCCCTCGAGCATCTCGGTCATAAGCTCGTCGTCATCGAACTCCGAGATGGCCTCGGCGGCCTGGGCAGTATCGAGCTGCGCAAACACCTGCGCACGCAGGCGCGGGTCGAGCTGCTCGATAATGTCGGCGATGTCGGCAGGGTGCAGCTCGCCGAGCGTCTTGTGCGACACCGAGAGTTGGATGTTTTTAGTCGAGCGGTCGAGCAGGTCCATGTAGGACCAGGCGATGATATCCTCGCTCAACGGCTTGCCCAGGTGCTTCATAAAGCCCTCGGCAACATGCTCGAGCGTGGGGCTGATCGCGCGCAGCAAGCCGCGGGCGCCAACCTCGGCACCCAGCAGACGCAGCTGATTTTCGCCCGACATGGAAAACTTGATGTCGTTGACGCGCACGACCTTCATGCCCTGCGTGTCGACGATCTGCTTGTTGAGCACGTCGCGTGCGAGCAAGAGCTCGGTCGGCTGCAGGTACGAAAAACGGATTTCGGTGGCCGACGCCTTAAGGTACACGCCCGTCTCGTCGATACGATCGACCCATTTGCGCCAACTGATCATAAACGGCGTCTTGCCGGGGCCGCGAAACGCGAGCGACGTCACGTGTGGAAAAACTTCGCCGGTAGCAATACCAAAATCGTTGACCACGCCGAGCTTTTCGCCGTCGACGTCCAAGACCGGCAATTTGAGCATCTCACTCAGATAATTCAATGGTGCTCCCCATCAATATTCCTCCGGACGCGGCCGCACATGCGGCGTCCGGGGGCTTCTGGATATGTATACGCATGCGCGGGCGGCACGCCGCTCGACGCTTACACCCCGTGCATGCGCAAAAAGCACCTGCATGGGGTCATCGACTGTATGGTCGAGGTTTGGATTTCACCTGTAACCTTTCTCTTGACCCTCATTAACCGCAGTAACTATAGCATCAGCATCGCCCTGCGGCATCGAATTTATGCGCTGCACATTGCAGGCATACCAAACGCTGACGTATCCGTGACATAGCCATTGGGGACGTTCTTAAACGACTACCCAATGACCACTCTGTGGTGTCATCGTCCTCGGCAAGTTGGGGGAACACGGCGTCCTTGGGCATGGTGACCTTCGTCAGCGAGGTGAGCTTTTTGCTCAGCGACGTGTCCGTCTTGGCCAGGTCGCTGAGCGTCACGATCTTGTAGCCGTCGGCGACAAGACCGTCGATAATCTGCGGCAGCGCCTCGAGCGTCTGCTCGGCGCATTCGTCTCTATCGGTGAGCAGCACGATATTGCCCGGCGTCACCGAATCGAGCACCGTCGAGACCTGCTCGTCGGCACCGTTGAGCAGCCAGTCGCCCGAGTCAATATTCCACGAGACCACGGCGGAGACCAGGTCCATCGCATCAATCCAGTTTTGCTCGTCAAAGGCAGCGTAGGGAGCACGCAGCAGCATCGTCTTCACGCCGGTCGCCGACTTAATCGCATCGGTGCCTTTCGTGATCTGCTCGCGTACCGCCTCACGGTCCTGACCCTTGAGCGAATCGTCGCTGTAGCTGTTGGATCCGATTTCGCACCCGGCATCGACAATCGCCTTGGCCGTGGCGGACGAGGCCTCGACCGCATCGCCCGAAAGGAAGAACGTCGCGGTGACGCCTTTCTCCTTGAGCACCTGCAAGATCTGCTTGGTCGCGCCACTCGGGCCCTCGTCAAACGTCAGCGCAACGTACTTTTCGTTACCCTTGGGCGCCACGCTGGCGCACGCAACGACGCAATCGGTGGCGGGCACAACTTCGCCGCGGTCCTGCGTCTTGCCCGACTGCTCACCAACCCACACCTCGGAGCGGCCCTGAACGCCCCACGTCTGCACATACTCGATAGCACCCGTGCCCTCGACCTTGAGCTTGGGCTCGATAACCGTAGCCTGAACCTCATGCTTCTCGTAGGTGTTACGGCCATCCTTGACCGTCACCTTCTCGCCGCCCTCAAGTTCGCGGCTATCCCATTTGCCCTGTTTTATGCGCTTGCCGTCCACCTTAACCGACAGCTTTTCGCCGCCATGGCGCTTGAGCACGCTGTCATCGACGGCCAGCAGGTCGCCTGCGTCGTAGGTATCGGT
This sequence comes from uncultured Collinsella sp., assembly GCA_900543045.1. Classification (GTDB taxonomy): domain Bacteria; phylum Actinomycetota; class Coriobacteriia; order Coriobacteriales; family Coriobacteriaceae; genus Collinsella. The sequence continues at coordinate 9,502 of UQPT01000024.1, forward strand.
CAACTCCTGGTCGTCGATGAGATTCTGCAGCGTAGAGCCCACGCGCACCGCGGTCTTTTGCCCGTTGAGTTCCACGTCCACGCTGCGGTTGACGTAGCCCACGACGGCAGCGATAAACAGCACGAGCGCACAGCCCACGGCAATGAGCGCATAGGGCAGACGGGACGGTCGGCGCGGCGAGCGCCCGTTGCCGATGCGCGCGCTGCGGTCGCTAAACCCGCGGCTATGGTTGAGGTACATCGCGCCGGGCTTACGGCGGCGACGGCGCTGACCGCTGGGCAGCTGCCCCAGGTCGCGGCGCGCCGTCGGACGCGCACCCGAACGCCCGTTTAAGTTGGATCCGTTTTGGCGCATGTGCCCTCCCCCATAAACACAGCAAGCCGGAGCAACAGGTCTCCGGCTTGCCTCCCATCATTTGGTACGTCGCTATTTTGTAGCTTTTGACGAGCCTCCGCTCGCCTTTTGGTATTCGTCCTTAAAGGCCTTGAACATGCCGCGCGTCTTGCCGAGCTGCTTGCCCAGTGCGCGACTGCCTTTGTCCACGGCGACCGATCCCTTGTCGTCGAGCACCTTGGCGCCCTTTTTGACCTTGTCGCCCACCACGACGCTGGCCTCGGCGGCCTTGGCAGCCGCACCGCCCGAATACCCGAGCGACTTGACCTCGTCCGAGACGACCATCGCGCCGTTCTCGTAGCCGCGCAGCATCGTCGGCGGCACCTGCGTGTCGCCCACCAGCACGCTCGAAGCGGCACCGGCGGTCACATAGAATGCCTGCACGATGCCCGAGCGCGGCTTGAACTCAACGTCCGAGCAATAGCCCACGACGTCGCCCGATTCCGTGCGCACGTCCATACCGACCCAGATGATGCAATCGTCCAGGTTGATGTCGAGGCGCTTGGCGGCGGCGGCATCGTACGTGTCCTTGACGTCATCGACCGCAATGGCGCCCTCGTAGACACCAATGGCGTCGAGCGCTACGAATCGGTCGGGACGCTCGATCATGCCCGCGATATCGGACTGGCGGACCATAAAGCCGACCACGCGCGTACCGCCCGGGGTAAAGACCGGAAAGTGAATCTTTCCGAGCTTTTTGGGGCTGCGCGGCGTGCCGTCCTTTTTGGTGCGCTTGTCCTCGGTAGGCTTGCGATAGATCTTGGCGCCGACAAAATCCCCAGCGCGCATTATGCCTCGGTCGAGGGTTCCGCAGCCCCGGCATCAGCCTCGACGGCGTTCTCGACCACGACGTCGGCGGCAGGCGTCACGTTGCCACCCGAAATGGCGTCGTTGAGCTGCTCGCGCAGCTGGTCCATGCGCTCGCGGGCCAGGTCGACCTTGGCGCGCAGGTCGTCGGTCTTGGCGTCGACCATCGGGCCAAAGTCATTCACCGCAGCACGGGCCTCCTCGGCGCCGTGCTCGTAGGTGTCGCGCATATTGTCCCAGGCGTCGTTGGCGATATCGGCAGCCATGGCGCGGGTTTCGGCGCCCGAGCGCGGGGCCAGAGCAACGCCGATAATAGCGCCAGCAGCAGCACCAAAAAGTGCGCCGGAGACAAAGCTGAAAGTCTTACCCATGATCATTCCTCTCCTGCGGGCACGTCGGTGCCCACCGTTTGAATGCTGTCCATTATACCCGCAGCGCATCACTTGCCGCTCCGCTCATCTGCGTACGGCAAAGGCGCAGGTACGTGATGGTGATAAACGCGTAGGCCTACTCCTGAGGCATAGCCGGCATGGCCACCGTGGCACCCGGGTCCTCGCCGGCGCCGTCCACGAGCGGCAGGCCGCCCTCATGCGCAGGTCCCGCCGGAACCGTCGCCGCACCGCCAAAGACGGCAGCGGAGGCCTCGTGGTTCTCGGCAACCGCGCCCTCGGTATCAATCGCCACCTGGGGCTCGTCGTCAAAGTTGGGGACGCCCTGGGGCTCGGTGGAAACGGGCTCGGCGGTCGCATCGGCAACGGGCTCGGCGTCAACCGGCACATCGCCCTCGTCAGCGCCCTCGTCCTCGGCAGTATCTTCGCCGTTCGCAGCGGCGACGGCCTCGTGAGGATCCTTGCCCTCGGCCTCGGCGCGCATGCCCAGCACCAGGTTGCGTAGGCCCGCGACCGTGCCTTCCACGTCGGGGGCAGGCTGGTCGGCGTGCAGGTACGCCCAGTCCATCATAAAGGTGGCCGACGACAGCGCACCGATGGCCAGTGCGTCATCGGGGCACGAAAGCTCGACCTCAAAGACACGCTCGTCATGCTCGCTTACGCGCGTGCGGCCGCACGAGATGCTACCGGCAAGACCGGTCTCGTTCATGAGCTCAACCGTCACATGCTCCAGCAGGTGGCAGAGCTCGGTCTGACCCATGCAGTCCTGGAACTCGCGGCCGGAATCGCCCAGGCACAGGTGCTTGGCAATCGCCGGTACCAGGTAGTACACGCGCGCCGTGGCCTCGATGTCCTCCGAGGTCATGAGCGGCATGCCGGGGTTCACCAGCACATGCGCGCAAATCTTGTCCTCGCTGACGGTGACCTTAAGGATGTTGAACAGGCCTGCCATAACTCTCCCCTACTCTTCCTTGTCCTACTCGTCGCCGTCGTGCGGATTCGCGGAACCCGCACCCGACGTCGTCGGCTCGTCTACCGAAGACTCGGAATCCTTCTTATCGGTTTCGGCCGGAGCGATCACGCGAATGAGCGAGATGCGCTGGCCACGCATCGACTGCACTTTAAACTTGTACCCCGCGACCTCAAACACCTCTCCGATGTCGGGCACCGAGTCACAAAGCTCCAAGATCCAGCCGGCGATGGTCTCATAATCATCGCTTTCCTCGAGCGGCCAACCAAGCTCAATCGCGTCATCGCACGAAAAACGCCCATCGACGAGCCACTCGCGGCGCGAGAGGCGCGTGAGATACTTGTTGTCGGGGTCGAACTCGTCCTCGATCTCGCCGACGATCTCCTCGACGATGTCTTCGATGGTGATGATGCCGGCCGTGCCGCCGTACTCGTCCACGACGACCACGATCTGGTCGTGCGAGGTCTGCATCTCTGACAGCAGCGGCAGGATGTCCTTGGTGTCGGGCACAAAGGTGGCATCGCGCAGGTAATCGGCGATGGGCTGGTCGCCCTTGCCGTCGAGCGCGGGCTGGATCAGGTCCTTGATGTGCGCGATGCCCGCGACGTTGTCGGGGTCCTCGTGATAGACGGGGATGCGGCTAAAGCCGGTCTGGCGCATGGTGGACAGCACGTCGGCGACCGTCTCGTCGTCCTCGCACATGGTGGTGTCCACGCGCGGCACCATGACCTCGCGAGCCACGGTGTCGCCCAGATCGAAGATCTCGTGGATCATGCGCTTTTCCTCGTCGAGCAGGTCGTCCTGCTCCGAGACCATGTACTTGATCTCTTCTTCCGAGACGTTCTGACGGTCGTCGGCGCTCTTGATGCGCAGGATGCGGGCTAGGCCGTCGGAGCAGGCACCGGTCAGCCACACGAGCGGGCGGGCGATCTTTTGGAAAAACGACAACGGTCCCACGACCTGCTTGGACACGCCCTCGGCATTGGCCAGGCCGATGCGCTTGGGGACGAGCTCGCCGATCACGATGGACACAAAGGCGACGGCGACGGTGATGATGACCGGCGCCAGGCCGCTTGCGATGGCGGAAAGCGGCGCGATGCCAAAGCTCATGAGCCACGTGGCGAGCGGGTCGGACAGGCTCGTCGAGGCGACGGCGGACGAGGCGAAGCCCACGAGCGTGATGGCGACCTGGATGGTAGCCAACAGCTGATCGGAGTCGGCGGCGAGCTGGACGGCGCGCTCGGCGCGCTTATCGCCCTCCTCGGCATCGTGCTCCAGCACGGCGCGCTTAGCCGTGGTGAGAGCCATCTCGGACATAGAGAAGTAGCCGTTGATGAGGGTCAAAACGAGGGTTGTGATAAGGGAGATGGTTATGTCCATCGGGAGTTTCTCGAACCTCCAAGATTCGGGACGTTGGGTAGTAAGCGTAGGTGACGGATAGGGCAATTGCGCCGGTCGCCCGTGCGAGCGGGGCCGTGGGCGCGGTCGCTAGATTACGAAGAGGATCACCGCCATGAACTGGAAGATGCTGCCGGCGAGCACCCACAAGTGGAAAACACTGTGCAGATAGCGCACGTTTTTGGCGATATAGAACGGCACGCCCGCGGTGTAGCACACGCCGCCGACGGCGAGCAGGGCAAGTGCCACGGGGTTGAGCAGCGCCACAAGTTCGGGCAGCTTAAAGACAACGAGCCAGCCCATCAGCAGGTAGACCAGGCCGCTTACCCAGTGCGGTTGACGCTCGCGCATAAAGCACTCGAGGGCGATGCCGATAATGGCGATGGCCCATACGGCAAAGAACAGCACGGCGCCGCCGTCGTTTGCGAGCGTGATGAGGCAAAACGGCGTATAGCTGCCGGCTATGAGCAGGTAGATGCAGCTGTGGTCGATGATGCGGAACACGCGCTTGGCGCGCGCGGGTTGAATCGCATGGTAGAGCGTGGAGGCTAGGTATTCGAGAATAATACTGGCGCCGTAGACGATTGCCGCGGCCATGTGGGCCGGGCCACCGCCGCGCAGTGCAGCGAATACGATCAGGAGCACCAGACCCGCGATACCCAGCAAGCAGCCGACACCATGGGTGACGGAGTTCATGATCTCCTCGCCCACCGTGTAGTGCGGAACGGCCGCGGCCTTGGGTCGCGGCTTGGAACTGTCGCTCGAATCGGACATGCCGGTTACATCCTCCAACGTAAAGAGTTCTCAACACTATATCAAAGCGTCTGGGTGCGTGCGAAATTTGCACCATACGTGACCCTTTGTTTACCCATTCTTTGCCTGTTGACGCATCAACGGCGAACGTCCATAATGCGCTTGCATTAAATGTTGATGCATTAACATCTTATAGGAGAATACCGCATGGCTCAAAACGCACATTCCCATCGAAAGCTCAAGATAGCCGGCATCGTTGCACTGGTGCTCGTTGTCGCGCTGCTGGGGTTTGCCGGCAACTTCTTGTTCGACTTTGCCCTGAATCCCCAAGCGCCCTACACCATGAAGATGATGCAGGACGGCAAGGACGCCGAAAAGGGCGAGCAGATTGACGCCGAGGAGGGCGAGGCACGGGCGTGGTTTAAGGAAAACCGCGAGAGCAGCAGCCTCACCGCGGACGACGGGACCGAGCTTGCCGCCTGGTATTTTGCTGCGTCGGAGAGCACGCACGACTACGCCGTCTGCCTGCATGGATATACCAACGAGCCCATCGGTATGGCCCGATACGTCAAGCGATTCCACGACCGCGGCATGAACGTACTCGCACCCGCCGCCCGCGCCCACGAGCGTTCCGGCGGTGACTACATCGGCATGGGCTGGCCCGAGCGACTCGATGTCGTCGCGTGGATCGGGCGGATTGTTGCGGCCGATCCCAAGGCGCGCATCCTGGTCTTTGGCGAGTCGATGGGCGCGGCGACTGCCATGAACGTAGCGGGGGAATCTCTGCCCGCAAATGTGAAATGCATTATCGAGGACTGCGGCTATACAAGCGTTTGGGACGAGTTTTCCCTGCAGCTCAAGGATGTATTTGGGCTGCCCAGCTTTCCCTTGCTCGATGTAGCAAACTTGGTGTGCAACGTGCGCGCGGGCTACGACTTCCATAAGGCAAGCAGTGTAGAGCAACTCAAACACGCGACGGTTCCCATGCTGTTTATCCACGGCGACCAAGACACCTTTGTGCCGTACGACATGCTCGACCAAAACTACGAGGCGTGCGCCAGCAAGGTCAAGCAAAAGCTCACCATCCATGGCGCCACCCACGCCAAGAGTGCGCAAGTTAACCTCGAGCTCTACTGGAACACGGTCGACGACTTCCTCGACGAGTATTTTTAGGCAAATAGTACGGTTTACTGGTCTATCTGACCCCTAGCACTTCCGAAAATCCGCCCGCGAGCGCTGTGCTCGCGGGCGGTTTTTGCTTGAATTACGCCACGAATGCGCTTGTTTTGTCCAATAGCTAGGCGCTATTTGACCTCGATGAGCTCGTACTTGCTCGTGCCCAGGCCGATCTTCTCGGCATGCGCGATGCACGCGCGCCAGTCGGTGTCGGGATGCGTGATGCAGAAGGGATCCTTGGCCTGCTCGCCCTCCAGATGCTCGTGGTTGTGCTCCATCTTGGCGGCGCTGTCGGTAAGCTCGGTGTTAGGCAGCGGCTCGGATGCCAGGACGGCATCGGCACAGGCCTGATCGATGGCGACCGGGTCGAAGCTCGCGAACATGCCGATATCGTTGACGATAGGCGTGTCGTTTTCGGGATGGCAGTCGCAGTTGGGGCTGATATCCATGGCAAGCGAGATGTGGAAGCTCGGGCGGCCGTCGACGACGGCTTTGGTGTACTCGGCGATCTTGTAGTTGAGTACGTCGGCCGCGGCATCATAGTCGGGCTTGATGCAGTCCTGGTTGCACGCCGCAATGCAGCGTCCGCAGCCCACGCAGCGATCGTGGTCGATGGCAGCCACGTGAACCGTGCGAGTGCTGCCGTTGGCAAGCTCGCGCTCACGCGTACCGTCAAACGTGATGGCGCTGTGCGCGCATATCTTCTCGCAGGCACGGCAGCCAACGCAGTTGGTGGTATCGACGCTCGGCTTGCCAGCGGCGTGCTGCTCCATCTTGCCGGCACGGCTACCGCCGCCCATACCCAGGTTCTTCATGGCACCGCCAAAGCCGGCCTGCTCATGGCCCTTAAAGTGGGTGAGGCTAATCACGATGTCGGCATCCATGAGTGCCTGGCCGATCTTTGCCTCGCGCACGTACTCGCCGCCCTCGACCGGGACGAGCGCCTCGTCGGTGCCCTTGAGGCCGTCGGCGATGATGATCTGGCAGCCCGTGGCATACGGGGTAAAGCCGTTCTGATACGCGGTGTCGATGTGCTCGAGCGCGTTTTTGCGGCTACCCACATAGAGCGTGTTGCAATCGGTGAGGAAGGGCTTGCCACCCAGCTCCTTCACGACATCTGCGACGGCGCGGGCGTAGTTGGGGCGCAAAAAGCTCAGATTGCCCAGCTCGCCAAAGTGAATCTTGATGGCGACGAACTTGTTCTCAAAGTCGATCTGCTCGATACCGGCGCGGCGAATGAGGCGCTTGAGCTTGTCGAGCTGGCTCTCGCGAGCACGCGTGCGCAGGTTGGTGAAGTACACCTTAGCGGGTGCTGCGGGTGCAGTTGCGGTCATAGATCTATCCCCTCGGTCGATATGGCGTTACAGACATAGGAGATGGTACCCGTTAAAGTAGGGTCGAAGTCAAGCGCAACACCGAGTCGTTAGGCACTCATTGGGGACAGACTTAAATGAGTACCGCCAGGGACAGTCCCTGCCAGCCCGGCCGGCGAGCCGGCGAATCGGCAAAGACTGTCCCCAATGGCTAGTCGTTTAAGAACGTCCCCGATGACTACTCTTGGACTTTGAGGGCCTCGGCCAGGCTGACGCGCTTGATAGAGCGCGTGTGTAGCAACGCCACGACCAGGTAGGTCGCAAAGCCGATGCCCACGCATGCCGCCATGGACCAGGCCGGCACGTAAATCTCGATATTGCCGTTGTAGGAGAGCAGCATCGAGCGGAAGATGGCCGTGAGCGAGCCAATAATGACCGGCAGGCTCAGCACGAGCGACGCCGCCACGCACAGCGTGATCGAGCGGATGTACAGATGCGAGATCTCGCTATCGCGATAGCCAAAAACTTTCATGTAGCTGATCGAACGGGCGCTGTGGTCGATCACCGCCTTGGTCAGCAGGTACATAAACAGCAGGAAGATAAACACCGCGAGCCCGACCATCATGCCGATCATGTCGCTCATCATGCCGATGAACTGGTCACCCACGGCGCGCATGTCGTCGGGCGTGGTGTCGCCGGCAAAGTAGCGCGCGTCGAGGTCGAGCTTCTCGTCGCTCACATAGCCGTTAAAGTAGGCGGCGTCGTTGTCGAACAGCTCGTTAAAGTCGTCGATACTCATATAGATATTCATGTCCGACTTGGAGCCCCAGGCACAGTCCTTGCCCGCATACTCAAGGGAATAATGCTCGCCCTCGTACTTGTCGCTGAGCGTGACCTTCTGGCCCTCGCTCCAGCCAAACTTATCGAGCAGACCGCCGCCAAAGACGACGCGCCCATCGCCGACGTTGAGGTCCTTCCAGTAGCGCGAGTCTGCCGAGATGCCGTAGACAGAAATCGTCTCCTCACCATTACCATCGCCACGGTCGTATTGCAGCTGGTAAACGGCATATTTCTCGGCCTGCGCGATTGCGCCCGCACCGTTGTCGGTCGTGTTGACCGGGTGAATGTCGTCGTTGTCGGTGTCGATCTTAGAGGCCTTGTCGATCAGGTCGATAGCCTCGTCGCGGTTGCAGCCGAGGGCATCGGCAAGGTCATCGAGGCGCGCATAGAGTGCATCCTTCTTGTCCTGAACGCTTGTGAGCGCGTCCTTCGCCGCAGCCAGACTTTCGGCAGACGGAACGCTGGTCACGGCATCGGCTGCCGCCTGCGCCGCATCGGCCGCGTCGTCAAGCTCGTCATCGGCATCCTGGGCGGCAGAAAGCAGCGCGCCGTCAACCGACTGCAAGCGCTCGAGCGCCGACCACTGCTCGCGCTCCTCGGCAGTGCCCTCGAGCTCTAGCGGAGCCTTGAGTGTGTACTGGTGCTCGGCGACCAGGCTCGTCTCGAGGTTGTCCGCGTAGTGCGTCATCGTGGGCAGAATCGCCAGACCAAAGAGCAGCAGCAGCGAGGCAAACGCGATGCCCACGAAAAGCGTGGCGAAGTTGCCCAGGTTGCGCAGGAAGATGCGCAGGCGGAAGCGCGAGACAAAGCCCACGCGCTCCGGCAGCTGCACGCCGCGCTTGGTGCCCGATTTGCCGCTCGCCTCGTGACGAAGGAACTGCAACGGCGTCTTGCCCATCTTGCGAAGCAGGCCCACCAGCGTGATAAGGATGAGCGCGGCGGCAGGAACCACGGCGCACTTCACAAAGATCTCCCAGCTCCAATACACCTGGAAGGGCGGCAGGCTGTACGAACCGTAATAGAGGCTTCGCATGGGCTCGGTAAAGAACACAACGCCAAGCGCAGTGCCCAAAAGTGCCGCGAGCACACCCACGATGGCGGGAAGCGCCAGGTAGTGAAGCACGATCTCGCGACGACGATAGCCGCTGGCGAGCAGCGTGCCGATGATGGCGCTCTCCTCCTCGATGGTGGCGTCGGTAAGGACCACAAAGACGAACGCCATGATCACGATGATAATGTTGAGCAGCGTCATCCACATCATGGAGTCACCGTCCACGTCATCGCGCGCATAGCCAATACCCTGGTTGGAATCGGCATCGATAAGATCGTCGACGCGCGCATCGGCATCCGCCAGCGCCTCGACCATATCCTGCTCGGCATCGACGCGGTCCGCGGTGGGGAGGTCGCGATCGGCAAAGGTGAAGGAGTAGGTGTAGGCAGGCGCGCCACCGGCATCCTCGAGCACGGTAAAACCGGCGTCGGTGACCTCGGCGACGCCGTACGTGATGGTGTTCACCGTAAAGTCCGAATTGTTGAGGAACAGCGCCTGGCTATCGGGCTGCGTCATGATGCCGCAGATGGTGTAGGTGCGCCCTTCGAGCTCGACCTTATCGCCGATGGCGAGGTCGTTATTGGTGGCAAAGACGCGGTCTATGGCCACCTCGTCGTCCGCCTTTGGCTGCTTGCCTTCGCAGTAGGACGCAATGTCGACCTTGGTGCGATGCGCGTAGGTGCGCAGGGTGCGCTTGGTGCCGTCGTCGCCGGACGCCTTTTTGATGATGGCGTCGATAGAGAAGTTCTTGTAGAGCGTAACGCCGCCGACGTCCTTTGCCGCGTCCTCGGCAGCCTTGAGCTGCTCGTCGGTGGCCTCGAAGGAGGTAGTCACGCGACCGTCCTCAATCGTGTACTCGTCGCGCATGTCGTCGATGAGGCGGCCGATGGAATGCGCCGCGAGCAAAAAGCCCGACGTGAGGGCGATGCTTCCGCACATAAGCAAAAAGATGCCCAGGTACTTGCCGATATTGCGGCGCAGCTCGCGCGGGAGTCGTTTTGCGAGAGGTGTCATGGCGTCGCCTACCAATCGAGCTCGGCGGCGGGCACGGGATCGGCGTTGAGCTCGTCCTCGACGATGCGGCCGTCGCGCAGGCGCAGCACGCGGTTGGCCATGCGCGCGATGGCGGCGTTGTGGGTGACGATGATGATGGTGCAGCCGTAGGTGCGGTTGACGTCCTCCATGAGCTGCAGAATTTCTTTGGACGTCTTGTAGTCGAGTGCGCCCGTTGGCTCGTCGCAGAGCAAGAGGCCCGGGTTTTTGACGAGCGCACGGCCGATGGCGCAGCGCTGCTGCTGGCCACCCGAAACCTGACGCGGGAACTTGTTGCGGTGCTCGTAGAGGCCCAGCGAACGCAGCAGGTCGTCGACATTGAGCGAGTTTTTGGACAGGTGTGCCGTGACCTCGATGTTTTCCTTGATGGTGAGGTCGGGCACCAGGTTGTAGAACTGGAACACGAAGCCCAGCTCGCGGCGGCGGTACTCGCCCAGATCGGCGGGCTTGAGCACCGTGAGGTCGCAGCCGTCCACCATGATGGAGCCGCCGTCGGCATCCTCCAGGCCGCCGATGAGATTGAGGAACGTCGATTTGCCCGAGCCCGAGGGCCCCAACATGACGCAGATCTCGCCGCGGTTGATGGACGTGTCGATGCCTTCGAGCACCGTCAGGCGTGCATCGCCGTCGCCGTAGTGTTTCTTAAGCCCGCTGACCTGGACATAGGCTTTCTGCGCTGCCATGTCATCCCCCATTGTTAGCCTCTTGCTACTTTATGAGCATAATAGTAAACCTGGGCGAACTATTTTTGGAGCGAGGCCTGGAATTTATTTCAGACTAGTCATTGGGGACAGACTTAAATGACTGAAACCACTCATTTAAGTCTGTCCCCAATGAGTGCCGCCAGGGACAGCTCTTGCCAGTCCGGCCGGCGAGCCGGCGAATCGGCAAAGACTGTCCCCCAACAGCTAGTCGTTTAAGAACGTCCCCAATGGCTAGGTGGCTAGGCGCGGGATTTGGCGTGTGCGAGAGCCAGGCCTACGGCGGCGATGGCAGCGGCAAAGAGCACCGTGACGCCCAGGTCGCAGGCGATGTCGCCCAGCACGGTAGACGTCAAATCAGAGGCAAGCGCCTTGCCGATCGCGTCGTTCACCCAAAACGTCGGCACAAAATGCGCCGCGGTCTGCACGGCCGAACCCATCAGCGACAGCGGCATCCAGGCGCCGCCCAAAAACGTCATGAGCATGCCGAGTAAGTTGCCCACGCCGTTGAGCAGCTCCTCGCGCGCGCCCAAGCTCGACAGCGTAAAGCCAACGGCCAGCGGCGTGCACGCCAGGGCAAACGTCGCCGCCAGCGCCAGACACACACGACCCATGCCGACCTCGGCAACCGCGCCGGCAAAGCCCACGACACCCATCATGCTCGACACAAACCAGATGCAGACGGTGAGCACCGCGGCAGCCGCGAACACGACAAGCGAACGCTGGCGCTCGGAGACCGGGCCGGCCTCCATGCGGCGCACGCGCTCGGGCTCGTTCATGCCCGAGAACACCAGTCCCACCGACACGATGACCGACGAGATGATCGCGTACGCGCCAAAGTTGAAGTACGACTCGAGCGTGGCGGCGGCAGTCGAGTCGACCTTGACCTGCTCAATCTGGACCTCGGCACGCTTGGCGGCAGCATGCTCGGCAGCCTTGGCGACATCGCCGTCGGAAGCAGCGGGTTCAAGCGCCGCCGCAGCGCCCGCGAGCGAGACCCACCGCGAGGCCTCGGCAGACGAGAGCGCCGCCGCCATAGTGCCGGAGCCGTACGTCACGTCGAGTTTGGGCAGGGCCTCCCCCGCGCGGGCGGCTGCAACGAGGTCGTCCTCAAACCCCTCCGGGATAAAGAACACGCAATCGGCGCTGCCCTTGGCGCTGTTGCTCTTGGCGAGCGCATCCGCAAGGTCGTACGTGTCGTCGCCGACGCCCGTGACCAGGTCAAAGCGTGAGCCCAGGTGCTTGGTGAGCGCCCGCGAAAGGTCGCTATTGTCGCGGTCGACCACGATCACGTTGGTGTCGTAGGGCTCGTACTCGGTAAGCTGCGACGAGTTCCAGCTCACCGAGGCCGCGATGAATACGCCCATGAGCGAGATGAACACCGTATAGATGAGCAGGTAGAACGGGTGCGCCAGCGCCATGCGAAGCGCGGTCTTAAAGGTGCTCATAGCGGCTCCTTCCAAAGATCAGCGTAGCGGCGGCGACAAACACCAGGGCCATCATGACGAGCGCGCCGGCGCGGACGGCGAAGGGCCCCAGGTCCTCAAAGAAATACAGGCAATTGAACATGTCGCAGATGAGCTTGACGGGGTTGAGCCAGCACTCGGCCGGGCAGGCGCGGGCGACATCGTCGGCAAGTGCCATCGCCGGCTCGCCGTAGAGCCCGGCAAACAGGGCACACGTGGTGGCAAAGCCCGTGAGGATGCCCGACTTGGACGCCTTGCCACCCTTAACGGGCAGCGTGCCCACAAAAAGCCCCAGGCCCGTCGCGGCAAGCGCGGACACGGCGCCGCCCACCAGACACAGCCCCTCGCGCCCGCCAAAGTCGACGCCAACGACTAGGCGCACGTAGCCAATCGCGACCGCCATCGAGGCAAAGGAAACCAGCCACGAGCCGACAAAGATGCCGGCCAGCGACGCCGTCTTGGAAAGGCCACCCACGCAGCGGCGCGCGCCAAGGCCCGACAGATTGGGCTGCAAATCGACGACGCTCAAAGCGGCAAACTCGGCAGACATCATCGCGACCAGACCAAAGAGCGCGTAGTAGTAAATGGTCGTGCCGTCGGGTGTGGTGCGCGTCAGGCTCACGCGGCGGGTTCCGCCCTCGAGCGACAGGGCGCGCGCAACCGCCGCCGGGTCGGCAAGGGCGGCCGGGTTGTCTTGGGCAATCTTGGACATGAGCTCGGCATTTTGCGTATACGAGCTTGCCACCGTCTCAAGGATGCTGCGGTCGGTGAGCACCGTCGACGCACGCGAGCTGTCATAGCTCGAAAGCAGCGTGAGCTTGGGCGCGCCCGCGGCATCGACCGTGTAGATGCCCGCGACTTCGCCGGCCTTGAGTGCTTTGCGCGCGGCAGCCAAGTCTTCGTACTCGCTCACATCGAGCAGTTGATCGTCGCCCTCCTTGGCAAGCGAGGTCGCCACGTCCTTAAAGGACGAAGCACCCCAGGCTTCGTCAGCGACAACGGCCACCGGCACCGGGTCGACCTTGCCGTCAGAGCTCAGGTTCGCGAACATAAACATGAACATCGTTGAAAGCGCAATGGGAAAGATCGCGCCCCAGACCCATGTACTCGGTCGACGCAATAGCGTCTTGAGCGTGGTGATGATGGTGTTGAACATGGCCGCCCCCTAGTCGCGCAGCTCGCGGCCGGTGATCTCGAGGAACACGTCGTTGAGGGTCGGCGGCTCGCTCCACACGCGGCCGAGCGCCACGTCGGCGGCGCGCAGCGTGTCGAGGATGTCGACCAGATTGTGCGGACTCGCTTCGCAGGTGCAGACGAGCTCACCGCCGGACAGCTCGACCGAAAGCACGTGCTCCAGAGCGCGCAGCCGCTCGACCGTGGCGGGCTCGACGGCGCCGACCTCGACGGTCACGCGCTCGCCCATCTGAATCATGCGCTTGAGCTCGTCGTTGGTGCCCTGCGCCAGCACGCGGCCGCCGTCCATGATCATGATGCGGCTGCAGATCTGCTCGACCTCCTCCATGTAATGGCTGGTATACACCACCGTGGCGCCCTCGTCGCGCAGGCGGCAGATGCCCTCCAGGATGGCGTTGCGGCTCTGCGGATCGACTGCCACTGTGGGCTCGTCAAAGAAGATGAGCTCGGGCTTGTGCGCGATGCCGCAGGCAATGTTGAGACGACGCGCCAGGCCGCCCGAGAGCTTTCCGGGGCGAAACTTGGTAAAGTCGCCCAAGCCGACAAAGTCGATCGCCTCGTCCACCAGCGCGCGGTGGCGCTTGCGGTCGTTGACGTAGAGGCTGCAGAAATAGTCGATGTTTTCGCGCACGGTGAGCTCGTCAAACACCGCCACCTGCTGTGGCACCACGCCGACGCGACGCTTAAGGTCGTAGCGGGTGGGCGTCATGGGCTCGCCGAACAGCTCGATGGTGCCCTTGTCGTAAGCGAGCAGCTGCAGGATGCAGTTGATGGACGTGGTCTTGCCCGAGCCGTTGGGGCCCAGCAGGCCAAAGATCTCGCCAGGGGCAATACTCAGGTTAAAGTGGTCGAGCGCGATAAGATCGTCGTAGCGCTTGACGAGGTTTTCGACGTGGACGATATCTGTCATGAGGCGGCCCTTCTGTTGGTCGTGGCCCGGTACGATTGCATCATCGCAGGAGCGGACGGCGCGCACCAGTGAGCTTTGTCACGAGTGCGAGGGGGCAGAGGCGAAACCCCCGCTCGCGCGAGCGATCGACGCCGCTTTGCCGCGCGGGAGGAATGTCACAGTTGCGCAGGCGGTCCCTCCACCACGCGCGGCTTCGCGTACAATACTCGTATGAACAGGCTTTTCGACAAATCGATCGTGCTGGCGTGCTGTATTGCGGCCGCCATGGGTCTTGCCGTGGACGCTCGTCTGGTTGTGGCGTTTTGCCTTGGCGTTATTGCCACCTCGCTGGCTGAGCTCGCGCAGGGGAAAAGCGCCCGGCGCGCGAGCGAGACCGTGAGCTGCGCCTACATCATCGCGGCTGTCTTCGTGCCGCCGTTTGTGCCGTTTGCACCCCTCGCCCTCTATGACATCGCGCGACGCGTGCGCCGCGAGTACGCCTGGGTCACGCTGGGCATTGGCGTCGCCTTTGTCTTTGCGCTCGTCGCGGACCTTCGCACCAACGCGCTTACCGCCCGAACGCTCCTGCTGACCGCCATCCTTTCGGTTGCCGCCACCTTGCTATCGCTACGTACCGCCCAGTTGGAGCGCGAGCAGCAGCGCATGCGCCGTACCCGTGACGAGCTGCAGGAACGAGCCCTCGCGCTCGAAGCGCGCAACCGCGATCTTGCCGATCGCCAGGACTACGAAGTCGAGCTCGCGACGCTCGCCGAGCGCGCCCGCATCGCGCGCGAGATCCACGATAACGTCGGACACCAGCTCACGCGCGCCTCGCTGCAGACCGAGGCCCTGCGCATAGTCCACGCCGATGAACCCGGCGTCGCCGCCGATTTCGCCGACGTCAAGCACACCGTTGACGAGGCGCTCCAGCTTGTGCGCACCAGCGTCCACGCGCTCAACGACAACGCCGTCGACCTTTCCGTGCAGCTCGAACGCATTGTTGAAGGCGCGCGCTCGGACGGCGGTCCGCAGATTGAGCTTGAAGTTTTGGCCGAGCATGCGCCCGCAAACGTCGCCAACTGCTTTGCGGCGGTCCTGCGCGAGGCGCTCTCCAACACCATGCGCCACGCCCGCGCGCAAAACGTTGCTGTGCGATGCTTGGAGCATCCATCGTTTTACCAGCTCATCGTCACCGATGATGGCGCAGACGCGACCCCGGCGAGCAGCAGCAACGTCGCAGAAGGCATGGGGCTCGTCTCCATGCGCGAGCGCGTCGAGGCGCTTGGCGGAACCTTCACCGCCGGCCTGCGCGCCGGCGCCCCCGGCTGGCGCGTGTTTGCCACCGTCCCCAAACAGCAAGGAGATGACGCCCGATGGGGCTCATAGTTGTCGACGACGACCGCTTGGTAGTCGATTCGCTCAAGATTATCCTGGGCGCCCAGCCGCAGATCGAAGTGGTGGGCACCGGAGCCGACGGCAACGACGCGGTGGCACTCTACGCCGAGCACGCGCCCGATATCGCGCTGCTCGACATTCAGATGCCGGGGCGCGACGGCCTTTCGGCGGCGGGCGAAATCCTTGAGCGCGACCCTTCGGCGCGCGTGGTGTTTCGGACGACATTCTCGGATGACGAGTACATTGTGTCGGCGCTCAAGCTGGGCGCCCGCGGTTACCTGATCAAGACCGATGTCGCCGCCATTCCGCCAGCGTTGGCGCAGGTCATGGATGGCAAACGCGTGCTCGAGGGCAAGGCGATCGAAGATGTTGACTTTGACGGGATGGGCGACAAGACGGGCACGCCCCGCCGGCCCGCAGCCTTTGCCAGCCTGACCGACCGCGAGTTCGAAGTCGCCGAGCTCATCGCCCGCGGCCTCGATAACAAGGAGATCGCTGCCACCGCCTATATGGGCGAAGGCACCGTGCGCAACCACATTAGCTCGATCCTAGCCAAAATGGGCCTGCGCAACCGCACGCAGATCGCCATCGCCTACCTGCGAGGGTATTTACCCAACAACCGACCACCCCGGCAAAGTAAAATGGCTGCCACCGATTTAATGCCATTTCAAAACTATGCCGGTTTACGGGGCTAAACTCAGGACCCCCATCCATACCCGCGTTTTCTGCAAAATAACGACTCGTCTACCTGCGGTTTTATTTTCACGAATATCGGCATGGTTGGGGACTCGTGACTCAGCCCCGTAAACCGGCATAGTTTTGTTTGAACGGTCCTGCGCGAACGCACCCACCAGCCGCGTGGGGCCAAAAATGATCCGTTTTCCTCCGTCCCCGGGGGATCATTTGGCGGCGCCAACCACGAAATCGGCCCATCTACTACGTTTGACTCGATACCCCTGACCATGCCTTCGTTTTGAACAAAACCGCAGGCGTTCTACCTGCGGTTTTGTTTTCGCGTTTTTTGGCATGGTTGGGGGTAAGGGGATAAACGTAGTAGATGGG
>UQPT01000025.1:0-24541 GCA_900543045.1 uncultured Collinsella sp.
GGGGTGGGGGAAGGGGTGGGGAAAGGTGTTGAAAAATGGGGCGGTTCCCCATATTATTAATGACGTCGACAGGCGGGGTGGTTCCCCGCGTACGTGCCATCTGAGTAACCGAGGGGAGGGCGCACATGGGAATGACTGGTGCATACGAGCGCAATCTCGATGCAAAAGGTCGTCTGTCCCTGCCTGCACCCCTTCGCGAGGAGCTTGGAGAGCACGTTCGCGTGTTCAAAGCCCTGGATGTCGATGCTCTGTACGTGTTCTCTGCCGAGGCCTTCGATAAGTGGGTCGAAGGACTCTTTGCGGGTCGTGAGGGCCACGAGGGTTTTAACCCGCGTGACATTAATGACCAGAAGCTCATGAGGGCGATCAACAAGCGCACCACGTCGATGGACGTGGACAGCGCCGGTCGTATCGGTCTTTCCGAGTCTCTCCGCAAGCAGGCGAACCTCGACCGCGAGGTCACGGTTGTGGGCAACTACGACCACCTTGAGGTTTGGGATCGCGCCGCGGCCGATGAGGACGATGACGATGAGGCCCTGCTGGACCTCTTCTTCTCGTAAGGGCAAGGCACGGGTAACGGATGGAGCGTGGGATCTTGACACAAGAATATCGGCATGAACCTGTCATGCTCGGCGAAGTACTTGAATCGCTGCGGCTAAAGAGCGGCTCCGTTGTCTGCGATTGCACCCTTGGCGGTGCCGGCCATTCGGTAAAGATGGCCGCGCAGGTGGGGGAGACGGGTCTTTTGCTCGGCGTCGATCAGGACGACATGGCCCTCGAGGCCGCTGGCGCCCGTCTGGACCGCGAGGTTCCCGGCGTTCCGCACCAGCTGCTGAAGGGCAACTTCGGCGACTTGGACGAGCTGCTTTGCTCGGCCGAGGTGCCCGGGGTCGATGGCTTCCTGTTCGATTTGGGCGTTTCGTCACCGCAACTCGATATCCCTGGCAGGGGCTTTTCGTATAACGAGGACGCCCCATTGGACATGCGGATGGATCCGGGTAATAACACCTTAAACGCAGCTGAGGTCATCAACACCTATAACGAACACGACCTCGCCCGGATTCTACGCGTCTACGGCGAAGAGAAGTTCGCCTCGCAGATCGCGCGCGAGATCGTGCGCCGCCGCGAGCAAGAACCGATCGAAACCACCGGCCAATTTGTCGAGATCATCAAGGTGGGTATCCCGGCTGCCGCTCGTCGGCATGGCGGACATCCGGCCAAGAAAAGTTTCCAGGCCATTCGCATCGAGGTCAATCACGAGCTCGATGTGCTCGAACGAGGGCTTGATGCCGCCACCAGGTGGCTCAACCCGGGCGGACGTATCTGCGTCATCTCGTATCACTCGCTCGAGGATCGTATCGTAAAGAACCACTTTAAGGAGATGAGCCAGGGGTGCACGTGTCCGCCGGAGATTCCGGTGTGCGTGTGCGGCAACGTGCCGATACTCAAGGTCATCACCCGCAAACCCTTGGTTGCCCAGCCTGATGAGGTTGAGCGCAACCCTCGGGCGAGATCAGCCAAAATCCGCGTGGCGCAGCGTCTGTAGGCACGACCGCGCGATATTGGACCTCCCGCTCGCACCATAAACGAAGCTTAAACACACTACCAACGTACTCGGGATGGGAGGCGGCATATCATGGGCTACAACACTTCAAGCGCAGCACTCGCCTATAATATGAACGCCATGCCCGCCTATCGTGAGACGCCGCAGGCCCCCGTTGCTCCCCGTGAGCAGCGCACACCGCGCTTTGATGTCTACACGGGCGCGGGCCGTCAGGCAAACCAGGCGGTAAGCCCGGTTTTCATGAGCGTTCTTAAAACGTTTTGCATCATTGCGGCCATCTTCATGACGATCGGCGTCGCCCGCGTGGCGCTCGCCGGCGTTACGGCCCAGGTGCTCAACAGCAACGCCGAGCTTACCAACACGCTCGAGAAGGCGACCGATGAGAGCTCCGACCTGGAGGTCATGCATTCGGTCTATGGTGCCGACACGCGCATTCGCGACCTTGCGGGCGCTTATGGCATGGTGGAGCCCAGCGAGAGCGTTACACTTGATTTTTCGCAGGATGCAGCCGCGGGCGCTAGCTCGACCGCGACCGCTCAGTAACAAGACGGTAGCTGAGTATGACAAATGACTATCGCCGCGGTTCCGACGGGGGTCGCGGTTCTGGACGTCCCTCATCGCGGGGACGTTCTGGTTATCAAGGAACGGGTCGGCCATCTTACAACGCGAGGCCGTCCTATGGCAACGACCCCGCGTCGCGTCTCCGTGGCTCGAGTGGTCCTCAAATGCATAACACCAGACCGCGCAAGAGCTCGTCGACCGAATGGCTCACGGGCACGCCGCTGCCCCGTCGCAAAGCCGTCATGGGCTTCATCGGGTTTGGCTTGGGTTTGGGCGTCCTTCGCCTTGCCGACTATCAAATCGTGGAAGCCGATAAGTTACGCGACCGTGCCGATGCGCGTCGCTTGCTTGCGCAGACGCTGTATGCCAAGCGCGGTACCATCTACGACCGTAACGGCAACGTACTGACGTCGTCGGTCGAATGCCGCAACATCGCCGTGAATCCTCAGCTTATCGAGGACGTTGACAAGACGGTCTCGGCACTGGTCAAAGCTACGGGAATCGATAAGAAAACCTGTCGTGATCTCGTTATGTCCGATGGCACCTGGGTGTATATCAAACGCCAGGTGGACGAGGACGATGCCGCGGCGCTGGAGAAGAAGAACCTGTCAGGCGTGCTCTTTGAGCAAGCCATGAAGCGCGTATATCCTTATGGCAACCTGGCATCGCAGGTGCTTGGCGTGGTAAACGTGGACAACGACGGTCTGACGGGCCTTGAGAAGCAGTACAACAAGCTTTTGACCGGAACGAACGGTTCGCTGGTGCGCGAGCGGGCGAGGGACGGTAGCTATATCGCGGGCGGCGCCTATAAAAAGGTTGCCGCGGTGGACGGCGTGGACATCGTGACGACACTCGATGTCAATATCCAGCGTGCGGCCGAGGATGCCCTGGCAGAGGCTGTCGAGAAGACAAAGGCCAAGAACGGCTCGGCGCTGGTCACCGATCCTACGACAGGCGAGATCTTGGCAGCCTGCTCGTATCCGACCTACGACCAGACCAATTTGGAAAACGCCAAGACCGAGGATATGAACCTGCGCCTGGTCACCGACGCCTACGAGCCCGGCTCGGTCTTTAAGACGCTCGTGGCGGGCGCCGGCTTCGACTTGGGTGTCGTGCGGTCGAGTACGTCGTTTGAGGTGCCGGCGAGCATCAAGGTGGGCGACGATACCGTCACCGATGCCGACAAGCGTGACTACGCCATGACCATGGATGTGCGCGAGATGATGCGCCGTTCGTCCAACGTGGGTTTTGTCCTGGTGGGGCGCAAGATCGGTGCCGACGACTTTGCCGCCTATGTGGACAAGTGGGGCATCGGTCACAGCTCTGGTGTCGATTTTCCGGGCGAGAGCCTGGGCATCGTCAAGGAGCGTGACCAGTATGACGGCGCCACGCTGGGCTCGATGAGCTTTGGACAGGCGCTGTCTGTCTCGCCGATTGAGATCGCACGTGCCGTGGGCGGCATCGCCAACGGCGGCGTGATGATGACCCCGCACTTCTATAAGTCCAGCAAAGGCGACGAGAAGGACTGGGGCGAAGGCGAGCGCGCGATTTCGGAGGACGCCGCATCCCAGGTGACATCGTGCATGCAGACGGTCGTGTCGGAGGGAACGGGCGTTGGCGGCGCGGTTGACGGCTATGACGTGGCGGGTAAGACCGGTACGGCCGAACGTGCCGACGAGAACGGCGGCTACCTCAAGGAGAACTACATGTCGTCCTTTATGGGCTTTGCACCGGCACAATCGCCCAAGGTGCTGTGCTATATCACGCTCGACGGAACGCCGAGCGGCTCAGATGCCGCTGCGGTGCCGTTCCAGTCAATTATGGCCAACGCGCTCGACGTGCTGGGTATCCCGCACACGAAGTAGGGGGTTACAATCTTTGGGGCGTGGTTTGTTGTCCCATATGAGGGGTGTTCACATGCCCTGCACCACGCATGCGCGGCGCTGGGATACAATACGCCGATAGCATTATTTAGGTTTACAGGGGAGCTGCAATGATAGAGATCGCCGTCAACAACCTCGCGGCCGCAACAGGGGCCCGAACCGTGACGGGAGAAGTCGATCTGGTATGCCGCGGGTGCGTTATCGACTCGCGCCAGGTCGAGGAAGGGACGATTTTCGTCGCCTTTCCCGGTGAAAACGTCGACGGCAATGATTTTGCTTCCCGTGCCGTCCAGTCGGGTGCCGGCGCCGTCGTGATGACGCGTGAGCCCGAGGCCGAGCTGGTCTCGCTGGCGCAGGACAAGGGCTGTGCCATCTTGCTGACCGATGATCCCGAGGAGTTTCTGCTGCGTTTGGCGCACGCGTATCGCCTGGAGCTTGGCTGCCTGGTCGTTGGCATTACCGGTTCCATCGGCAAGACGACGACCAAGGACGTGCTCGCCGCTGTGCTCGCCAAGCGCTATCGTGTCTGGGCCACCAAGGGCAATTTCAATAACCTGATCGGCATGCCGCTCACGGTGCTTTCCGCTCCGGCCGATACCGAGGTCCTGGTGCTCGAGATGGGCATGAACCATTTCCACGAGATCGAGCGCCTGTCTCTGTCTGCCAATCCCAACCTTGCCATCGTGAGCAAGATCGGCACCTCTCATATCGGCATTTTGGGCAGCCGCGAGAACATCGCCCGCGCTAAGGCCGAGATTGTCCAGGGCATGTGCGCCGCCGGCGACAATTTGCCGCTGCTGGTTTTGGGCGGCGAGGACGACTTTACGCCGTTCATTCGCGACACGTTCGCCCAGCCTGCTGGTATCGACGTGATGCTGGCCGGCGTCTCGGACGATGATGAGGTCCGTGCCCGCGACATTCGTGTTGATGACGAAGGCCGTCCGGTCTTTACGCTCGATTTTGGTCAGGGCGAGACAATCGATACCATGCTTGCCATCCCCGGCGTGCAGTCCGTTCCTAATGCCGTTAAGGCCGCCGCGGTTGCCTATCGCCTGGGCGTGACGCCCGAGCAGATCGATGCTGCCTTTAGGGGTCTTACGATCACCGGGCACCGCCAGGAGATCAAGCGCGCCAAGAGTGGTGCACGCATCATCGACGATTCCTATAACGCCAGCGCCGAATCGATGGCAGCCGGTCTCGATCTGCTGTGCTCGCTTTCGTGCACGGGGTCTCGCATGGCGATCCTGGGCGAGATGGGCGAGATGGGCGATGAGGCTCCTCGCATGCATGAGCTCGTGGGCGCCTATGCCGCCGCCAAGAAGCTCGACATGCTGGCGTGCGTGGGTGGTGAGCTGGCCCAGCTTATGGCCGATGCCGCACGCATGATGGGCATGGACGAGGACCGCATCCAGGTGTTCTCCGATTATCAGCAGGTGCTCGACGGCATGGGCGGCGCGCTTGAAAAACATGATGTTGTACTGGTCAAGGGTTCCCGCTTTGTTGAGCTCGACCGCTTTGTGGAAGGTGTGTGCTAGCCCATGTTCGGCAATCCCTCGTATCCAACGTATCAGGCTTTTTTGGGGCTTGGCATCGCCGCAGCCATTGCGCTGCTGCTCATGCCGTGGTGGATCAAGCTGCTCAAGGTCGAGGGTATCGGCCAGCAGGTTCGTGCCGACGGCCCCAAGCGTCATTTGGTTAAGCAGGGAACGCCCACCATGGGTGGCGTTGTCATCCTCGTCGCGATCTCGCTGACCTGCCTGCTGATGGGCAAGCTCACCACCGAGCTCGTACTCGTGCTGCTCGCCACGCTGGCGACCGGCGTGCTGGGCCTGATCGACGACCTGACCTCCGTTACGCATGGGCGCTCGCTCGGTCTGACGCCCCATGCCAAGATGATCGGCCTAACCATTATCTGTGTCACCTTTACGGTACTTGCCGTCAACTGGTGCGGCGTCGCCCCCGAGATTCGTTTTCCCGGTGGGTTGACGATCGACCTTGGCGTGCT
Organism: uncultured Collinsella sp.; assembly: GCA_900543045.1. Taxonomy (GTDB): domain Bacteria; phylum Actinomycetota; class Coriobacteriia; order Coriobacteriales; family Coriobacteriaceae; genus Collinsella. Next base: position 6,014 of record UQPT01000025.1, read on the forward strand.
TTCGACCACCATCTGCGGCTATTCGTTCCCGTGGCTCTATATTGTCTTTTGCTGGCTGATGATTGCCGGTCTTTCTAATGCCGTGAACCTGACCGATGGCCTTGACGGTCTTGCTGGCGGCACCTCCATGATCGCCATGCTCGCCATGGCTGCCATGGCGTTTTTGCACGGAGACGTGAACCTGTCCATCTTCTGCACCGCGTGTGCCGGTGCCTGCTTGGGCTTTCTGTGGTTCAACTGCTATCCGGCGAGCATCTTTATGGGTGATACCGGCTCGCTTGCTCTGGGCGCCGCGTTTGCCTGTACGTCCATCATGACTAACACCGAGGTCGTCTCCCTCATCATCGGTGGCCTGTTTATCGTTGAGACCCTGTCGGTCATGATTCAGGTTGTCTACTTCCACTTTACGCACAAGCGCGTCTTCCTTATGGCGCCCATCCATCATCATTTCGAAAAGAAGGGTTGGGCCGAGACCAAGGTCGTCATCCGTTTTTGGATTATCGCTGCGGCATTTGGTGCCGTTGGCCTTGCCCTGTTCTTCCAGTTGGGATAGTGGTCTTTCATGCCTCTTGCTGATGTCTTTAGCCTGCTCGTTTTGGGTCAGGGCAAATCCGGTCTCGATGTCGCCCGCTGGGCGCTGGCACATCCAGAGCGCGTAAGCGCCGTTACCGTGTATGGCGGCGGCACCTCTGAGCCCAATGACGCCACGCGTGCGCTCGAGGCTGCCGGTGCGTCGTTTGTCTATGGGACCGAACAGGTCGAGGGCGCCTATGACGTATGCGTGACGTGCCCGGGCATCTCGGAGTTCTCGGGCTTCTTTAAGGCCGGGCGCGAGCATGCCGCTCAGATTATGGGTGAGCCAGAGTTTGCCTATCGCCTGTCGCCCGATAACTGGATTGCCATCACGGGCACCAACGGTAAGACGACCACCACGTCGCTGACTGATTATCTGCTCAAGGCTGCCGGCGAGGCCAGCGTAGCTGTCGGCAACATCGGCGAGCCGCCGGTCAACGAGATTGACGGCCGAGCCCACAACGAGTGGTTTGTGGCTGAGCTCTCGAGCTATCAGATTGCTACGACCACCGAGCTCCACCCTCGCGTGGCAGTGCTGCTCAACATCACTCCCGACCACTTGGGCTGGCATAAGAGCCATAAGAACTATGCGCTTGCCAAGATCAAGCTGTTTGACAATATGGTCGATGACGATCTGGTGGTTGTCGACGTCGAAGACGCCGGCATTCACGAGTTCGATGAGTACATCTATACGCCGGGTCGCCGCATCTGCAAGGTCGCTTTTGACGAGCCCGAGGGTGCAGACGCCGCCTTTGTGCGCGACGGCAAAATGGTCGTGCGCCTGAAGGGCGTCGAGACCCAGCTTGTCGCCACGTCCGAGCTCAAGATCTCGGGCCATCACAATGTCATCAATGCCTTATGTGCCGCCACGGCTGCTCTGGCCGTCGGTGCCGATGTCGATGGTGTCCGCCGCGGTCTGGCCTCGTTCCAGCCGCTCGAGCATCGCGTGGAGCCGTGCGGCGAGATTGACGGTGTGCGCTACGTCAACGATTCCAAGGCGACCAACACCGACGCGGTCGAGAAGGCACTGACGGCATTTCCCGATGACGACGTGATCTTGCTGCTCGGCGGCCACGATAAGGGCACGCCGCTCACGGACTTCGCGCGCGTTGTTATGGATAACGTGCGCTCGGTCGTCTGCTTTGGCGATGCGCGCGAGCGCTTCACCGCCGCTATGGACGAGGCCGATGTCGATGGCGATGTGGATATCGCCCAGGCGGATGACCTACGCGATGCCGTGGACGTTGCCCGTTCGCTGTCGAGCCGTGGCGACGTGATCTTACTTTCTCCTGCCTGCTCTTCGTTCGATGAGTTCTCGGGCTATGAGGAGCGCGGCCGCGTGTTTAAGGACTATGTGGCCCAGCTTGCCGCTGCAGCGAAATCGCAAATGGAATAGGGGTTGCCGGTGAGAGAGGAGAGCCCCCGACAAGGTATGAGGAGGCCCGACTCGGACCGTGCTTCCTCGCGGCGTAGCACACCGCGTTCCGGTCGCGGCGGGCTGTCGTTTAGCGAACGCTATATTGCCGGCGTTCCCGCCCGCATCATGCGCCCCCGTCTGATATTCATGGCCTGTCTGTTTATCTTGGTGTGTTTTGGCCTGCTGATGGTGTACTCGGCGTCTTCGGTCGAGGCGCTGCACGAGAATGGCTCAGCGACGTTTTTTCTGGGTCGACAGGCTGCGTTTGCCGTGGTCGGTGTTCTGGCGCTGATTGCCATCGTGCGCGTTTTGCCGGACAGCTGGTTTGGGGAGGATGTGCTCAGGATCTTCCTCATAGGCATGATAGGGCTACTGTTTCTGGTGTTCTTGGTGGGCAGCGGCAGCCGTGGCGCCACCCGCTGGCTCAACATCGCCGGCATTCAGTTCCAGCCTTCCGAGTTTTTAAAGCCATTTGCCATTGCGTATTCGGCCATCATGCTTGATCGCTTCTTTTCGCCCGGTGGCAACATCAACGAATTCCTTCGCAAGATGGGCATCTACCTGGGCATTCCGCTCTTTCTGATCTTTATCCAGCCCGATTTCGGTACCGTCCTGATCATCCTGCTGACCCTCATGTGCATGGCGTTGTTTGCGGGTCTCGACCCCAAATTTATCATCGGCGTGATAATCTTCGGCATTCTCGTGATCGTGATTGCGCTTGTTGCAGAGCCGTACCGTATGGTGCGTATTCAGGTTGCCTTGAACCCTTGGGCCGACGAGTATGGTGACGGCTATCAGGCCACGCTTGCCATCATGGCCTTTGCCTCGGGCGGTCTGTTCGGCCGTGGCATCGGCAACTCAACCATGAAGTACTCGTATCTGCCCGAGGCGCACAACGACTACATCTTGGCCATCATTGGCGAGGAAGTCGGTTTTGTCGGAACCGTGCTGTTCTTCTTGGTGTTTGCGATGCTGATCTACTCGGCGTTTCGCATTGCCGAGCAGGCGACCGATCGTCGGGGCGCGCTCATGGCGTCTGGCTCCGCGGTCATTCTCGCGGTGCAGTTTTTGATCAATGCGCTGGGCATCCTCAACGTGTTTCCCATGACGGGCAAACCGTTGCCGTTTATTAGCTACGGCGGTTCGTCGATTATTGTGTCGCTTATGCTTGCCGGTCTGATCCTGCGCGTTTCGTACGAGAGCGCCCGTCGCGATGAGTACGACCGTCGCCGCGAGAGCTTTGCCGTTATGGATGAGAGTACCGCCGGCGTGCCCCACGTACGCGGCGAGCGATCTTCGCGTAACGGCTTTACCGTTCTGGATGGCTCTGCGACCGAGCCGGCAGCCCGTCCGCGTCAGCGAACGGCGCCGCAAGGTCGTCCGCAGCGCCCCAGCCCTCGCAGCGCGGGCGGCGGATATAATCGAATCGATTTGAACTCGGACCCGTCGGCGCGTTTGCGCACCGACGACCAGGGACCGCGTGTACGAAGGGACTACCATGACCGATAAGATGACCGTTGCTATTGCAGCCGGCGGCACGGCAGGACACATTAACCCCGCGCTCGCTTTGGCCGAGGAGCTGCATGACCGTGGCCACCACGTTGTGTTCGTGGGCCAGTCGCGCAAGCTCGAGGGTCGTCTGGTCCCCAAGGCTGGGTTTGATTTTGTGCCCATTACGGTCACGGGCTTCGACCGCTCCCGTCCCTGGACGGCGCTGACCTCGCTGTGGCGTGTCAACAAGGCCAAGCGTGCGCTCGCCAGTCATTTCTCAAAGGTCGGCAAGCCCGATGCTGCCATCGGTTTTGGTGCCTATGTCGAGGTTCCGCTGCTGGGGTGGTGCAAGGGCGCAGGCGTTCCGTATCTGCTACATGAGCAGAACTCTGTTCCGGGCCTGGCCAACAAGATGATGAACTCCCACGCCGCTCGCGTGTGCATCTCGGTGCCGGCAGCGCGCTCGGTCTTTGAGCGCGAAGGTGACCCTGACCACGTGCTCATGACCGGCAACCCCGTACGTCGCTCGGTGATCGAGGGCGATCGCGCTCGCGGCCGCAAGGCACTTGGCGTTCCCGAGGACGCTACGCTGCTGCTCGTCTTTGGCGGTTCACTTGGCGCCCAGCACCTCAACGAGCGCGCGGTTTCGCTCAAAAACGAGCTGCTTTCGCGCAAGAACCTCTATGTGTTGCATTCGACGGGTGCCGACGGCTTTGAGGAGACCGAGCGCGCTTTGGCGCTGACGCCCGAGGAGGCGAAGCGTTACCGCGTCCAGCCTTACATCGACAACATGGGCGATATGCTGGCTGCTGCCGATTTGGTGCTCTCGCGTTCGGGTGCATCGAGCGTGGCCGAGATCGCTGCGCTCGCCGTGCCCTCGATACTCGTGCCGTATCCGCATGCGACGGCCGACCACCAAACCACCAATGCCCGTTATCTGGTCGACGCCGGGGCCGGCGTGCTCTGTGCCGATGCCGATATCGACGGTTCTGCCTTTGCCGATGAGCTGCTGCACCTGGTCGATGACGCGGCAGAGCGCGACGTCATGCGTCAGGCGGCGCGTGGTCTGGCTCAGGATAGGGCCGCCGCTCTTCTGGCCGATGCGGTAGAGGGTTTGCGTTAGTTAGACGGGATATCGTCGGTCGCCCTCGCGCTGATGCGGTAGGTGCGGTACAGTTAACGGGTTACAGGCAGTGTTTACGCAAGGAGTACACGAGCACATGGCTGATTCCCAGACTGCAACCTCCGCGCCCGAGTTTAAGAGCGCCCACTTTATCGGTATCGGCGGCGCCGGCATGAGCGGCATCGCCCTTGTTCTGCACGAGCGCGGTTATGCCGTTACCGGCTCCGACCTTAAGACGTCACGTTATATCCGCCAGCTTACCCGCGCTGGTGTGAAGGTGCATGTGGGCCATGAGGCCGCCACGATCGACGAGGTCAAGCCCGACGTGGTTGTTGTCTCCACCGCTATTCCGGAGTCCAACCCTGAACTCGTGCGCGCTCGCGAGCTTGGTATTCCCGTGTGGCCCCGTGCCAAGATGCTCTCTGCTTTGGGCCACGGCTACACCACCGTCGCTGTTGCCGGCACGCATGGCAAGACCACCACGTCTTCGATGTGTGCCACCATGCTCGACCGCATGGGTCTGGATCCGAGCTTCCTGATCGGTGGCATCGTCGAGGGCTATGACACGAACGGCAAGAACGGCTCGGGCGACTACTTTGTCGCCGAGGCCGACGAGTCCGACAGCTCCTTCCTGTTCCTGAACCCCAACGTAGTCATTGTGACCAACGTCGAGGCCGACCACCTCGATCACTACTCGGGTATCGAGGAGATCGAGGCAACTTTCGCCAAATTCATGAGCCTGGTGGGCGAGGACGGCACCGTCATCGTCTGCGGTGAGGACCCGCATCTGGTCGAGCTCGCCAAGTCGACGGGCCGTCACGTGCTTTCCTACGGCTTTGCCGAGAGCAACGACATCGTCTGCATGCACCCGGATGTCAAGGGCATCCAGAGTGACTTTATCGTTCGCTTTGAGGACGGCACTGAGCGCGCTGTGGAGATCAAGAGCAATCCCGGTCGCCACAACATGCTCAACGCCACGGCGGTGCTCACCGTCGCCCATGTCCTGGGCCTTGACATCGACGCCGCCGCCAAGGCGCTCTCGAGCTTTGAGGGCGTCCGCCGTCGCTTTACCCACGTGGGCGATATCGATGGCATCACCGTGGTCGATGATTACGGCCATCACCCCACCGAGATCAAGGCGACGCTTGCTGCCGCTTCGTCGCTGGGTTACAAGCACGTCGACGTCGTGTTCCAGCCGCACCGCTATTCGCGCCTGCAGGCCCTGTGCGACGACTTTGCCGATGCATTTGCCAATGCCGATAAACTGCTGCTGATTGATGTGTTCTCGGCTGGCGAGATGCCCATTCCGGGTGTCACCTCTAAGATGCTCGCCGATACCGTGCGCGCCAAGCATCCTGGCAAGGAGGTCGTGTACTGCTCCAGCCGTCTTGAGCTCAATCAGGAGCTCGAGCAGATGGTGGGCGAGGGCGACCTGCTGCTCACCATGGGTGCCGGCGACGTTACGACCGTCGGTCCCGAGTTCATTGAGTATCTGACTGCCAAGAAAGACGCTTAAGTCTAATGGGTCTGTTTAACGCCGTCATGGCGCTCTCGGGCATGATCGACACGGATGTGATCGAGGACGAGCGCCTTGCGCGTCATACGAGCTATCGTATCGGCGGCAAGGCCGACCTCTTTGTGACGTGCCATAGCTATCATGCCCTCCGCCGCGCCGTGGCGGTGCTCGATCGCGAGCAGGTGCCGTGGGTCATCATCGGCAAGGGCTCCAATCTGCTGGTTGCCGATGGCGGTTATCGCGGTGCCGTCATTTCGCTCGGACGTGAGTTCCAGCGCACGGTTGTTGCCGATGACGGTTGTACGCTGACGGTCGGTGCGGGCGTGATGTTTGCGCGCCTGGTCAACGATGCCCTGTCGCGTAGCCTCTCGGGCCTTGAGTTTGCCGTTGGCATTCCTGGTTCGGTCGGCGGTGCGATATCTATGAATGCCGGCACGCGGACCGAGTGGATTGGCTCGCTGGTTGAGGATGTCGTAACGTTTGACCCGGCATCCGGTATCAAGCATTATGCGGGGTCCGAGATCTCTTGGGGCTACCGCGAATGTAGCCTTCCCCGCAATGAGATCATCCTCGAGTGCGTGCTCAAGCTTAAACCGGCGCCCAAGGCCGACATTCGCGAGCGCATGGAGCGGTACCTTACAAGGCGCAAGCGTACGCAGCCCATGGGTCGCGCATCCTGCGGGTCTGTCTTTCGCAACCCGCCCGATGCGAGTGTGGGCAAGCTTATCGAGGATTGTGGATTAAAGGGTTTTTCGATTGGCGGCGCGGAAGTTTCGCCCGTTCACGCTAATTTTATCGTTAATAACGGAACTGCCTCGGCCGATGACGTTGCCGCGGTTATCAGACATGTGCACGGAAAGGTGAGGGAGGCGTATGGCATCGAGCTCAGACCGGAAGTTAAATTCCTCGGCTTCTAGAGCATCGAAACCCACCTTCCGCCGCGCCGGAGGGCGTTCCGGCGCGCCTGCCAAACCTCAACGCAATACCGTCGCGCACTCTAAGTCTGTCGGGCATGCTCGACAGACCAGTCGTCCGGTCGTCGGCTCGCAGCTCGGTAATCGTCCGGCCGCAAAAAAGTCCTCGCGTCCCTCGGTGACGTCAAAGCCTGTTATGGGCGCCAAGCCTGCCCGTCCCATGGCAGCTCCCAAGCCCTCGACGGGAACTAAAGCGGCGCGTCCAGGTCTCACGCTGGGCGCATCGAAACCGCGCTCGCTGACATCGGTGCCGGCTACCGCCAAGAAGCCTTCGAGTAAAAAAGGTTTCAACCCGTTATCTTCACTTGGAGCGATGGCAAATAAAACATCAGATGCCGCTTCTGTCGTTACAGGCAAAGGCAAAATCGTGGGCGGCGTTCTGGCCGTCTTGGCCGTGCTCGTCGTCGTTGCCATCGTGGTGATCAACTCTGGACTGTTTACTGCCACTGATATTCAGATTCAAGGCAGCGAGCATGTGACGAAGCACGATGCTATCCAGCTGATCGACTTGCCCGAGGGAACGTCGCTTTTTAACGTCGATCCCGACCAGATTACCGAGGATCTCAAGCAGAACCCGTGGGTTTCGGGCGTGGATGTCCAGCGCCAGTTTCCCCATACGCTTATCATCACGCCGACGGAGCGTAAAGTTATCGCCATTGCGTATATCAGCTCCGACGACCTTGCCTGGGCTATCGGAGACGATGACACCTGGATCGCCCCGCTGTCGACGTCGGTCGAAGTGGACGACCAGGGCAACGTCATCACGACAGGGCAGGGCTCAAATACCTTGACCGGAATCAATGCCGCGCTGGCGCTCGCCAAGCATTATGGCGCGGTGTTGTTGACTGATGTCTCGGCGGATGTCGCTCCGGTTTCCGGCCAGGCGGTGAACTCCAAAGCCGTTAAGGCCGGCCTGGATTATGTGCGTGGTTTTTCGAGCGAGTTCTTGGGACAAGTCAAGGATATTTCCACGCCTTCGGTCGAAGCCATCTCGGCAAACCTCAATAACGGCATTGAGGTGTCGCTGGGCGATTCGGACGATATCGCCAAGAAGGAACGCGTAGTCACCAAGTTGCTTTCGCAGGTAGAGGGCGTAACGTATATCAATGTGCGCTCTCCGGGCAACTACACATTTAGGAATGCTCCGACCTCGTAGCGCTGGTTGATGCTTTGTTGAGGGGCCATACCACGCCGTTTATCTGGTTTGTTTGGTTTTCACGGTCAATTATTTGACTGATACGTTCATAATGTGCAAACATAATACGGTTTACCTTTGCATTTACTTTCAACCTGAAGGTTAATGTGCGCAGGGGTCGACCCATGCTATGGCTATAACCTTTGTTCGGAGGACCGACATGCACGAGACAGAGATCAACAACTACCTTGCCGTCATTAAGGTGGTCGGCGTCGGCGGCGGCGGTACCAACGCGGTCAATCGAATGATCGAAGAGGGCATCCGCGGCGTCGAGTTTGTTGCCATCAACACCGATGCTCAGGCACTCGCGATCTCTGATGCCGATATCAAGGTGCACATCGGCACCGACCTTACCCGCGGCCTGGGCGCCGGCGCCAATCCCGAGGTTGGCCGCAAGGCTGCCGATGAGTCCCGCGACGACATCGCCGAGGCGCTCGCTGGCGCCGACATGGTGTTTATCACCTGCGGCGAGGGCGGCGGCACCGGTACCGGCGCTGCTCCCATCGTTGCCGATATCGCGATGAACGAGGTCGGCGCACTGACCGTCGCCGTCGTGACCAAGCCCTTCACCTTCGAGGGCCGCAAGCGTAAGAAGAGCGCCGAGGAGGGCATCAAGACCCTCTCCGATTGCGTCGACACCATGATCGTCATTCCTAACGATAAGCTGCTCGACATCGCCGAGAAGAAGACCACCATGCTCGAGGCCTTCGCGATTGCCGATGGCGTCCTTTCCCAGGGCACCCAGGGCATCACCGACCTCATCACCGTCCCCGGTATCATCAACTTGGACTTCGCCGATGTTAAGACCATCATGAAGCAGGCCGGTACCGCCATGATGGGTATCGGTACCTCTTCTGGGGATACTCGTGCCGTCGACGCTGCCCAGCAGGCCATCTCCAGCCCGCTGCTCGAGAGCTCCATCGATGGTGCCACGCGCGTGCTGCTCTCCATCGCCGGTTCCAAGGACCTGGGCATCCAGGAGATCAGCGACGCCGCCGACGTTGTCGCCAACGCCGTCGACCCCGAGGCCAACATCATCTTCGGTACCGTTGTCGACGAGTCCCTGGGCGATCAGGTGCGTATCACCGTCATCGCTACGGGCTTCTCCGACTCCAACGTCAACCGTCAGGACGAGCTCTTTGCTGCTCAGCAGTCTCAGAGCAAGGCCGCTGCCTCCGCTGAGCCGCAGCGCACCGCTCCGGCTGCCAGCCCGGCTCAGGCCGCTCCGACCCGCAACGTCGGTGGTACCGAGCTGCCCAACTTTGGCAACGACCAGTTCGAGCTTCCCGACTTCCTGAAGCGCGGTAGCTTCTAGTTCGTTTTTCTCAACGACCTGCACGGGGTGTGTCCATTTGGATGCACCCCGTTTTGTTTCTCGTTTGTAAACGAAAGCCTCCAATCTCCTTACGTTCCCTTTACGTTTGGTCCCTACCGCTGCGGGTATCCTTTTAAGGAAGTATGACAGCCGTATAAACGCGGACTGCGCGGCGACGCCGCGGTACTTGTGTTATTAGGAGGCTTTAGTATGGCAGCACGTGCGGACAACGTTTCGCGTGTCGACCATGATGGAGTTACGTTGGTGGAGGGCGCGACATCCGATGTCCGCTTTGCCTTTACCGAGCGCACCGGTGGCGTTTCTGAAGATGCGTACTCCTCGCTCAACCTGGGCTCGCATGTAGGCGATGACCCCTTTGCTGTTCAAGAAAATCGTCGTCGAGCGCTCGAAGCTATGGGCGCCACTGAGTGCGAGCATAATCTGCTCGTGCCCAATCAGGTACATGGTGACCATATCGTTACGGTGACTTCGAACGGCGCCGACGATCTTGAGGCTGTTCGCGAGCAGATTGCCGAGGGCTGCGATGCCATCGTCTGTACGGCCCATGACGTGCCCGTGCTGCTCTGCTTTGCCGACTGCGCTCCCGTGGTGCTGGTGGCCCCTGGCGGATTTGCCGTGGTGCACTCCGGTTGGAAGGGCACGATTGCACGTATTTCTGCCAAGGCGTGCCAGGCGCTTTGCGATGCTGCCGGCTGCGATGCGAGCGACGTTTCCGCCTATATCGGCCCCCATATCTTGGCTGACGAATATGAGGTATCCCAGGAACTCATGGATCGCTTTGCCGTCGAGTTCTCTTGCATCGATGCGAGTGCCTCTCGCATGCTCGATCTTTCCGCTGCCATTTGTGAGGCGCTGGTAGATGCCGGTGTGGACGCGGATAATATCGTGGATACCCAGCTTTCGACTGTGCGCCAGAACGACCGCTTTTATTCCTACCGTAACGAGGACGGCACCTGTGGGCGCCATGCTGCGATCGGCGTGATGCTATGAGAAAGATCGTATCGGTCCTGAGCGCCGCTGTGCTTACGCTTACGCTGTGCGCCTGTTCTTCGGGATCTTCTACCTCTTCCATTACCGTGGCCGGCTCCACGACCTGCCTTCCTATCGCCGAAATTGCGGCAGAGGGCTTTAAGGAGGAGACCGGCATCGACGTGCTCGTTTCCGGTTTGGGCTCTTCCGCTGGCATCGAAGCCGTCAGCGCTGGCACGGCCGATATCGCCAGCTCCTCCCGTGGACTCAATGCCGACGAACAGGATCTGGGCCTGACTCCCATCGTCATTGCCCACGACGGTATCGCGGTCATCGTGAACGACGATAACCCGGTCGATAACCTCTCGACCGAGCAGCTCCGCGATATCTATGCCGGCAAGATTACTAATTGGAAAGAGGTCGGTGGCGAGGACCTGAAGATTCAGGTCATCAACCGAGACGAGGCGTCTGGCACGCGTGAAGCATTCCGCACCATCGTGATGGACGGCACCCCGTTCGATCGCCGCTCGGCCGTTCTTTCGGGCACGGGCCAGGTGCGCGACGTGGTATCTCGTTCGCACGGTGCCATTGGCTACATTTCGCTGGGCTTCGTCGATAGCCTCAACGCCAAGACCTCGGTTAAGGCCGTCTCGGTCAATCATGTTGAGGCGTCCGAGAAGACGGTCGCGAGCGGCGGCTATCCCATCTCACGCGACCTTTACTTCTTTGTGAAGGGTGCGCCTTCGCAGCAGGCGCAGGATTACATCGACTATGTGACGTCCGAAAAGATGGACAAGCAGATTCGCGAGGCGGGCTTTATCCCCGTCACCAACGACGAGAAGGGGAGTGAGTAGCATGGAAGCACAGGAAAACTCCCAGACTGAGCAGAATGGTCAGGCGCCCAAGAAGCGCGAGCTGGCGCTCGTATCGCGCAGCACCTATATCAAGGAGAAGGCGCTGCAGTGGATCTTCTTTGCCTGCGCGTTCTTGGCGGTTGTTACCGTCATCCTGATTTTTGTCTTTACCACGTACTCGGCGCTGCCCGTCTTTACCGACATCGGTCTGGCGGACTTCTTTAGCTTTACGTGGGCGCCCTCTGAGGGTCATTACGGCATCGTGTCGCTGCTTGCCGGCTCGGGCCTGGTGACCGTCGGCGCGCTCGCCATGGGTGTGCCCCTAGGCGTGGGCACGGCCGTGTATCTGGTCGAGATCGCCAGCAAGCGCGTGCGCAAGCTCATCAGCCCTGCCGTTGACCTGTTGGCCGGCATCCCTTCTATCATCTATGGCTTCTTTGGCATGATCATCATCCGTCCGTTTATCGCGCAACTGACCGGTGGTCTTGGTTTTGGTGCGCTGACGGCGTGGTTCGTGCTTGCCATTATGATCGTCCCTACCATCACCACGCTCACCATCGATGCCCTCAATTCCATTCCCATGGGTATTCGCGAGGCATCGTATGCCATGGGTGCTACTAAGTGGCAGACCATCTATAAGGTCGTGCTACCTGCCGCCAAGCTGGGTATCGTGGATGCCATCGTGCTGGGTATGGGCCGTGCCATCGGCGAGACCATGGCCGTGCTCATGGTCGTGGGTAACGCCCCGGTTATTCCCGACAGCATTGCGAGTCCCATCTCGACGCTCACGAGCCAGATCGCACTCGACATGAGCTATTCCTCGGGTCTGCACCGCTCGGCGCTGTTCGGCATGGGCGTGGTCCTGTTTATCATCTCCGCCACGCTGGTGGGCATCGTCCGTCTGATTTCCAAGAAGAAGAGGGGGTAGGCTATGTCCGATTCCGTTGACACGACGGTCGATACGACCTCGTCGCGCGAGCGCATCAAGCGTGCCCTTTCCCATGGCAAGAAGGGCCGCATCAACAAGGACCTGTCCAACAAGATCATGCTTGGCGTGTTCCGTGCCGCGGCATACATCACCACGCTGGTGCTGGTCGCTATCATTGCCTATGTGGTCATTAACGGCCTGCCGCATATCTCGCTCGACTTTATCTTCGGTTGGCCCCAGGGCGTCAACGCCGAGGGCGGAATTTGGCCCACGATCGTCTCGACCGTCTATGTGACGGCGCTCGCCATGCTTATCTGCACGCCGATTGCTGTGCTGGCAGCCGTCTATCTGGCCGAGTACGCCAAGCAGGGCAAGGTCGTCGAGCTCATTCGCTACGCTGCTGACGCTTTGGCCTCGGTGCCCTCCATCGTTATGGGCCTGTTTGGCTACGCCTTGTTTGTCGAGGCCATGGGCCTGGGCCTTTCGATGGTCTCGGCCGCTCTGGCGCTCGCGCTCTTGATGCTTCCCATCGTCATGCGCACCACCGAAGAGGCCATTCGCGCCGTCCCGCGCTATATCCGTTGGGGCGCGTACGGCCTGGGCGCCACCAAGTGGCAGGTTGTCTCCAAGATTGTGCTTCCTTCTGCCTTTGGCCGTATTGCCACGGGCATCGTCCTCGCCATCGGCCGCGCCATTGGCGAGACCGCGGTGGTGCTCTACACCATGGGCCAAGCCATCAATCTACCTATTTCGCCGCTCGATTCCGGCCGCCCCATGACGGTTCACCTGTACCTGCTTGCCAACGATGGCATCAACATGAACGCAGCCTACGGCACCGCGCTCTTGCTGATGGTGATCATTCTGGCCTTCAACCTGTTTGCGCGCTTCCTGTCGCGCAAGCGTCGCTAGTTAAGGAGTCCCATGTCCGTTTATCAGTCCGCTCCCACGCTGGAGCAAGCGGCCATCACGGCCAAGGATTTCAACTTTTGGTACGGTGACTTTCATGCGCTGACGGGGCTTGACCTCAACATCGCCAAAAACGCCATCACCGCCTTCATTGGCCCTTCGGGCTGCGGCAAGTCGACGTTTTTGCGCTGCATCAACCGCATGAATGATCTGATCGAGGGTACGCGCGTCGAGGGCACCATGACGCTCGACGGCAATGATATCTATGCCGAGGGCGTCGACCCGGTCGACCTCCGTCGTCGCGTGGGCATGATCTTTCAGCAGCCCAACCCGTTTCCTAAATCCATCTACGAGAATGTCGCCTTTGGCCCTCGTCTGCAGGGCGTGACTAGCAAAAGCGACCTCGATGACATCGTGGAAGAATCGCTCAAGCGCGCCAACCTCTGGAAAGAGGTATCCAATCAGCTCAACAAGGATGGTTTGGCGCTCTCGGGCGGTCAGCAGCAGCGTCTGTGCATCGCGCGCGTGCTTGCGGTGCAACCCGATGTCCTCCTGATGGACGAGCCCTGCTCCGCCATCGATCCCACATCCGTCTCTAAGGTCGAGGATCTGATGGCCGAGCTGGCGCCCGAGATGACGATCATCATCGTCACGCATTCAATGCAGCAGGCAGCTCGCATCAGCGACTACACCGCATTCTTCTTGCAGGAAGTTGCCGGCGAGCCCGCCACGCTCATCGAGTATGGTCAAACCGACGCGATCTTCACCAGCCCGGTGGACTCGCGGACGGAAGACTATATCACCGGCCGCTTTGGCTGATCGGTGCGACTAGTCCCAAGCCGATCGGACCTGGTCCGGTGCGTATTCACTGTGCGGGCTGCATGACCGCACCCAACTGATTGGAGTGAACCATGCGCAAACTGTTTTCCCGTCAGCTCGTCGAGGCCCGTCACGAGATGCTGAGCATCTATGAGGCCGTCGATCTGGCTCTCCACGATGCCGTGAAGGCCTATGTGACCGACGACCGCAAGCTCGCCACCAAGACCAAGAAACGCACGCTTTCGATTGACGCGCGCTGCGCCAACCTGGAGGCCGTCTGCTACAACCTGATCGCCACGCAGTCACCGGTCGCCTCCGACTTCCGCCTGCTTCAGACGATCATCTATGTCGACTTTAACCTGCAGCGCATGACCGATAAAGTCCGTCAGATCTGCCGTGCCACGCGTCATATGATCAAGGCCGACATCTCGCTGCCCAAGGAGCTTGTCGGCACGGTTGAGGCCGAGGCTGAGGCCGTCTACCAGGTGCTGGGCTCTTCGCTTTCTGCGCTCGTCACCAATGACATGTCCATCATCTGCAACCTGGCCGTCGAGGACGACCCGGTGCATGCGGCGTACGAGAAGTTCTTCCGTACCTTCAACCGCATGGACACGGGCGACTTTATGGACGACGACAGCAACTATGACGACCTGCGCCGCGCCATCATGGTTTCGCGCTACCTCGATCGCATCGCTTCCATTTCCATCGATGCCGCTTGCCGTCTGACCTTCCTGTTGACTGGTCAGCGTATGAACGCCGGCGATATCGCCCGTGTGGACGAGGATGAGCTCGAGAGCATGCGCGTGCCTTCGGGCGAGGGTGTTATCATGAGGCCCGCCGTCGACGCGCGTTACGTTGCCAAGGTGCCCGCCAACGAGGTCAGCGAGGGTCTTCGCTACCTGCTCGATCATCTTGAGGACGAGGACGATGGCGAGGACGACGAGGAGTAAGTGACCCCGTTCGTCGAAAGATTGTAAATACCTAAGTGAGCGCGGCCTTGCACCTGCAGGGCCGCGCTCTTGCGTTAGCATGGGACTACTTGTATGGCTGTCAGCGGAGGCGATTGGCAATGGATAATTATTTGGACTTGATGCGCGCTCGCCGCGAGCAGATTCTGGAACGTTTTTATGCCGCACTTGATCGCGCGGGCCGTTCTCACGATGCCGCACGTCTGATTGCCGTCTCCAAGACCGTTGGCGTCGATGAGACCGTTGCCGCTATCCAGGCAGGGTATCGCCATTTTGCCGAGAACCGCCCGCAGGAGCTCGTTCGCAAGCTTGCGGGCTTGGCTGAACATCCAGAGCTGCCTGCGGTGCGTTTTGACATGATTGGCAACCTGCAGACCAACAAGATCAATGCGGTTCTGGGCTCGGCCGAGCTGATTCATTCGGTAAGCTCGCTGCATTTGGCGCAGGCTATCTCGACCCGTGCGGTCCGCAAGATTGAGGCGGGCGAGCTCTCCGGCCCCCAGCGCGTGCTGATCGAGGTCAATGTGAGCGGCGAGGAGTCCAAGGGCGGCTTTTCGCCCGACGAGATTCGTGCCTTCGCCGGCGAGCTTGCGGAGCTTGAGGGAATTTGTGTGCAGGGCCTTATGACTATGGCGCCGCGGGGGAATAAAGATGTGGCGCGCCGCACCTTTGCCGGGCTGCGTGAGCTGAGAGATGAGCTTGAGGCTACGCACTCCGATCTGAGCCTGCCCGAGCTTTCCTGCGGCATGAGCGAGGACTTTGAGCCTGCCCTTGAGGAGGGCTCAACGCTTGTTCGCCTGGGCAGGGTAGTATTTAGCCCGGAGTTTGCAGTAAAATAAGGCTCTGAAGTGCGCACTGATTATCGGAGCGCCTGCACTAAACCGCGAGAGGACACAACCATGGGCTTCCTTGACGAGATTAAAAATAAGATGCACCTGGGCGGCCAGCAGGGTTACGACCAGGGTTATGGTCAGGACGACGACTACGGCTACGATGACGGCTATGACGACGGCTTCCAGAACAATGGCTACAGCGGCGCCTCGGGCGATGGCTTCTACACCCAGGACGAGCCGAGCAACGGCCTGTTGGGTCAGACGCGCCGCGGCGAGGCCGAGTCGGTGGCCGTGTACACACGCTCCGGTCAGCTGGTCGGCGACGATTCTCGCCACGCTACGACCTACAACCCGCCATCGCGCTCGCAGGAGACGGTTGCGGGCGGTTATCGTCCCGGTGCCTACGACACGCCGTCGAGCTACGCCGAGAGCACGCGTGCCCGCGCTGCTGCCCCCGCACCTGCTCCCTCACCGAGCGATGCCTCGGCGTATGCGAGCAACATCATCAACGCTACGCCGCAGCTGCCGGCCTATGTCCTGCGCCCCGAGAGCTATGACGACGTGGAGACCGTCGTGCGCCGCGTGCGCACCAAGCAGCCTGTCGCGCTGATTTTTGTGGGCGTTCGTACTGAGGTCGCCAAGCGCGTCCTGGACTTCTCTTACGGCTTTGCCTGCGGCCTGGGTGCCACAGTCAAAGAGGTGGGCGATCGCGTGTTTATGGTGCTGCCCACCGGTTGCGAGGTCAAAGATTCGGACCTCAAAAAGCTCCGTGCCGACGGCTACCTTAAGTAAAAACAAGACGAGGAGATTCTCATCAACATCTACACCATTGTCCAGCTGGTCAATACGCTGTTCAACTTTTACTCCACGCTCATTGTGGTTTACTGCCTTATGACGTGGATTCCCATGAAGCAGGGTGGATTGCTACAGGATATCGCCGCTGTTCTCGATAGCGTGTGCGGCCCGTGGCTCAATTTGTTCCGCCGGTTTATCCCGCCGATGGGCGGCGTCGATTTTTCGCCGGTCGTTGCGATTATTGCGTTGCAGTTGGTGCAGAAGCTGGTTCTGCAACTTCTTATAGGTATACTCGTGTAGAACTGACTTAGTAACTTACGTCGGGCGTGTAGCGCCGAGGCGATGAAAAAGGAGACTTGTTATGGCTATTACCCCTGCAGACATCCAGGCTCAGACTTTCTCTGAGGCCAAGCGTGGCTACGATCCTGCCGAGGTCGACGTCTTCTTGGAGACACTGTCCTCCGAGGTTGACGCTATGCTCGCTAAGATCGTCGACCTTAAGGGTCGTCTGACTGCTACCGAGCAGCAGCTTGCCGATGCGCAGGCTCAGCTTGCCCAGGCTCAGGATGCCACCGCCCAAGCCGTTCCTGCCGCCCCCGTGGCTGCTCCCGCGCCCGACTTCTCCGCTCAGGAGCGCCAGATTTCCGCTGCCCTGATCGCTGCCCAGCAGACCGCTGAGACCATCGTCAACGATGCCAACGAGAATGCTGAGCGTATCCGCAACGAGGCTGACGCCAAGGCCCGCGAGGTCATCCGTCAGGCCCTGACCGAGAAGCAGGCCGAGCTTGAGGAGATCGACCGTCTGAAGGCTTCCCGTGAGGAGTTTAAGGCCGAGTACCTCAAGCTCATCCAGCACTTCATGGACGATGCTCAGAACTCCTTCCCGTCCGATCTCATGGCTTCCACGCCGGTCGGTTCCGCCGCTTCTCCGGCTGTGACCGTTCCTGCTGCCGAGCCGCTGCCCGTCGCCGAGCCGGTTATCCCCGTTGCCGATCCCTTTGCACCGATTGACAACTTCGCTGCCGACGACCTGGACTAATATCCAGCTATCATTTAGCGCCTAGAAAGGGCCCACAGCTTGTGGGTCCTTTTTTGTGGCTGTATGCAGTCTGCAAAACAAAACGCCGAGTCCTGCGTTTGAGGGCACAGAACTCGGCGAACGGGTGAGCGGTCAAAGGTGGATTTAAGGCATGTCCTAAAAATCTACTTGAGGAGGAAGTCGGGGAGGGGAATGGTGCGGGCCTCGCGGTGCTCGGGATCGGCGATATGGTCGGCAGGATAGCCGCAGACGAGCATGTGATAGGGATAGATGCCCTCGGGCAGGCTGAACTGCTCACAGGCCACCTCGGGCTTAAAATGGCACACCCAGCACGTACCCAGGCCCTGCTCCTCGGCCTCCATCATCATTTGATCGCACACGATCGAGGTGTCGATGGCACTGGAGTTCATCTGGTCATAAGGGCGCACCCAAGCATCGTCGGTAACGCTGCAAATAAGAAAGATAAGCGGAGCCCCAAAGATGGACCCATCACGAGCAAACCGAGGCTGACAAGCAGCAGCCTTCTCCAGAAGCTCAGGCGTATCCAACACCATCACACGGGCTGGATGATTATTACAAGCAGAAGGAGCAATACGCCCAGCCTCAACAATGGCATCCACCACAGCCTGCTCAACAGAACGATCCTCAAACAAACGACAAGAATACCGACCCCGAGCCAAATCCAAATACGCCATACAAGCCCTCCAACAATTAAAAATCAAACAAACCCAAAGTAACCCAAAGAGTACCCAAAGCAGCAATCAGCCAAACGCTCATCAAGGGCCAAAGTGT
>UQPT01000026.1:0-23925 GCA_900543045.1 uncultured Collinsella sp.
AGGCCCGATTTTGCCTCTTGACAATGTCCTGCTCATATTAAAAGGAACGTCCCTAACTGCCGGCACTTAGGGACGTTCCTTTTGTGCCGGCAGTTAGGGACAGCCCTTTCCGATTCGATTGTTGAGTATCTCCGTGACTACTTTACAGTTCCAGCGCGTCGGCGACTTCGGCTGCGCAGGCCAGGGCATCGGCCATGGCGTTCACCACGAGCGAGCTGCCGTTGCGAGCGTCACCGGCAACATACACCGGCGCGGCATCCGCGGCGACGCCCTCCGTGCGAGCCGCGAGATGCGAGCCCTCGGCAGCCATCACCGGCAGCGGACGACCAGCGATGGCAACAGGCACGCTCACCGCATCGAACACGCCGTGCTCCGGACCCGTAAAGCCGCAGGCAATGAGCACCAGCTGCGCCGGCACCTCGTGCTCGGAGCCCGCGATGCGCTCGGGCTTTCCCGCCGACCAGTCCAGATCGACCACGCGCAGACCCGCAGCCGCACCCTTCTTGTCCAACAGCACCTCGAGCGTATCCACGCCCCAGGCACGCATCTCACCACCCATCGCAGCGATAGCCTCCTGCTGGCCGTAGTCGGTCTTCTTAACGTTGGGCCACTGCGGCCAGGGGTTGCTCGCCGCGCGCTTATCGGGCGCAGCCGGCAAGAACTCAAACTGGCGCACGCTGCGCGCGCCCTGACGCACCGCGGTACCCACACAGTCGTTACCGGTATCGCCGCCGCCAATGACCACAACGTCCAGGCCACGCGCATCGACCGCGAGCTCGCCGCCGTCGAGAACCGACACGGTCGAAGCCGTCAGATAGTCCACGGCGTACACCACGCCCGGGGCGTCCACGTTCGTAGCCGAAAGACCGCGCGGGGCACGGGCGCCAGCAACCACCACCACAGCGTCAAAGCCGTTGAGCTTGGCCGCCACCGCAGGGTCCGTCACGTCGGCGCCCAGCTCGAACACAATGCCCAGCTCGCGCATGAGCGCCACGCGACGCTCGACCACAGACTTCTCGAGCTTCATGTTGGGAATGCCGTACATGAGCAGACCGCCCGGGCGGTCGTCGCGCTCAAACGCCGTCACGCGGGCGCCGCGACGCGCGAGCTCCCATGCGGCCACCAGACCAGCCGGTCCAGAACCAACCACGGCGACCGTGGGCGCATCCTCCCCTGCTGGCTCAAAGCGGCGCGGGCCGCAGTTTGCCCATTCATGGTCGCTGATCGCACGCTCGTTATCGTGAATCGTCGTGGGTTGGCCGTCAACCGAGCCCAGGTTGCACGCGGCCTCGCACAGCGCCGGGCACACGCGGCTCGTGAACTCAGGCATGGGCGAGGTGAGCGACAGGCGCTCGGCAGCCTCATCCCAGCGACCGCGGTACACCAGCTCGTTCCACTCGGGAATCAAGTTGTGCAGCGGGCAGCCGCTCGGACGTGCCTTGCCAAAGCTCGCGCCCATCTGGCAAAACGCCACGCCGCACATCATGCAGCGGCTCGCCTGGGCGCGACGTGCGTCGTCGTCGAGCTCCACGTACAGCGGATCGAAATCACGGCTGCGCTCCTCCACGGGGCGAAGCTCGTGGGTCACGCGATCGATATCAAGAAAAGCACCGGGCTTACCCATGGCACTTACGCCTCCTCCTTGGTCGAAGCAACAGAGCTGGCGGCCACGGACGCAGCACCCGCAGCACCGCCCGCAATATCGAAGCGAGCGACATCCGCGGCGCTCGCGCGACCGGTCACAATGTCAAACGCCAGTTCCTCTGCCTGCGCATGTGTCTTGCCGGCAGCCTCGCTCGCAGCGACAATCGCCAGCACACGCTCATACTCGGTCGGAATGACCTTCACAAAGTGCTTGCTCATCGTCTCAAAGCTGTAGAGCAGCTTGATGCCGCGCGGGCTCTGCGTCGCGTCCACGTGCTCCTGGATGAGCTCGCGAATCTGCGCCAGCTCGCCGGCAGTCGGGGCCTTGAGCTCAACGCTCTCGTGGTTCACGCGGGCATCGAGCGTGCCGTACTGGTCAAAGACATAGGCCACGCCACCCGTCATGCCGGCGGCGAAGTTCTGCCCGACCTCGCCCAGGATGAGCGCCAGACCGCCCGTCATGTACTCGCAGCCATGGTTACCGCAGCCCTCGACCACCACGGTGGCACCGGAGTTGCGCACGGCAAAACGCTGGCCGGCAAGACCGTTAATGAAGCCGCGGCCGCTCGTGGCACCAAAGAACGCAACGTTGCCCACGATGATGTTCTCGTCGAACTTGTAGGTCGCATGCGGGTTGGGGCGCACCGACACCTCGCCGCCCGAAAGGCCCTTGCCAAAGTAGTCGTTGGCGTCGCCGCACACGTTGAGCGTAATGCCGCGCGGCAGGAAGGCGCCAAAGCTCTGACCGGCCGAACCATCGCAATCGATGGTGATGGAGCCGGCGGGCAAGCCCTCGGGATGCGCCTTGGTCACCGCGTTGCCCAGGATGGTGCCCACGCAACGGTTGACGTTGGCGATATCGGCGCGGAAGCGAATCGGGCGCAGGTGCGCGCGGGCGTCGGCCGTGTAGGGCACAAACAGCGTGGAGTCGAGCGTCTTGTCGAGCTCGCTGTCCGCGGCCATCTGGGGCAGGAAGTGACGGCCGTCGGCACCCGGGATGTGGGCACCGAACTCGCAGGTCGCGCTTGCCAGCACGGGCGTCAGATCGAGCAGGTTAGCCTTGCGGTTGCCCGGGACCTCGATCTGGCGCAAGCACTCGGGATGGCCGACCATCTCGTCGACGGTGCGGAAGCCCAGGCTCGCCATGACCTCGCGCAGTTGCTCGGCAACAAAGAGCATAAAGTGCTCGACGTGCTCGGGCTTGCCGCGGAAGCCGCGACGCAGGCGACAGTTTTGCGTGGCGATGCCGGCGGGGCAGGTATCCTGCTGGCAGTCGCGCTGCATGAGGCAGCCCATCGAGATGAGCGGCATGGTCGCAAAGCCAAACTCCTCGGCGCCCAACAGGCAGGCAACGGCGACATCGGTACCGTCCATGAGCTTGCCGTCGGCCTCAAGCACCACGCGCGAGCGCAGGCCGTTTTGCAGCAGCGTCTGTTGAGCCTCGGCAAGACCGAGCTCCAGCGGCAGACCGGCGTGCCAGATAGAGTCGCGCGCAGCGGCACCCGAGCCGCCGTTGTGGCCGCTGATCAAGATCTTGTCGGCAGCACCCTTGGCCACACCGGTGGCGATGGTGCCGACGCCCGCCTCACTGACCAGCTTGACCGACACGCGTGCGCCAGGGTTGGCGTTCTTAAGGTCAAAGATGAGCTCGGCTAGGTCTTCGATGGAGTAGATGTCGTGATGCGGCGGAGGCGAGATCAGGCCGATGCCGGGCGTGGACTGACGGACCTCGGCAATCCAGGGGTAGACCTTCTTGCCGGGCAGGTGGCCACCCTCGCCGGGCTTGGCGCCCTGGGCCATCTTGATCTGAATCTCGAAGGCGCTGCACAGGTAGCGGCTCGTCACGCCAAAGCGCGCACTTGCCACCTGCTTGATCGCGGAGTTCTTGGAATCACCGTTAGCCAGCGGGGTCTCGCGACGCGGATCCTCACCGCCCTCGCCGGAGTTGGAACGGCCGTGCAGGCGGTTCATGGCGATGGCCATGCACTCGTGTGCTTCCTTGCTGATGGAGCCGTACGACATGGCGCCGGTGTTAAAGCGGCGGACGATGTTGAGCGTGGGCTCGACCTCGTCGAGCGAAACCGGCGTGCGGCCGCTGGCATCAAAGTCGAGCAAGTCGCGCAGACGCACGGCACGGCCGGTGCGGTGCAGGCGGGCGCTGTACTCCTTAAAGGTGTCGTAGCTGTCCTCACGGCAGGCGGTCTGCAGCAGGTAGACGGCCTGGGGGTCGATGAGGTGTTCCTCGCCGCCGAGCGGGCGCCACTTGGTCAGGCCCAGCGTGGGCAGCTGATCGGGAGCCGGGCTTTTAAGGATGGCGAGCGCAGCGTCATAGCGCTCGTTTTGCTCGCACTCAACGTCCTCGACACCCATACCGCCCACACGGCTCACCGTGCCGGCGAAGTACGCGTTGACGAACTCCGGAGTAAAGCCGACGGCCTCGAAAATCTGCGCGGAGTGATAGCTCTGCACCGTGGAGATACCCATCTTGGACATGATGGAGACGATACCCGCCGTCGCGGCCTTGTTGTAGTTGTCGATGCCCTGCTCGGCCGTCACGTCCAGGTCGCCGCGTGCTGCCAAGTCGCGGATGCACGCATGCGCATTGTACGGATAGATGCCGCTTGCGGAGTAGCCCACCAGCGCCGCAAAGTCGTGCGGGGACACGGCGTCGCCGCACTCCACCACGATGTCGGCAAAGGTACGCACGCCGGCGCGGATCAGGTGGTTATGCACGCAGCCCACAGCGAGCAGCGACGGCACGGGCACCTCGCCCGCAGCGGCACGATCGCTCAACACCACGATGTTCACGCCATCGCGGACCGCAGCCTCAACGTCCTCTGCAAGCTGCTTGAGCGCAGCCTGCAGCGCGCCCTCGCCGGCATCGCGGCGGTAGACGGCACGGAAGCGACGGGTCTTAAAGCCAACACAGTCGATGGCACAGATATGCTCGAACTCTTCATCGTTGAGCAATGGGCGCTCCAAGCGCACCAGCTGACAGGCCGTGCGGGAATCCTCGAGCAGGTTGCCGTGGTTGCCCAGGTAGAGCGTGGTCGAAGTCACCATGTGCTCGCGCAGGGCATCGATCGGAGGATTCGTGACCTGAGCGAACAGCTGATAGAAGTAGTCAAAGAACGAACGCGTCTTCTTGGACAGGCAGGCCAGCGGTGCGTCGATGCCCATCGAGGCGAGCGGGGCCTTGCCCTGCTGGGCCATGGGACGCACGACCTCGTCGACGTCATCCCAGTGGTAGCCGAGCTTGGCCATACGCACGGCGGCGGGCACCTCGGCGTCCTCGGCGGACGCGGGCGCGGCGGGCTCATCGAGCGCGTCGACGGTCAGCGTCTCCTCGGCAATCCAGTCGCGGTAGGGCTTTTCCTTGGCGTAACGGGCGCGCAGCTCGTCATTGTAGATGACGCGCCCGCGGGCAAAGTCGACCTCGAGCATCTGGCCCGGCCCCAGACAGCCGCTCGTCACGATGTTCTCGGGGCTCACCTCGATGGTGCCCACCTCGCTTGCCAGCATAAAGCGACCGTCGCGCGTCACGTAGTAACGAGCGGGGCGCAGGCCGTTGCGATCGAGGGCGGCGCCCAGGGTACGGCCGTCGGTAAAGGCGATGGCCGCCGGGCCGTCCCACGGCTCCATGAGCATGGACTGGTAGGCGTCGTAGGCGCGGCGCTCCTCACTCAGGCTGTCGTTGTGGTCCCACGGCTCGGGCAGCAACATGGACGCGGCACGCGTGAGCGGGCGACCGTTCATGACCAGGAACTCGAGCACGTTGTCCAGAATCGCGGAATCGGATCCCTCGCGGTTGATGATAGGCATCACGCGCTCAAGATCGTGCTGCAGCACGGGGCTGTACAGGTTGGGCTCGCGGGCGCGAATCCAGTTGACGTTGCCCTTGAGGGTGTTGATCTCGCCGTTATGGATAATAAAGCGGTTGGGGTGCGCGCGCTCCCAGCTGGGCGTGGTGTTGGTGGAGTAGCGCGAGTGGACGAGCGCCACGGCCGTCTTGACGGCGGCGTCGTTGAGGTCGATGAAGAAGCGGCGCATCTGCGTGGCGACGAGCATGCCCTTGTACACGATAGTGCGCGAGCTCATGGAGCAGACGTAGAAGATCTTGTCGCGCAGGGCAAACTCGGCATCGGCCTTCTTCTCGATAGTGCGACGGCACACGTACAGGCGACGCTCGAAGGCATCGCCGGCGGGCGTGTCGTCGGGGCGGCCCAGAAAGGCTTGCAGAATGGTGGGCATGCAGGCGCGTGCCGTCTCGCCCAAGTCGTGCGGGTCGACGGGCACCTCGCGCCAAAAGAGCAGCGGCACGCCGGCCTCGGCGCAGCCCTCCTCAAACACGCGACGGGCATCCTCTACGCCCTTGTCGTCCTGCGGGAAGAACAGCATGGCCACGCCATAGTCGCCCTCTGCCGGCAGAATCTGGCCGCACTTTTGAGCCTCTTTGCGGAAAAAGTGATGCGGAACCTGGAACAGGATACCGGCACCGTCGCCGGTGTTCTTCTCGAGTCCCGTACCGCCGCGGTGCTCCAAGTTGACCAGAATGGACAGTGCATCGTCCAGAATCTGGTGATGGCGCTCACCGTTGATATCGGCAAGCGCGCCGATG
The DNA here is from genome assembly GCA_900543045.1 of uncultured Collinsella sp. Classification (GTDB taxonomy): domain Bacteria; phylum Actinomycetota; class Coriobacteriia; order Coriobacteriales; family Coriobacteriaceae; genus Collinsella. Next base: position 6,263 of record UQPT01000026.1, read on the forward strand.
CCACATGCATCGTGGTCGAATTCGGGGCGATAAAGGCCCTGCTGCTGAGCGGAATCTGCCTGCATCGCAATCCTCCCCTAGATATTAGACAGTCAGTTGAATAGGCATACTATGAGCATCGCCGGCCCGTTGTGTTTCCCACCCGTTTCGAAACAATCGCGTAACGCACGCCGACCATCAACGCCTTGCTATCAAACATGTACGTCAGCCTCCAAACATGTCGAAATTTGACATCTTTGGAGGCTGACGTACACGTTTTAGTGCAGGGACAGCCGGCACATATGCATCCAAACCCTTTGAATTATTCTGGAAACGAGGGCCACGCAGACTTTTGCATGATGCGACTCGACACCGCAGATCTCAAGGCGGCAACAAGGCGCCCAAGTTCGGCTTGTAAGCTCACCGCTTCAAACATCTCAATCTGTAACAGGAGGAACCGATTTTGGCGCCTAGATGTTACAGATTGAGATTTTCTGCGGGACGGTTTTGGTTTGTCTCGATCTGTAACACCTAGGCCCAATTTCCATCCCTCGTTGTTACAGATCGAGACATTTCGGCAGCCCCCCTTCACCATCCCATTCAAATAGAACAATTTTGTTAGTCTTGGTTAACTTCTAAGCTTAAAACGGGTATCCTTTGCGGCGTCAAGCAAACGGCACGCACACCGTGCCAGATCAAGGAGGCCCCTATGGCGCACCAAGCAGACCAGCAGACGATGCAACTCGTCCTTATCCGTCACGGAGAGTCCGAGTGGAACAAGCTCAACCTGTTCACCGGCTGGACCGATGTCGAGCTCACCGACACGGGCCGCGAAGAGGCGGCGGCAGGCGGCCGCGCCCTCAAAGAAGCCGGTTTCGACTTTGACGTCTGCTACACTTCGCGCCTCAAGCGCAATCCACACCCTCAACATCGTGCTCGGCCAAATGGATCGCGAGTGGCTACCCGTCATCAAATCCTGGAAGCTCAACGAGCGCCACTACGGTGCGTTGCAGGGTCTCAACAAGGCCGATGCCGCCGCGGAGCACGGCGACGAACAGGTGCTCATCTGGCGCCGCTCCTTCGATGTCTGCCCGCCGGCACTCGAGCCGGACGACGCGCGCGACCCCCACACCCAGGAGCAATACCGCGACGTCGCGCCCGATCAGCTGCCCTATACCGAGTGCCTCAAGGACACGATCGCCCGCGCCTGGCCCTATTTCGAAGACGAGATTCGCCCCCAGATGCTCGCCGGCAAGCGCGCACTCATCGCCGCGCACGGCAACTCCCTGCGCTCACTCGTCATGAAGCTCGAGCACCTCACGCCCGAGGAGATCCTCAAGGTCAACATCCCCACTGGCGTGCCGCTCGTCTACACCTTCGATACCGATTTCAATGTCCTCGACAAGCGCTACATCGGTGACCCGGCGACCATCGCCGCCAAGATCGACGCCGTGGCCAATCAGGGCAAAGCGCACAAGTAGCCCCAACCCAAATCCGACGCGTGGCGCCGCACGACCCAGATGCGACGTCACGCCGCCCATACACAGGAGCGCACCATGCTCAACCATCTCAAACAACACTTTGGCTCCCGACGCACCGGTGGTCACGGAGGCCTAGACATTGCGCGGCATATCGGCCCCGGGCTGCTCGTGACCGTCGGCTTTATCGACCCGGGCAACTGGGCCTCCAATATGGCCGCGGGCTCGCAGTTTGGCTACGCGCTGCTGTGGATCGTCACGCTGTCCACGATTATGCTCATCGTGCTGCAGCACAACGCGGCGCACCTGGGTATCGCCACGGGCGCCTGCCTTGCCGAGGCCACGACACGTTACCTCCCCCGCTTCGTCGGGCGTACGGTGCTCGCCAGCGCCTATCTCGCGACCATCGCCACCGCCATGGCCGAAGTCCTGGGCGGCGCGATTGCCCTTCAAATGCTCTTTGGGCTGCCCGTGCGCGCGGGCTGCGTCATCGTGGCGGCAGTATCGATGGCGATGCTCATGACGAACTCCTACAAGCATGCCGAACGCTGGATCATCGCCTTCGTAGGCGTGGTAGGACTCTCGTTTTTGGCCGAGCTTGCACTAGTCAAGGTCGACTGGCCGCAAGCCGCCGCAAGCTGGATCACGCCCAGTATGCCCACTGGCTCTGCCGCGATTATCGTGAGTGTCCTGGGTGCGGTCGTTATGCCCCACAACCTTTTTCTGCACTCCGAGGTCATCCAATCCATGCACTTCGAAGGCCAAGGCGAGCAGGTTATCGAAGAGCGTCTGCACTACGAGCTCTTCGACACGCTCTTTTCGATGGGCGTGGGCTGGGCAATCAACTCGGCCATGGTCATCCTGGCCGCAACGACCTTCTTTGCGCACGGCATGGTCGTAGACGACCTCGCCGTCGCAGCGGCCACGCTCTCCCCCATTCTGGGCCCGGCAAGCTCGACCATCTTTGCCGTGGCGCTGCTGTTTGCGGGCCTCTCGAGTAGCGTGACGGCGGGCATGGCGGCGGGCACCATCACCGCGGGCATGTTCGACGAGGAATACGATATCCACGACCGACATTCCTCGATCGGGGTGGCGGCCTGTTTCGTCGGCGCAGTGGCGGCGTGCTTGGTCGTCCCGAATCCTTTTGAGGGTCTCATTTGGAGTCAGGCACTGCTGTCGCTTCAGCTGCCGATTACGGTCTTTGTGCTCATACGACTCACCAGTTCGCCCCGCGTCATGGGTAAATACGCCAACTCGCGCCCGCTCAACGCGCTGCTCGTAGGGATCGGTGCCATCGTGACGATTCTCGATGTCGTGTTGTTGACAGGGATGTAATGGGGCGGGACACCTGCCCAGGCAAATGTCTCGATCTGTAACAGGAAGACCCGCTTTTGATGTCTAGATGTTACAGATCGAGATCATTCCGAGGGATAACTCCGTTTGTCTCGATCTATAACAGGAAGACCCGTTTTGAGCCGTTAGACGTTACAGATTAAGACAAAAGGTCGGCCGGACTCACAACAGACAGGATCGGCCAACAGCAACCGTGATCCCTTGGGGGCGGAGGAAAAGGGCCCCGGCCGAGAATTCGACCGAGGCCCTTGGACAGAGCTATGTTCGGCTTTCGCCGTGTGTCTGCGAGCTACTCCTCGACGAGCTCAAACTGATCGGGACCGACGCCGCACACCGGGCACACATAATCCTCGGGCAGCTCGGGCGTATCGACCTCAACCTCGTAACCGCAAACGACGCACACGAACTTATACGTCTTCTTCTCCTCAGCCATGATGTTCTCCTCTCAAACGCGACTGGTGATGTACTTCATTTATCAGTATAGATTCTCAATAATATAATGCAAGTATTTTTAAAACATTTCTAGCCTTGATACGAGGACGCCTTCGGAGGCGTCTTGCCCTTCAGGACCTTATGGTAGTAATCGTAGGTGAGCGGCGTCTCGTCACTCAAGCGCTCGGCATCCTCGACCTCGCCGATAAACAGTAGATGCGTGCCAACATCCACAGTGTCGATCAAATGGCAGCTAAACAGGGCCGCCGCGTGCTCGGGCACATAGGGCATGCCCAGAGCCGTCTCGCGGGTCTCGTATTTGGCAAACTTGTCATAATCGCTGCTGGTGCGGAACCCAAAGTTACCGATGTAGAGCATATCGGCGGTCTGATCGATCACGGTCAGCGCGAACGCTTTGGCCGAAGCGATGACGCCCGAGGTGACGTTGTCCTTGTTCACGGCAACCGAAATACGCGGCGGCATGGACGTCACCTGCACCGCAGTGTTGATGACGCAGCCGGCGCGCAGCCCGTCTGCCGCGGCGCTCACCACGTACAGGCCGCTCGGCATGGTAAAGAACGCAGTTTTGTCCATAACGATCACTCCCCTAGCTCGGGTTGGAACCTCATGGATGTATGTACCCACAAAAAAGGCAGCGCCCATAACGGACACCGCCTTTGAAACATATGTGTCAGAACAGTAAGAAAGATGAGACACCCGCAGTTGCGGTGAAATAGGGACTGAATAGCCCCTCAAACAGGCAAAACAGTCCGTATTCCACCGCAACTTATGAAGGACGGTCAGCGGTTGCGTTCCTTGAGGGCGCGGTCGATCTCGCGTTGGACATCACGCTTGGCCATGTCCTCGCGCTTGTCGTAGAGCTTCTTGCCGCGACCCAGGCCCAGCAGCAGTTTTACGCGACCGTCGGTATTAAAGTAGAGCTCCAACGGAACCAGCGCATAACCACGGTTGCGAAGTTTGCCGTCAAGAAAGTCGATCTCCTTGCGGTGCAGCAGCAGACGGCGCCGACGGTCGGGATCGCGATTCCACACGCCACCATGGCTATAAGGGTGGATATGCAGGCCGACGAGCCAGCACTCACCGCCACGAATCAGTGCGAAGGTATCGGTAATCTGGCACGCGCGCTCGCGAATCGACTTGACCTCGGTACCGCTCAGCTCAATACCGCACTCAAACGTCTCATCGATAAAGTACTCGTGATGTGCCGAGCGATTCTTGGAAATGAGCTTGCGCTCGCGCTTACTGGGCATCGCCGGCCTCCTTGGCGCCATCGGCGTTTGAGCCCGCAGCCTCGCGCTTTGCCCTGCACTCGGCATTAAGCTCGGCATCGCTCTCGCGCACCAGCTTGATAATCGCCGCGCATGCCTCCTCGCCCACCAGGTCGCGGGCACGGACCGTCAGACGCGTAGCCTCCTGCTTGTCGCCGTCGCTTGCAGCATCGGTCGCGCACATGATCAGGCAGATGGCGATCTCGGCCGAAGGCGAGGTCGGCACGCCCTGCAGGGCGAGCTCACCCATCACATGGTCGTCACTCTCGTCCGCGGCATCCGGATAGGTGGTATGGATCTTGTTGAGCAGGCGTGTCGTATGCGCATCATTGGGCGCCAGGCGCAGCGCCAGACGCGCGCAGCCCACGGCAGCCGAAATGTTCTCGGTCTCGGGCTCCAAGAAGTACTGACCCAAATTGGTGTAGGCGCGTGCGGCGCACTTACCGTCGCTCGCGCGCTCCAGCACCGAGAACGAGAGCGATGCCCACTCCTGCTTGTCCTCGAGCGCGCGGAACAGCTCGGCCAAGTCCAAGCGATAGTTGCAGTTCATGGGATCCCAACGCACGGCCTGCATCAGGGCATTCCGAGCACTCACATAATCCTGCTGGCGAATGTAGGCAAACGCCATGTCGGAGTACAGGCGGTCAAAGGGAACCTCGACCTGCACCAGCTCGCGCGGATCCTTCTCCACGCGGCGATAGGCCAGGCGCTCAAACTTGCTGTCGAAGCTAAAGTACTGGCGCTTCTCCTCCGTCTTGCACTCAGCGTCGATATACTCCTCGGCGAGCTCCACCAGACGCTCAAGCAGCGGCGTCGCCGTAGCCAGGTCGCCCTGCGCCAGATAGTTCTCGGCATACGTGATGTCTTCCAAGCTGATAGGCAGGTCCATGACAACTCCTCGGTCCGGGCGGCAGACTCAACGCGCGCCTTAAATATCGGTCAATACACAAAACCCGGGTCTCTTACGAGGCCCGGGCGTTCAATTTTGGTAGCCCGTACCAGATTCGAACTGGTGATCTCCGCCTTGAGAGGGCGGCGTCCTAAACCGCTAGACGAACGGGCCATATGTAGCAAATGCAATGGCTGGGATGGAGGGAGTCGAACCCCCATTGACGGAACCAGAATCCGCTGTCCTGCCATTAGACGACATCCCAATGACTGCATCGCTGCGCTCGGCTGTGCCTTTGCGCAAGAAAGAAATATACGGGAAGTCCCGCCGTGACGCAAGCCCTAATTTTGACTTTTTTGAAATTCAGTCAAATACGGCCGACACGTGAAGGACCTGTGAAGCACCAGCGACACGTACGGCGCCAAAGCCCGTAAAACATCCCACATCTACCGCTGGTAGATTACAACAATGCAGCACTCACGGCTGATGGCACAATCAAACCGTCATCATTACACGGATATCGAGGCGCCATGGACGAAGAGCTTGATTACCTATGGGAGACCCTGGGCCTCGAGATCACTGCTGACCTTTGGCCCGAACGGGACAAAATCCATCCCACTCTGCGCCCCGCCATCACGGTGATGCAGGCAAAATACCGCCGTGCATCCTTTTTGATCATGCGGATGTCATGGCACGCGGGACTCCCCGACCTTAAGCGAATCCAGGCAAGCCTCGTCGAGCTGTCCGGTATGCCGACCGTCATATCCGAGGCGCACCTGGAGCAGCGCCAACGCGAGCGACTGCAGCAGCAGCGGATTCCCTTTATCTGCCCCGGCGTTCAGGCATATCTGCCCTTTATGGACGAGGAGTACTGGAGCGGCAAGCCCAACAAGCACGTAAAGGTCTACGATCCGCACGAATGGGCGCAGCTCGATGATTGAGCCGAGCGAGCCCGCCGATGGAAAACACGTCCCACCCTGAGCACTCAAAACGGGTCGCACTTTCCGCAGCCGCTACAGCAACGCCTCGACCCAAGCAGATTCCCTAAAGCCGGGAATCGCAAAGTCGTCGCCCACCAACAGCGGACGCTTAACCAGCATGCCGTCGGTCGCCAGCAGCTCGTAGCACTCCCAATCCGTCATGCCCGCATCTAGACGCGCCTTCAGGCCCAGCTCTCGATATTTCATGCCCGACGAATTAAAGAAGCGCCGCACCGGCAGTCCCGAACGAGCAATCCAGGTCGCAAGCTCATCAGCCGTGGGATTGTCCAAAACGATATCGCGGTCGATATACTCTACCCCGTGTTCGTCCAGCCATGCCTTGGCCTTCTTACAGGTCGAGCACTTGGGATATTCAATAAACAGTACGGTCATGGGAATCCTCCGAATATAGATCGGCCAACGCAGGCACACGCCACACGAGGCGCCTTCGCATGATGGGCCAATTGTAGCCCACGGGTCACACGCTAAACGAACCGTACCCCGAATCCGCGTTTGATGAACGGCAGCAGCTCCATTGCCTCGGGCGTGATATGACCCGCAACGTTCATGCGCTCCTCACCGGGAAGATCGACCCGCGCAATCTCAAGCTCGCCTTCGTAGCGCCCATAGCTGCTATTGCTCACAGCGATCGACCCCGCCTTTCGAAACAGGCCGGCACCGGCATCCATCGGCACGGAATCCGGCTTAAGCGTCGTACGCGACTCCTGAGACCTAAAGATGAGGGTGCTCGAATCGGGTCGGTCGTGATGAATCTGCCCACGCACATAGGCATAACCGGGCTCAAGCTCGCATTGCAGGTCCACGTATCCGGCGGAAACATGAGCAAACTGCGTCCAGCCCGCATCGGAAAGATCGGGGTCGCCGACCAACACAATGTCGCAATCGGCGCCATGTGCAAGCTCAAGCATGTTGAGGGCAACCTTTGACGCGCGACCGCGCTGCGCCTCGACCGTCGGCAGTCCCTCGAATACCGGCCCGCGAACGTTAGCATCACCCGGCACAAAAGCCATGATTTCGAATCCAAGCGCCGCAAGACGAAGATTCACCCGAGCAATGTCCTCCAGAGCTAAACCGGTATAAGGCTTAGGGTAAAAATTGTGGCAGGCGGCAAAACGAGTCACATCGGCACCGGCCTCACGCCACGATGCGATTTCAACAGAACTCACCGTCGATGCATTGACCACAATGCGAAATACACCGGACAGCTCCGCGACCCGCTGGGCGCTAAAGCCATAGTCCAAACGAAGGTATTCCAACCCCAGATCGCGCAGGTCCTCGATGCGCTCAAGCCCGAGCAAATCGCACGTGCGCGGCCCCACATCGGCAATGAGCGCAATGCCGCGGGCAGAAAGCAGCGACAGCACATGACGGACCTTATCGGTATACGCCGCTCCCCCATCCTCGGGAATATGCAGTGAGGTGAACGCATAGCGCGCACCCGCCGCGGCACCACGCTCGATCGTCCGCTCAATATCCTGCAGAGGGCTGGAAAGATAAATCGAAATACCCGTTTTCACGCTTCAACACTCCTTTAAAAAAGGCCGGCGGAGCAGTTAGCCCCGCCGGCACAACCATAGCATCAAGAAATCTGCCGCGCGCCGCGAGCCCTGAGCAACACGGCTCGCGATATCAAACTACTCGCCAAAGAACTCGTTGATCTTCTGCTCGTCGACGCCAAAGAACCACGTCAGGACAAAGCCGGCGACATAGGCAAGCAGCATAGCGGCAACGTAGCCGAGCTGCTGGCCAGGAACGACGATCAGCAGGCCAAACAGACCGGAAACGCCCTGAGAAACCGTGCCGATGTGAAGCAGCGCTGCGAGCGCGCCGCCAAATCCGGCACCCAGACAGGCCGTCACAAACGGACGAACGAGCGGCAGCGTAACGGCATACATCAGAGGCTCGCCCACACCCAGGATTCCAACGGGAATGGACTCTGCGACGTACTTCTTAAGCTTAGCGTTCTTGGTCTTAAAGTACAGCGCCAGACCGGCACCGACCTGACCGCCGCCAGCCATCATAAGGATGGGAAGCAGGTAATTGATGCCCTTGGTAGCACCGTCGGGATCGTTGAGCATAGCGTGGATCGGCGTGAGCGCCTGATGCAGGCCGACGGAAACCAGCGGCAAGAAGCCTGCCGACAGGATATAGCCGCCCAGGACGCCCAGCTTCTCGAAGATAAAGGTCAAAACGCTAAAGATGGCAGTCGTCAGCCATGCGCCAACCGGCTGGATGACGAGCATCAGAGCAAAGGCGCCGATGATGAGCACCAACAGCGGGGACAAGAACGTGTCGAGTGCGTTGGGCATAACCTTGCGAATCTGACGCTCCATCCAGGCAAAAAATGCACCAGCGATAAGAGCCGCGATCATGCCGCCCGCTGCGGGGTTGTACTGCGCATTGGTGAGCGGCAGCAAAATGGCAGTGGCAGGATCAGCCGCGCCAGGCGCAAGCAGGGGCATGGCACTGTTGGCGATACACATCATGCCGGCGATGCCGCCCAGCGCAGCGGATCCACCAAACTCACGTGCCGCGTTATAGCCCACCAAGATGGGCAGATAGGCAAACAGGGCCCAGCCCATGGAACGAATGCCCTGGTACCACCACTCGCCCGCAAGCGCGCCTGCCGTCGAGACGTTAATGACGTTGCAGATACCGTTGATGAGGCCAGCCGCAATGATGCCGGGAAGCAGGGCGACGAAGACATTGGAAATCTTCTTGAGGAAGGCCTGAACCGGCTTGGACTCGTACTTTGCCTTCTGCGCGGCCTTGTTTGTGGCCGCAGCGTCAACCACGCTCTCGTCAGCAACGCCTTTCGCAAGGCCGGTGAGCTTAGAGAACTCCTCGAGCACCTTATTCACCTTGCCCGGACCCAGCACGATCTGCATCGTGTCGTCCTCGACCAGGCCTATCACGCCGTCGAGTGCCTTAATGCCCTCCGTGTCGACGTTGCCCGCGTCTTTGACGGTCACGCGCAGGCGCGTCATACACGCCGCGTTTGCGAGCACGTTGTCTTTACCGCCCAAAAGGTCCAGCAGCTTTTGAGCCAGCTCTTTGTTCGTCATAACTCCTCCTTGTATTGGGTATCTCGTCTGGATGTCATATCAGCTCACGCCGCACACCTATTGGGCATCGGCATTGCTCTTCTCATGGCCACTCACCGCAGCACGGACATGGCCTCGCGCTCGATCAAGAGCTACCGCAGCCTGCTCGGCATCGCAGTCCAGCAGTACCGAGACAATAGCGGTTTTTACGTGGCCGCCGGCATCTGCAAGCGCCTGAATAGCGCGCTCGCGCGTGCAGCCGGTCGCCTCCATCACGATGTTCTGGCCGCGCACCACCAACTTCTCGTTCGTCTGCTGCACATCGACCATCAGGTTTTGGTATACCTTGCCGATCTTGACCATGGCACCGGTCGAAATCATGTTGAGAATGAGCTTTTGAACCGTTCCCGCCTTGAGCCTCGTTGAGCCGGTCAGCACCTCGGGACCGGGCACGGGTTCAATGGCAAGATCTGCGCTCTCCCCGATCTTCGACCCTTGGTTGCAGGCAATTGCAATGGTCTTGCACCCAGTTGCCTTGGCGTACACAAGGCCGCCCACCACATAGGGAGTACGACCGCTTGCCGCCAGGCCAACGACAAGATCCTTGTCCGAGAGTCCACGCTCCCGCAGGTCGCTCGCGCCAAGCTCCTCGCTGTCTTCGGCACCTTCGACAGCCTTGATAAACGCCGTCTCGCCTCCGGCAATGAGCCCGACAATCAGATCGGGTGACACGCCAAACGTGGGCGGACACTCCGAAGCGTCGAGTACACCCAGACGACCGCTGGTGCCTGCGCCCATGTAAAAGACGCGCCCGCCGCGCTCGAGTGCCTCAGCAGCCCAGTCGATTGCTGTGGCAACCTGGGGCAACACCTTCGTGACCGACTGGACGGCACGAAGATCCTCATCATTCATCGTCGTGACGATTTGCAGCGATGTCATCGTATCGAGGTCCATAGACCTTTGATTACGCTGTTCGGTCGTGAATTCTGTTAAATCGAGCATTTCATTCACCTCATCTTTCCTGTTTCTCGATGTAGTTTTGCTTAATGACATGCGTCGCCCGTTCGTAGTCGCTGGCAACGTAAGCAGCGTACAGGGCATCGACAACCATAAGCTGGGCCATACGCGAAGCCATGGCACCGCTGCGGACCAAGGGCTCACTCGCAGCGACGCCGAGCACGGCATCGGCCATGGTGGCAAGCTTGGATGATCCATCTACTTTGGTCACGGCCACAACGGGACAGTTGTGACGTTGGGCCTCGGCGGCGCAGTCCAGCACCTCTTGCGTCAAGCCCGAGTAGCTAAAGGCGATTGCCATATCGCCCTCATGCATGTTCTTGGCACACAAGAGCTGATCATGCCAGTCGTCGTACAGATGGCACTCTTTGTCGACACGCATGAGCTTTTGCGCCAGATCGTGCGCGACCAAACGAGAGGCACCGATACCGAACAGATTGACCGCGCGTGCCCGCTTAAGATAGGCCGCACATCGCTCCAAGACGGTGTAATCGAGCGTTCGCGCCGTCGCTTCGATCGTGCGCACGTTGCTTTTCATCACCTTCCCCACGATACGTTCGACGCTGTCATCCATGGAGATGTCCTCGAGGGCAACGTCTTTCTTGTCACCCAAGAGCGCCAGCTCGGCAATCAGTTCGCGCTGGAACTCCTTGTAGCCCGCAAAACCCAAGCGCTTGCAAAAGCGCAAAATGCTCGAGGGCGAGGAGAACGTGGCATCGGCAAGACCGCGGACGGACAGCCCGACCACCTCGTGCGGATGAGCGCTCACATATGCGATGACATTGCGTTCCGCCGGGCTCGCGCTGAGCTCACGCTCGCGAAGCCGCAAAAGCAATCCGTTTGCCATCTCAAACACCTCCGTTGAGAAGAATTAAAGACCAACGAACGATTCGTACCGGATACAAACAGCTTTTACGGTACATTGTGCCGCATCGTGGCGCACAAAGGACGAGCGTTCTACCGCTCGCCCCTCAAATCCGACCGCTCGGAAATACGCGCGACACAAAATAATTCAACAAGGTCGCATGATCAGAAACGGGTTTGTTACCGGCTAGCGCCTCGCATGGGCGCCGATGGGGCGCGTCTCGTGGTGCACCCATGCGGAGACCAGCAATACCAACAGCATCGCGGTGACATAGCCCGCAGCATCGAATCCTAAATCGATAACGTCGAAATGCCTGCCGGGAACAAAGATCTTATGTACCTGATCGCCAACGGAGCAGACGGCGCAAAAGAGCAACACGGGCACGCAACGGGAGCAAACGCTCCACGGACGCCTGGAAAAGCAAACCACGGCCACCGAGGCGAACAATCCGACGAAGAAAAACTCTACGGTATGGGCAACGCGACGGACGTTCGTGCCCACCCACATGCGAATGGAAGCAAGTCGGCCAGACCGGACATTCGAGGCAGCCGAATCGATGCCCCCGGTCATCCCGTTCTCGGTCTGAGCTTCACCCGTGGCATCGGCAGCCTGAACGCCCGTAGCCTGACCCTCCACCACGCGCGCGGTGGACTCGCTCAGCAACGACGTCTCCACCGCATTTTGCTCCGTCAGCACCCAGATGCCCGCCAGCGTTGCAGCGAACAGAATGATCGCGGTCCATCCGATTATTTGTTTTACGCGCGCCAAGGGCCTACCTCCTTTTTTGAATATCAGCGAGTGTAGCCCCAAATGACATCGTCACCGTATCAAAATTTGAATCGCAACAGGAAGCGACAAAGCGACGCAAACCCCTACCCCGCCTCGCGCATCCAGCGATCGAACGTCCCCACGCACACGCCCAGGCACTTTGCTGCCTGGCTGCGGGTAATATCGCCCGCCTCATAGCTATCGCGCACCAGCTCAAACTGAGGAGGGCACGGCTTGCGAGGTCGACCGAAACGGACCCCTCGCGCCCGCGCCGCTGCAATTCCCTCCGCTTGGCGCCGATGGATATTCTCGCGCTCCACCTGCGCCACGTAGCTCAGCAGTTGCAGCACAATATCGGCAATCAGGGTATTAGTCACATCCGGCGTGCCGCTTGCCCTGGCGCGCGTGTCAAGCAATGGCATGTCCAACACCACAATGGCAACCCCGAGCTCCTTGGTAATGCGACGCCATTCCTCAAGAATCTCGGAGTAATTACGACCAAGTCGGTCGATAGAAAGCACCACCAGCACGTCCCCGTCTCCCAGGACGTGCAGCAGCTCGCGATAGCGCGGTCGATCGAAGTCCTTGCCGCTCGCATGGTCGGCATAAATATTCGCCGAGCTCACGCCATAGGCGCCCAGCGCATCCAGCTGCCGATTAAGATTCTGATCGCGCGAACTCACCCGCGCATAACCATACACCGTCGCCATCTCATCCCCGCTTTCTTGTAAACCTGCCAAAAAGGGACAGGTTTATTTTGGTAGGTTTTACCTCTCGAATAGCAGGTAAGCGGGCGGCCGAGCAGACGGCAAGGTAGCCATGATCCAAATGCGGAGGGCGGCCCCGAAAGACCGCCCTCCGCTCTCCCGCCATGAGTCGAGATTTGGCTAATGGATAAGCTTAAAGTCCAAGTGCCCACGCGTGGTATTGACGCGCGAGACCTCGATAATCACGCGCTGACCCAGTTCATAGCGAGTCCCCGTGTCGGCACCTGTGAGCGTGAGCGCATCCTCGTCGAACTCGAACCACTCGTTGCCCAGGCTCTTGATCGAAACCAAGCCTTCGACCTGCGTCAGGTCCAAGCGCACAAAGAGGCCCATGCTGCTAACCCACGAGACGGTTCCGGCATAGCGCTCGCCCAGGCGGTCCTCATAGTACTGGGCAATCTTGATCTTTTGCGTCGCATGGCTAGCGGCATCTGCCGCGCGCTCGGCATCGCTGCATGCGCGGCAGATCTGCGGCAGAATGCGCGGCAGCGACTCGCGCCCCTTGCCGATCAGCCGCGGCGTACGGACCAGGGCGTCCTTGCCGCCGAGCTGCTCATAGGCCAACTGCAGTTTGAGCACGCGGTGCACCACCAGATCGGGGTAGCGACGGATGGGACTCGTAAAGTGACAGTAGCACGGCGCGGCGAGCGCAAAGTGGCCCTCGTTGCGCGGCTTGTACAGTGCGCGCTGCATGCTGCGCAGAAGCAGCGTGTTGACGAGCGGTGCGTTGGCCGTACCGGCGGCAGCATCAACTGCAGCCTGTAGCTCATCGGGACTCCCCAGGGCGATACCGGCAGCACGGCGATCGTCGATGATGCCTAGCTGCGCCAGCGCAACGGCGGCACCGTGCAGGCTATCGGGGCTCGGATCCTCATGCACGCGATAGCAGGCCTCGATATCACGGTCTGCCAGCCACTCTGCAACGCACTCGTTGGCGAGCAGCATGGCTTCCTCGATAAGCGACGTGGCACACGAACGCTCGCGCGCCACAATCTGCACGGGTACTCCGTCCTCATCCAATAGAGCGCGAATCTCGGCCGTGTCAAAATCGACTGAGCCGCGGGCACGACGAATACGACGGCGAAGTTCGGCGAGTTCGTTGGCGGCGACAAGGAAATCGCCGAGGTCGACGTTATAGCCGCGAGCAGTTTCCTCGCACGCAAGACCGCGCTCAAGCGCCTCCTCGCGCGAGGCCTCAGCAGCCGCAACATCCTCAGCGGCGCCTTCCAGCACCGAATACTCAACCGCGCCGGCACGCACCAGCAGCGCCTCGGCGCCGTCATAGTCCATACGCACACGCGAGCGAATCACGCTGGGGTAAGGATCGTAATGCCGCACGCGACCCTGCGCATCGAGCTCAATGTCAACGGTAAACGCAAGACGGTCCTCGTCAGGGCGAAGCGAGCATAGGTCACAGGACAGGCGTTCGGGCAGCATGGGAAGCACGCGATCGGCCAGATACACCGATGTCGTACGATGGCGAGCCTCAAGATCGATATGCCCGTCCCAAGCCACATAGTGAGAAACGTCAGCGATATGCACACCCAGCTTGTAGCCACCCTCGGGCGTGCGCTCAAGCGAAATGGCATCGTCAAAGTCGCGCGCGTCGACCGGGTCGATCGTGATGACAAAGCGGTCGCGCAGATCGCGGCGGAGCGGGTCCTTAAGCGCCGCGGACACATCGAGCGAAAGCCCCTCGGCCTCGTCCAGCGCGGCCTCGGGATAGCTATCGGTATAGCCGTAACGCGCCATCACGTATTGAACGCCCAAATCGGGCGCGTCATCTCCGCCAATGCGGCGTTCGATCGTCACGGTGCCCGATTCCAGGCGCGTCGGGTAGGTCAAAATGCGCGCGACAACGGCATCACCCGGGTGGACGCCCAGACGATCCGCCGAGGTATCCTCGGGCAGAATGAAGAAGTCGGCCTTCAGGCGCGAATCGAGCGGCTCGATCACACCGAGCGGACCAGCGGTCTGGTACGTACCCACCACGCTTATGGCTGCGCGCTCAACCACGCCTTCGATCACGGCGCGCCGCTCACCGTGCGGGCTGTTCTTAATGCTCACGGCAACGGTATCGCCATCCATGATCTCGCGCTTACCGCGGCCCATAACCTTGTAGTCGCCGCTCTCGGTTATGACATAGGCGCCATGCTCATGGAGCTGCACGCGCCCGGTCAGGCTCGGACGGCGTTCGCTGCGCACCGGCCCACGCTTATTGCGAGCACCGCGCTTATGCTTGTTATTGCGCCCCATGGCGCCTCCTTGCTATCGATGACGAACTCCAAAGAGTCTACCCAAATGATTCGCTTTCCTGCCGTCCCCTAGAGATCAAAAAACGGGCCGCCCCATAAGAGACGACCCGTTGGAAGGGATGAATTCCAGGCATGCCTACACGCGCAGGTAGCGGCGCATGGCTATGGCAGAACCAAAGAGACCGATAATCACACCGACCAGAATCAGCGCAGCATAGGTCACCAGGTAGTACTGCATCGGCAGGGCAAACGACATCCAGCCGATGCTCTCCTGCAAACGCGGAATCATCAGATTGCGCAGCAGCTCCAGAACGCCGATGGAAAGCAGCGAGCCCAAAATGGCCTGCAGTACGCCCTCGGTGATAAACGGGCCGCGAATGAAGCCGTTGCTGGCGCCGACCAGACGCATAATCGCAATCTCACGACGACGCGCCGTGATGGACAGGCGAATCGTGTTGTTGATGAAGATGAATGCGATAAAGGTCAAAAGGCCAACGAGCACCACGGCGGCGATGCGGATGTAGTTGGTCACCTGGAACAGGCGGCTCACTTCCTCTTGGCCGTACAGCACGCTCGCGTTGACGTCGCCGTCATCCGCGATCTTCTGGAAGTCGGCGTTCTTCTTGAGCTTCTGGGCCGTGCTCTCGACCTTGGACGGATCGTCCATCTCAATTGCAAACGAAGCCGGCAGCGGGTTCTGGCCATCGAGCGCGCTCATGGTGGCGTCGGCGTTGCCCGACATCTTGCTCGTATACTCGGCCAGCGCGTCGTCCTTGTCCTTGTACGTCACGGACTTGACGTTGCTCCACGTCTTGAGCTCAGCCTCAAAGGCCTGAACATCTGCCTGGTCGGCGTCATCGCTAATAAAGGCGTTGATGACGACCTGATCCTCGACGGTGCCGATCACGGAGTTCAGCATCGCGGAGCCCATGATGAACAGGCCGATGATAAACAGCGAAAGGAAGATCGTGATGACGGCGCCGAGCGAGGTAGTCCAGTTACGGAAGAAGTGACTGATTGCCTCTTTGAAGGAGTAGCCCACGTTAGTTGGTGCCATAGTTGCCGTAACCTCCCCTCTCCTGGTCGCGGATAACGTGGCCGCCCTCGAGGGCGATCACGCGACGGTGCATGCTATCGACCATCTCGCGGTCGTGCGTGGCGACGATCACGGTGGTGCCGGTGCGGTTAATACGCTCGAGCAGCTTCATGATGCCCAGCGAGATCGCCGGGTCGAGGTTGCCCGTGGGCTCGTCACAGATCAAAAGCGGCGGGCGGTTGACCATGGCGCGGGCAACGGCAACGCGCTGCTGCTCGCCACCGGAAAGCTGGTCGGGCAGCGAGTCCATCTGATCGGCCAGACCGACCAGACGCAGCACCTCCGGCACCTGGCTGCGAATGACGCCCTTGGGCTTGCCGATGCACTGCAGGGCAAACGCCACGTTTTCGTAGGCGGTCTTTTGCGGCAGAAGCTTAAAGTCCTGGAACACGGCGCCAATCTGGCGGCGCAGGAACGGAACCTTGCGGTTCTTGATCTTCATGAGGTCCTGACCGGCAACCAAGATGCGGCCGCTCGTCGGCTTGACGTCGCGGTTGAGCGTCGACAGCAGCGTGGTCTTACCCGAGCCGGAATGACCGACCAGGAAGACGAACTCGCCCGGATAGATCTCGATGTTGATGTCGTCGAGTGCAGGCTTGTTGGGCTGTGCCGGATAGATCTTGGTGACATGCTCCATAAGGATGACGGGCTCGACACCGGCCTGCTTGGCCATCTTCTTGCGGCTGGCTTGCGGATCGATGGGCGCAAACACCGACGTAAAATCGGGGTTGTTGAGCGCGTTATCGAGGCTTGCGACCTCGGCGGCCTGATCGCTCTCGACCACCGGGGCAGCAGGCTGCGTGGGATCGGGAATAGCGGCAAAGAGACCGGACTGCGCAGGCTGAGGAACCGGCGTCGCAGGGGCCATGGGGTCGGGAATGCCGGCCATGGTAGGCTGCGGCGTGGCGGCGCCAGCCTGAGGCTGCTCCACGCGAGCGGTCACGGCCTGAACGGGCTCAAAACCCGCCGTGCCGGAAAGCGCGACATCGCTGGTGGGATTGTAGGCAAAGGGATCGGATGCCGGCTGTGCCTGATCTGCCGGCTGAGCGGGGGCCTGAGCAACAGGCTGGCCCTCTGAATCCGGAGTGGCGAAACGACTGCCCTGGACGCCCGTCTGCGTCTTGGGGGCATCATCGCCCGCACCGGAGGTACGGAAGTGGTTACCCACTGGTGCTCCTTATCGTCGTGCGTTTAAACTACATGAGCGCTTTGTATTTTAGCAGCATTAGCTTTACTGCACATAAGAAGCATGGCGGGGTTTGGGTCTCACCGACCGGGCGCAGGGTTACCTCCCAAATCGTCCTCGCGCATGGCCGGCATTTGTCCTGCTCCTGCGGAGCTGCGGACAAACGCCGGCCTGCGCCGCGGAAAGATTTGGGAGGTAACCCTGCGCCCGGCCTGCGGCTACTATGGGGCCGACGCACCAACTT
>UQPT01000027.1:0-23883 GCA_900543045.1 uncultured Collinsella sp.
TCGGCGAAAAGACCACCTGTGTGCTCATCAATACCCCCAACAATCCCACCGGTGTGGTCTATTCGGCCCAGACCCTTACCCGGATGGCCGACATCCTGACCGAGAAGAGCAAGGCCTTTGGCCACAACATCTTCCTTGTGAGCGATGAGCCCTACCGGGATATCGCCTTTGACGGCAAGAAGGTGCCCTACCCGGCGGCCTTCTATCCCCACACCCTCACCTGCTTCTCCTACTCCAAGAGCCTGAGCCTGCCCGGCGAGCGCCTTGGCTATGTGGCCGTGCGCCCGGGCTGTGAGGGGGAGGACATTCTGGTGGATATGATGGCCCAGATCTCCCGTTTTACCGGCCACAACTGCCCGCCCAGCATCATCCAGCGGGTTGCCGGCGATGATCACTTTGGAACTGGAATTTCCGCCTGCTAGTAAAAAGGCCTCCGGGCTGTTGCTCTGGAGGCCTTTTTGTCAATTACAGACGAATGCGTTAGTTGTTCTTGGTCAGACGCTCGACGTCGTGGGCGATCATGTATTCCTCGTCGGTGGGGATGACCATGACCGTGACGGAAGAGCCGGCGGCGCTGATGACCTGCGGGCCGTTACCCACGGCCTCGCGGTTCTTGTTGTTGTCGATGCGCACGCCCAGCCACTCGAAGCAGTCGCAGAAGGCCTTGCGGATCGACCAGTCATTCTCGCCAATGCCGGCGGTAAAGGTAATGGTGTCCACGCCCGCCATTGAAGCGATCATGGAGCCGGCCTGCTGCATGGCCTTGTAGGCGAACATATCGAAGGCGAGCAGGCAGCGCTCGTCGCCCTCGGAGGCGCGCGTACGGATGTCACGGGCGTCGTTGGAGATGCCCGAGATGGCAAGCAGACCAGACTGCTTGTTCATCATGTCATCGACTTCCTGGTAGCTGTAGCCGCCCTCGCGCTGCAGGTAGCACACGGTAGCCGGGTCAATGGAACCACAACGGGTGCCCATCATCAGGCCGTCGAGCGGCGTGAGGCCCATCGTGGTATCGCGGCATACACCGTCCTCAATGGCGGCGAGCGAAGCGCCGTTGCCCAGATGACACGAAAGCAGACGGTGGCAGCGCGAACCCAGGATCTCCTTGGCCATCATCCACTCGTAGCGGTGGCTCGTACCGTGGGCGCCGTACTTGCGCACGTGGTACTTGTTACACACGTCCTTGGGCAGGGCGTAGGTGTAGGCGACCTCGGGCATAGTCATGTGGAACGAGGTGTCGAAGACGGCCACGTTGGGCAGCTCCGGATACTTCTCGCGACAATACTCGATTGCCGCTGCCTCGCCGTAGTTGTGCAGCGGGGCAAGCGGTGCCACCTCGAGAATCTTAGCCATGACCTCATCGTCAACGACCGCGGAATCGTCAAAGTACCAGCCACCCTGAACAATACGATGCCCAATGCCATCGATCGTAAAGTCGGTCTTCTCGAGCTCCTCGAGCACGCGCGCAATGGCGCAGCGATGATCGGGAAAAGGAATCTCCTCGGTCTGCTTGGCACCACCGTTCTCGGAGTGGCCAAAGATGCCCATCTCCGAGCCGATACGCTCGCAGTTGCCCTTGGCGAAAACCTCGCGGGTATCGGTATCCAAAAGCTGATATTTAAGGCTTGAGCTACCGGCGTTGACAACAAGTACGTTCATGAGACTCCTTTGCAGTGCGATACGGTCGGCGCAGACCCCTTAAGGCGGCCGCATGTTAATAAGAAGTTATCACAACTTAATAAATAACTATCAGGCATATCGCCCAACGAGCACAAAAGAGGGGCCGAACGGCGCTCGGTCGTCCAGCCCCTCCCCTTTTGCAATTACTTGCCGTTGACGATGCGCTCGACGTCGGAAGCGATCATGAACTCCTCGTCCGTGGGGATAACGAAAATCTTAACCTTGGAATCCTTGGCAGACAGGCACCAAGCGCCGTCACCACGCAGGGCGTTGCGGGCATGATCCATCTTGACGCCCATAAAGGCCAGACGGTCGGCAACGCCGGCGCGGACGGCCGGAGCGTGCTCGCCGATGCCGGCGGTAAAGACCAGGGTGTCCATACCGCACATAGAAGTGGCCATCTCGGCAGCCTTGGCGGCAATCTTGTAGACAAACATGTCGAAGGCGAGCTGAGCCTCGGGGTCGCCAGCGGCAGCGAGCTCCTCGACGTTGCGGCAATCGTTGGTCTTGCCGCCGGTCACAGCCAAAAGGCCGGACTTCTTGTTCATCATCTCGTCGACCTCGTCGAAGGTGTAGCCGCCCTCGCGCTGCAGGTAGCACACGGTAGCCGGGTCGATGGAGCCGCAGCGGGTGCCCATCATGACGCCGTCGAGCGGCGTCAAGCCCATGGTGGTGTCCATGCACTTGCCGTCCTCGATGGCGCACAGGGAAGCGCCGGAGCCGATATGGCACACGACGACCTTGCGGGCCCCGCCGTTGGTCATCTCGGCGACCTTCTTGGAGATGTAGCGGTAGCTGGTGCCGTGGGCGCCGTACTTACGGATGTGCAGCTTGTCGCAAACATCCTTGGGCAGAGCGTAAGTCTTGGCGACCTCGGGCATGTTGAAGTGGAAAGCGGTGTCATAGACCGTGACGTTGGGCAGGTCGGGATACTGCTCCAGGCAGTACTCGATAACGTTGGCCTCGGGGTTATTGTGCAGCGGGGCGAGCGGAGCGACCTCGCGGATCTTGGCGAGGACGTCCTCGTCGACGAGGGAGGAATCACCGAAGTACCAACCGCCCTGAACGATACGGTGGCCGATACCCTCGATCTTGACGCCGTTGGCCTCAAGGTCCTTCAGGACGACCTCGATGGCGACCTTGTGGTCGGGGAACTCGATGTTCTCGGTCACCTTCTTGGAGCCGTTGGCAGCGTGGGTGAAGGTGCCGCCGGTAAAGCAGACGCGCTCGCAGGAGCCCTTTGCGGACACCTTGTGGGACTTGGTATCGATGACCTGATACTTAAGGGTCGAAGATCCTGCGTTGACGACCAGAACGTTCATGTGTCTCCCTACTAACAGGCGGTGTGGCGCCGCCAGGTTACATACGCTTCAATAATAAACCCAAACGCCCTCGCGCTCGGGTTTATTGCGTTGATATATAAGTTATCGGCGCCCAAATACTCATGACCTTTGGCATGTAAGACGAAATAGCGCGGGGATATACACAAGGGAAGAAATCCCGAGCGCGACAAGCAATACGACTCGAATGCCCGCAACGCTACTCAACACAGCGTTGAGCAGATAGAAAAGAACGGCACCCACCGCCACCATCTGGCTTTGAACCGAAATCAGTGAACAGCGCATCGAAGAATCGGCTGCCTTTTGAAAAATTGAGTATTTAATTGGAGCAAATAACGAGTACGCAACCGTCTGCAGCACATAGAACACGGGCAGCAAATTAGCCGGAGTAAGGGGAATCAAAAACAAAGCTGTCAGGAAAAGGCGCACGATGCCGCAAATACGCGCAAAGCGGCCCTTGTCGACATGAGCAATCGCACAGGGCACAATAAGTCCCATGGAGGCCGAGGCAAGGAGCTGGACCGCAATGGTCACACCCGAAGCGACGGCATTCATTCCGCGACCCGCAAGCAGCAGTGAGAAAAAGTCTTCCAGGGCGACAAAAGCAAATGCCTGAGAACAGTCCATGATGAACGCTGAACGAAGAATGCCATTACCCGCAATAGCGGTACCGATCATCTTCGGGCTAATCCCATGTTCAGGTGTCGTCGCAGTGCCCCCTCTTCGCATTTCAGGAATGCAGACAACGACAACCAACGTCAACACCATTGCGATGATATCTGCCGAAAGACCAATGAGATATGCACCGACGGACGAAATGAAACCGCCCACGCAAGCGGAGATGGCATAAGAGGCATAGAAAACAAATCGCTCAACGACATTAAGTCTTACGAGCTGGTCCTGAGAGACGCTGTCAATGTAAATCGCTTCGATGGATCCGCTCACACACGCAACGGCAAAACCCTTGAGAGCGAACGCACCGATTAAAAGCAGGGGAGAACGGACGAGAAGCAGGGCGGCGTAGTATCCAAGCATTCCTGCGACGCCAACGAGACCGCTTGTCTTTCGTCCAAACCTATCAGCAATATAGCCAGTGGGAACTTCAAGGATGAACTTGCTCACTTGATATGCAATCATCATGCTAGAAATCGATACCATCGAAAGTCCGACGAACTCAAGGTAGACAGTTAGAAAATACAAGATGGTGCTGAAGTTCGACAGAAAAACGAACGTCATATAAAGCAAAACCGTACGGTTTTTCATGCTCCACCCTCCAAGAGTCAGCAATCTAAATCGGAATCTTGGAAAAGCATGAGGGCAAAGCTGTCAGCTATGTGTTACAAGGCGTCAATAATCACTTGATGCCTCGAAGCCAATTAATCTCACGAAGCAAGATGACGCAATAGGTGCAGAAAAACCGTCTGGTGTCGATCAGTCCAGGCATTTTGTCGATAGCAAAAGTAGATGGGCAAGGCTACGTCACGCGAACCTTCAATGGAGCACTCGCTCACTTCTGACCCATCCGATGCGAGAGAGGACCCAGACAAACTCAATATCAATCCCCCGGCTTGAAGAAACTCAGTCTGAGCCCTGCTTCCGTATTCAACATCACGGAAGCGAAAATTGACGAGCTGGGCTTCGGGACATTGATTGATTGCATTGAGACAGGGTGACAAATTAATGGGAACAGCGAGCCTGCCGCCCAGTAACTCGCGAATGGTCATGGCGCCCACAGATTGATGACCCGCTGGGCATGAAAGAACCCTGAGCTCCTTTTCACCCAAATATTTTGAAGAAAGGACGCTGTCCCGTGGTTCCTCGAATGAGATAGCCGCATCCGAAATGCCAAGCACAAGTGATTCAAAGCATGTAGCCGTTGGCTGATGCCACACATCAAGGTGAATCTGAGGGTGCGAGCGTTCAAACGAGTCATACCAGCTTTCGGCAAAAAGGCGCCCCCGCCCATGAAGGCAGGGGGCGTAAAGACGAAAGTGGCCATCGGGCGAAACGCCGTCGCCCCTCGATTGAGCGTACTTTTTGAGATCGTCGACTTGTGTCAGGATCACGCGTGCACGACGCGCAAATTCTCTGCCCGCCGGAGACAAAACAGCCTCCCCCGCCGATCGGTCGAGCAAAACAATCTGATACTCAGATTCCAACTTTTTGATTGCCGACGAAACGGCCTGCGGACTCACATGAACGGCGCGAGCTGCTTTGCGCACGCCGCCATAGTTCGCTACCGCTTGAAGGTATTCGAGTTGAGAAAGCTGCATAGATTACTCCAAAGGCAGCCAAGTCGACGGGCTACGCGTCCTCAGATGAGGTTCTCGCCCAGGCTCTTGCCGCCGAGGACGTGCATGTGGAAGTGCATGACGGTCTGGCCGGCGTTAACGCCCTTGTTGGAGATGACGCGGAAACCGTCCTCCAGACCCTTGGCCTTGGCGACCTCCTGGATGGCGTGGGCCATGGCGCCCATGGTCTCGGCAGGCACGCTGTCGGCGATGTCGCTGTAGTGCTTCTTGGGGATCACGAGCGTGTGGACCGGCGCCTGCGGGTTGAGGTCGTCGAAGGCGATGACCTGGTCGTCCTCATAGACAACGGTCGAGGGGATCTCGTGGTTGGCAATTTTACAGAAGATGCAATCGCACATAGCTGGTTCCTTTCTCACAGACCAAGGTAATTATATTTGGTCGAGATGCTTAGAACGAAAGGTTATCATCGGTGTTGGCGGCCTCGCCGTCGGCGAGCACGTCGTTGCCGTCGACGTCCTTAAGGAGCACCGAGACCTTCTGCTCGGCATCGGACAGGCGGGTGCGCAGGCTTTTGAGGAGCTCGACGCCGCGGGTGTAGCTCTCGAGCGACTCCTCGAGCTCCATATCGCCCGACTCCAGGCTGCGGATGATGAGCTCCAGCTCCTGCGAGGCCTGCTTGTACGTAAGCTGCTCTACCGGGGTCTTCTCTGCCATATCTGTTTCCTTTCCTAAGGGTCTATCACTGCGAAACGCGGTCTACTCGACCGTATCGACCGTTGCTGCCACGTTGCCGTCTGCCATGCGCACGCGAATGGCGTCGCCAGGCTTAAAGGTCTTGGCACTCGTAGCCACACCATCATCGCTGTACGCGATGGAATAGCCGCGAGCAAGCACTTTGAGCGGCGACAGGGCATCGAGCGACGCTGCCGCACGGCTCAGGTCGGACGCTGGCTTGCTGAGCATCGTGCGCCCTTGATGCTCTAGGCGGGAACTCGCAAGCGTGAGCGCATGGCGCTTACCATCGAGCCCCGAGGTGCTTGTAATCAGACGCTCGGGCAAGCGCTCAAAGTTGGAGCGGAATGTCCCGACCGAGCGTACTATGGCGCCCGACAGGCGATCGGCAGTCAGCGCAAGCTCCGATTCGCGACGGTCGACCATAAATGTGGGGTCGTTGAGGCACGGGCGACACGCAGCCGCATCGAGCGCATCGCCCAAGCGAGCCGTATAGGTATCCCAGGCACGGCGACCGCGCTGATCGAGCATCTCCAGGTCGACCTGGGCCGACCCAATCATCGATGCCATCGCGGCACCCAGACGCTGATGGCGCGCCTCGAGCACATCGGCCAACTCCGTCATAGCCGGCGCCACCGATTCTGCCGCCGCCGTGGGCGTGGAGGCGCGACGGTCGCTCACCATATCGCAGATCGAGGTATCGGGCTCATGACCAATGCCGGTCACCACGGGCACAGGACAAGCCGCCACCGCGCGGGCAAGTTCCTCGTCATTAAAGGTCATGAGGTCCTCAAAGGAGCCGCCGCCGCGCACCAGCAAAATACAGTCGGGCGCCGGCGTAATGGAAGCGGCGCGGCGCAAGCCCTCAATGAGCTCGGCCGGCGCACCCTCGCCTTGAACCTTGGCGCCCACACAGACGAGCTCGACAAGCGGGTTGCGACGACGCAATGTGCGCTTGACGTCGTCGATTACGGCACCCGAAAGCGAGGTGACGACCGCCACGCGGGAGCAGAACACCGGGATGCGGCGCTTGCGCGCTTCGTCCATCAGGCCCTCGCGGCGTAGCTTTTCGGCCAGTTGCGCCACTTGTTGACGCAGCAGACCCTCCCCCGCCAGCGAGAACGAGCGGGCAACGAAGCTCATGCGACCCGTAGGCTTGTAGAGATTGAAGCTGCCCTTAAAGCTCACCTGCATGCCGTCACGCAGATCGAAGGTACGCTTGAGATAGGCGCCCTTCCAGATGATGCAGTCGACGGCGGCCGAGTCGTCTTTAATCTGGAAGTAACAGTGGCCGCTTCGGGCATTGGGACCACGGAAACCCGTGACCTCGCCCAGGACGGTCAGTTGCGGAATAGCATCGAGCGCACCGGCGGCGATCTCTACCGCCTGGCTCACGCTGAGCTCTTTACGCTCTTGCTCGTCCGAACCGTCGAACTCGGCGGAAACGCTATTGCCGGTTAGATCCCAACCTGCCACGCAACCTCCTTTCGTCATCGTGCACAAGGGCTCCGGCCCTGCGCAAATTCAAGTCCAACACATAGTACAGCGCCGCGAGGACACGAATCCCCGCGGCGCCCAGCGACCCAATTTGTTATCGGTTGGAGTTTCTGTTGTATCGAGCCATAAGATAGAGCAGCTGAATAATCGAGGTGAGCGCCGCAGCCACATAGGTAAGCGCGGCGGCCGTCAGCACCTTCTTGGCACCGTTGACCTGCTTGGAGCTCATACCCGACTGCTCAATATACGCCACGGCGCGCCGGCTAGCATCAATCTCGACCGGTAGCGTAACCAGTTGGAACAGCACGCTAAACGAGAAGAAGATCAGTGCGAGGGTCGTGAGTCCCGCGATGTTCATAAACAGGCCCATAAGCAGCACGATGGTCCAGGTGTTCTGGGTAAAGTTGACGACCGGCACGAGGGCGGTACGTACCTTCATCATGGCATAGCCGCTTTGACGCTGCGCGGCATGGCCTGCCTCGTGACAAGCGACAGCAACGCTTGCGACCGAGCCGCCCGAACGGTTGGAATCCGACAGATACAGGTTATTGTCCTGCGGGTTGTAATGGTCGGTGAGCTCACCGGCGACGCCCTTGATACCCACGGCGTTGCAACCGTTGGCGTCGAGCATGCGGCGAGCGACCGTGGCACCCGTGTCGCCGTCCGAGCGAACCTTGGACCACGTCTTGTACGTCGAGTTGATATAGCTCTGCGCAGCAAGGCCAAGCACCGTGCAGACAAGCACAACCAGCAGGTACAGCGGGTCGATACCAAAGCCGTATCCATAGTAATAGGGCATGCGAATTCCTCCAAATCGAGTTACACGTTGGAGGCATTCTACCCACTCAGCAGACTAGGCTTCCCTATAACAACTCAATCTTTCCGTCCTTCACGGTGAGTCCCATATTGCCGGAAAGCAGATCGTCCAGACGCGAGCCCACAAGCTCAAAACGCCAGCCTTCACGCAGGGGGCTCTGCTCGGGATGCTCAATGTAGTCGGCCAGGTCATCGCGCGAGGCAATAACCGAGGTCGCCACTCCCGAGCGTTCGGCAACCAGGCGGATGAGCGCATACATCAGGTCCGTCACGCTCTCCAGCTCCGGCGAGATCTGACGATGCCCGCGCACCATGAGCGGCAGGCAATCGTGCGGGCAGCTCGCGCCGCGCTTGATGGCCATGAGCGCACCGTCCACGTCGCGCTCCCCCAACTGATCGGTACCGCGAATGCTACGGAACTCCTCAACGCGCACGGGATTGCGCTTAACGAGCGCAAGCAGCGTGTCGTCGGACATGACCCACTTGCGTGGGATGTTACGGCGCTCGGCGCGGTCCTCGCGCCAGGCGGCGAGCTCGCGCGCGATGCCCAACTGGTGACGGCTGCACGAATTGATGCGTTTGACCTTACGGAACGCCTCGTGGCGATCGGCGCGATAGTGCGACTCGTCAGCCAGCGGGCGCAGCTCGTCGAGCACCCAGTCCACGCGGCCCAGCTCGCGCAGGCGGCTTATCATCTCGGTATAGGCGACGATCAGGTACTTGACGTCATCGATCGCGTACTCGATCTGTTTGTCGGTCAGCGGGCGACGCGACCAGTCGGTCAGCGACTCGGTCTTGGGCAGCGAGACGCCGCAAAACGTCTGCACGAGCGCGCCGTAGGAAATCTGCTGGCGTTCGCCCAAAAAGGCGGCGGCCACCTGCGTGTCAAAAATCGGACGCGGCAGCACGCCCACGGTATGGAGCATAACCTCCATATCCTGCGAGCAGGCGTGGAAGACTTTGGTCACGCTCTCGTCGGCCATAAGCTCGGCCAGCGGCGACAGGTCGTCGATCACCAGAGGGTCGACCGCGACGCTCTCGGCAGGGGTGGCAATCTGAACCAAACACAGGCGCGGATGGAACGTGCGCTCGCGCAAAAACTCGGTATCGACGGCAATCGCGTCAAACTCACGGGCGCGCTGGCAAAAGTCGAGTAGAGCCTGATGTGTGGAAATGTACATATCAACCCATCGAATAAGGTTAGGCCCGAAAAACACGGGTAGGATATCGGCATTGCCTTACAACTATACTCGGTTAGTCACAGAACGGGAACGTAAGTATGCGCTGCCTTATCATCCACAACCCGGCATCGGGCCCCAGCTCAGATGAAATCTACGCATTCACGCACGCCCTCGCGCAAGGCGGCGACGAGGTCGTGATGCGCTTTATCGGCGATGGCATGGAGCCCGAGGACGCCGTGGCAGACGTGCGCGAGTTTGATCGCGTGGTCGTTTCGGGCGGCGACGGCACCGTCTCCAACGTGCTCGATCAGATGCGCGGATGCGGTGTCCCCACGCTCATCTTCCCCTCCGGTACGGCCTGCCTGTTCTTCAACAACATCGGCAATGCCCCTGAGGCGGCGGCGCTCGCCAAGGCCTGCCGTGCCGGTCGCACGGTCAAAGTCGACATGGGCGAGCTCTTTTGGCTCGACGAGGACGGCAACGAGAAGCGCCACGGCTTTATCATCATCGCCGGCTCGGGCTTCGACGCCGAGATCATGATGAAGGCCGCTCCCACCAAAAACGACATCGGCGAGATCGCCTACTTCCTCTCTGCGCTCGCCACGCCCAACCCCACGGTGGCGCACTTTACCATCGAGCATGACGGCATTGTCGAGGAGCTCGACGGCATCTGCTGCATGGCCGGCAACACCTCGGTCATCCAAAACGACATCAACCTGTTCCCCGACTGCCGCATGAACGATGGCATGGTCGACATTGCGGTCATAGAACCCGTGCGCACCGTGCAGCTGCTGCCTACTGTGATCACCGCTGCGCTTGACCCCGCCGGCAAGGTACTCGGGCGCCCGCAGTTCAAGATCATCCAGACCAAGGAAGCCAAGATCACCTGCACCCCGTTGCTGGGCATGCAGTTCGATGGCGAGATTATCTCCAGCAATTCGGGCGTCTTTGGAGCCCGCGCGCTTCCGCAATGCCTCGACCTCATCGTCGACGAATTCTCACCGCTCGGAAAATAGGAGGACCCCATGAACGACAATCCCCTGATCGGCTTTATTGTCATCGTCTTGGCCATGCTCGTCGGTTACGCCATCAACGTGATTCACCGCCGAAAGAAGTAAATCCACATTGGTATGATATTCATCCAGTTATCGCCTCTCCCGCTGTTTATGCATTCGTCAAACAGCGGGGGATTTTCATTTCGGGCATTCCCAGCTACTTTATTCGGCTACAGTAATTACAGGGCGTCTTTATTAAAGTAAAGCTGCAAACTGAGTACGATTAACCGCTCATCGCATATTTCATCACGCTTATCGAGTAAGTTTCTTTCATAGATGAATATTGTTTCCAGTTCGTTACGCTAATGAGGTGTCTTTATTGGCTGAAGCCCTCTGGCGACAGAGGGCTTTCGCACGCTGGGAGGGAAAATGAGGAAAACTCGCCCCGTCAACGCGCTCAAGAAGCTTGGCATAGGCCTTGCATTTGGAGCTGCAACCATCATGTCCATGCCGACCTCTGCACTCGCTTGCACGCAGGTCTACATGGGCAAAAACCTTACGGCCGACGGCAACACGTACTACGGCCGTTCCGAGGACTATGGCCCGCGCTATCTTAAGCACTTTGGCATTGAGCCCTCTCACGGCCCGGGACATACGTACAGCTCGGACGAGTCTTCGTTCATGTACACCTCGACCAAGACCACGTATCGCTACACCTATGTACGCGACCATCCCTCCCAGTGGGACAACCGCTGGGATGCCTACTCTGAAGCAGGCATCAACGAGAAGGGCGTATCCTGCTCCGCCACGCTAAGCACCAGTATGAATGCAGATGCCGAGACAGCAGACCCCCTGACTAAAACCGGCATCGGCGAGTACAACTACGCCAGCGTCATCCTGGGCGAGAGCGCCACGGCCCGCGAGGGCGTCGAGCTCCTCGGCAGCCTGATTGACGAGCAGGGCGTCTGCTCCAACGACCAGATCATCATCGCCGACAACAACGAGACCTGGCTATTTGCCGCGCTTTCCGGTCACCAGTGGATCGGCATGAAGCTCGCCGACGACGTCGCCTCGATCAACCCCAACATCGGCAACCTCAACTACGATGTCGACCTCAACGACCCCGAGAACTGCCTGCACTCCGAGGGCATCGAGTCCATGCCTAAGGAGAAGGGCTTTGCCGAGTACACCGACGGCAAGTTCGACGTCGCCGCAACCTATGGCGAGACCATTCAGAATTCCGGTATGCACCAGTGGACCCGCTACGTCCAGGGCCGTAACTACTTTGGCAACGAGCTCCAGGAGGGCACCGACTACGAGATCGTCAAGGACGAGCGCGAAGAGGCTCGCGCCACGACCGGCGCCTTGGTCCACGAGATGCAGCCGCTGTTCTTCCAGCCCGGAAAGAAAGACTGGACTACCTTTGAGATGATTCGCTCTCTCGGTAACCGTGGCGAGAATACCCCGGGCCTTAACGCCAACACTGACGGTGCCTATGCCATCGGCACCGAGCGCAACACCGAGATTCACGTCTTCCAGGTTCGCAACGGTCTTGATCCCCAGGTTGCAACAATCCAGTGGGAAATGCTCTCCCGCGCCGCGTACTCCGTCGCCATCCCCTTCTACTCCGCGCTGATTACCGAGGTTAGCCCGTATTTCAGCGACCAGACCGTCTCCTTCGACCACTGCAAAGAGACGGACATCGTGAACAACGAGGAGCCCGAGAACTCCATCAACTACGTCCTCATGGACATCAGCTCCCTCTGCTTTGAGAATCCCGATACCCTTGGTATCAGCGTCCGCTCCTACCTCGATGCACTCCAGAACGAGCTCATCGAACAGAACAAGGAAGTCGACGCCGCCATGCTGGCCGAGACGACCACCGAGGGCCGCACCGCTCTGGCCAACAAGGCCGGCAAGGCTGCCACCGAGAACACCTACGTCAAGTGCAAGGCCCTGCTCCAGGAGATGCGCGCCTATCAGAAGGCCGGAAACTTTGACGAGCCCTTCACCCCGAGCGACCTGAACACCGAGACCAACGGCCTCAAGGTGTCCATCACTTACGCCAAGGATGCTCTTGCCACCGATCCGGTCACCCCGGATCAGCCCGGCACCCCCGAGCAGCCCGGCACCCCCGAGCAGCCCGGCACCCCCGAGCAGCCCGCTAAGCCCGAGCAGCCCACCACCAAGCCTGAGAAGCCTGGCAAGTCGGACACCACAACCACAGTAACCACCAACAAAACGAACACCAAGGGCGGCCTGCCCACCACCGGTGATCGTTTTGATGGCCGCATGGTGGCTGCATTCGCCATCGCTGGCGTTGCCGTCATCTCCGCCGGTGGTTACTTCCTCTACCGTCGCAACAAGGAGTAACGTCCTAGCTGAGCGGGCAAGGCAGCAATGGCAGCCTCGCCCGCTTAGCCCGCTCTTTTGACCGGCGGGAAACCCGCCTGAAATCTTTTTAAAAAAGATTTCCCCGCACACACTTCGCTGTGCTATAGTGCAGCGCAACAGCAACTAGGTGCGACCGCGCCACGACATCACGAAAGGAGCCACCAACATGAAGAACACGATGAACTCTCTCAACAACTGGTGGTGGCGTGATGCGAATACGATCGGTCGACAGTGAGTCCCTCACGCCTGTTTTTGCGCTCTAGGTGATTGGAAGGCCTCCGGTTTCGACCGGGGGCTTTTTTCTATCTCGAGCCCGATCGCATTCGCATCACGCGCCTCCGCTTTTCTCTTGCAATCCCCTTCCGAAAGGATTTTCACCATGTCTCAGAACACCACCGCCACCCAGCCCCGCACCGTCCAGACCGCCGATCGCGGCAAACTCGATGTCCGCGCCCTCGTCCTGCTCGCCATCCTGCTCGCCGCCGGCTTCATCCTCAACTTTACCGTCGGCAAGGCAATCTCGGGCATCTCGGGCGGCATGATCAGCCCCGAGTTCATCATCTCGGCCTTCTGCCTCACCATCCTGGTCGTTCGCCCCAACATCGGCCAGGCGCTCGTCATTGGCCTCATCTCGGCTGCCGTGATCCAGATCACCACCACTTCGCCGTTCGTCGATTTTGCCGCCGAGGGCATCGCCGCCATGCTCATGGCCGGCATCGTCAACGCCGCCGGCAAGAACGGTCAGGTCAAGCCTGCCGTCGCCATCGTCGCTACCTTCGTGACCACCTTTGTCTCCGGCGTCATCTTCATGGTTATCAAGATGGCCATGCTTGGCGTGGTCGGCGAGCTCGCCGCCGCTATGCTGCCCGTCGTCGCCATGACCGCCGTCTTTAACGCCATTCTGGTCGGCGCCCTCTATCTGCCCATTCAGAAGGCCCTGAAGCTCAACTAACCTGCTCGGCTTTACGAGCCACCCCATCTTGGCGTTCATTCGTCGCTCGCGTACCCAAGTACGCTTCGCTCCTCTTTCGCGCCAACCTGGGGCCCCTCGTAAAGCCGTCTCCGTGCTCCACCGGCAAAGACTGTCCCAAACAGTTAACTCTTGGGGACGTTCTTAAACGACTAGTCATTAAAGAACGTCCCCAATGACTATGAAAGGTATCCATGGAAACGATCATCAACGTCGACGATGTCTCGTTCTCCTATGGCACGCAGACCGAGCGGGCGCTCAGCCACATCTCGCTCAGCGTGAACAAGGGGGATTTCATCGGCATCATCGGGCCCTCGGGCGCCGGCAAGTCCACGCTTGCCGCCTGCCTGTCGGGTGCCGTGCCCCACCACTACACCGGCACGTTCTTTGGGGCCGTCATGGTAGACGGCCACGACACCTGCGAGGTCTCGTTGACCGACGTGTCGCAAATCGTCGGCAGTGTGCTGCAGGATATCGACACGCAGATGGTCGCTTCGGTCGTCGAGGACGAGATGCTCTTTGGCCTCGAGAACTTTGGCGTTCCCCACGACCAGATCGAGCGGCGCGTGAGTGAAGCGCTCGAGACCGTCGGCATCAGCGACCTGCGTGACCGCGAGATCGCCACCCTCTCGGGCGGACAGAAGCAAAAGGTGGCCATCGCTGCCATCCTCGCCATGCGTCCGCGCGTCTTGGTTCTCGACGAGCCCACCGCGGCACTCGACCCCGCCAGCTCCACGTTGGTCTTCGAGACGCTGCGTGAGGCAAACCGCGCGCTTGGAATCACCATCGTCGTCGTTGAGCAAAAGGTCGCCCTACTCTCGGAGTACTGCAACCGCGTGCTCGTGCTCAACCATGGCGAAATCGCGCTGCAGGGCGAGCCACACGAGGTCTTCGCGCATACCGACGAGCTCCGTGCCATCGGCGTCGACTGCCCTCGCGTCACGCGTATCTTCAATAGCCTCGAGGCCGATGGCCTGGTAAGCGGTACCCCTTGCTTGGATGTCGATGAGGCCGAGCGCCTGATTTCGGGCATTGTCGACCCCGCACACGCGGCCAGCGAAGCCCAGGCGCCCGCCGGCTCCCCGCATGCACCGTCGTTGCGCCCGCACGCCAAGGACGCCGAGCCCGTGCTCACCTTCGATCACGTTGAGTTTGCCTATCCCAATGGCGGCGCCGCCGTACACGACCTCAACCTGACCCTCTACCCCGGCGAGCTCGTGGGCATCGTCGGCCAGAACGGTGCCGGCAAGACCACGCTCACCAAGCTGCTCACAGGCCTGCTTAAGCCCGCCTCGGGCAGCGTGCGCGTTACAGGGCTGGACACCGCAGCCGTTCCCACGAGCCGCATCGCCCGCGAAGTCGCAACCCTCTTCCAAAACCCCGACCGCCAGATCTGCAAGGATACCGTACTCGACGAGGTCGCTTTTGGCCTGGAGCTTGCCGGCATCGACCGTGCCGAGGCTCTGCGCCGTGCTCAACTCGTTATCGACCGCTTTGGCCTGCCTGCCGATGAGGCACCTTTCTCGCTTTCGCGCGGCCAGCGACAAATGGTGGCGCTTGCCTCCGTCGTAGTTGTTGAGCCCAAGATCGTCGTGCTCGACGAGCCCACGAGCGGCCTTGATTACCGCGAGTGCATGACCGTCATGGAAACGGTGCGCACCATGGCCGAGCGCGGCTGCGCCGTGATTATGGTCTGTCACGACATGGAAGTCGTTTCCGACTTTGCCGAGCGTATCGTAGTAATGGCCGACGGTCGCATCCTCGACCGCGGCCGCACGCACGAGCTGTTCTCGAACATCGAACTCATGCGGCGTGCCTACGTGGAGCCTCCCCAGGTTATTGAACTCTCGCGCCGTCTGGCATCTTCCGTCTCGCCCGCTTTTGCGCAGGTGAGCGAGGTCACCGATGTCGTTCGCATTACCAAGGAGATGGTCCACCGTGGTTAACGTCATCGACTACATGCCGGGCGATACGCTGCTGCATCGCCTGAACCCCGTCGTCAAACTGGGCCTCGCCGCCGCCATCATCGTCGGCATCTTCTTGTCCGACACCTACGTGGCGCTGCTGGGCTTTTTGGTGCTCACCCTTGCGCTGGGTGCCTATGCCGGCGTCGTCGACCGTCTGTTCTCGCTGCTCGAGTTGCTGATTCCGCTCGCGCTTATCATGCTGGTGCTCCAGCTGGCCTTTATGCGCGATGGCAACGTGGTGTGGGGCTTTATCACCGACACGGGCCTCATCACGGGATCGAAGGCCTGTCTGCGCCTGCTGGGTGTGGCGTTACCGCTCATCCTCATGCTCATGGTGACCAAGCTCAACGACCTTGCCAACGCCTGCGTCGAGGTGCTGCACGTACCGTATCGCTATGCCTTCACCTTTACCACGGCGCTGCGCTTTGTGCCGGTGTTTGGTCAGGAGATGAACGCCATCATGGAAGCGCAGACCGCACGCGGCGTCGAGTACGACACCAAGAACCCCATCAAGAAGCTTAAGCTCATGCTGCCACTGTGCGTGCCACTGCTCATCTCGAGCGTGGGCAAGACCGATGCCACAGCCTTGGCGGCAGAACAGCGCGGCTTCTATCTGCGTACACGCGCCAGCTCGTACAAGCGCTACCCCATCAAGGGCCTGGACATCGCCGTGCTCATCGTCAGCATCGCCCTCATCGCCATCGGCTTCCTGTTCTAGTTCGCCACCGGCAGCAACCGCCCAACGCAAAAGGCCTCGGCTCGCACCAAACGAGCCGAAGCCTTTACTGTTTCACCAGATAAAACCTACCAAAATTAACCTGTCCCTTTTTGACGGGTCGGAAGCTAGAGGCGGTAGGGGACGCCGCTGCGGATGATGGATTCGCGCACCAGGACATCCATAGCATCGAGGGTGATCTCGGGCATCTCTCGATACTTCTGCAGCACCGATAGCTCGGTGCAGGCCAGAATGACACGGTCGCAGCCGCTACGGGCGAACTCCCACATCACGCGGTCGAACTTATCCATATCGGGCTCACGTCCGGCCTTCACATCATCGTAGATAAGCGACATCACATCGTTCTGACGTTTCTCGCTGGGATAGACGACCTCAACACCCGCAGCCTCGCATTCGCGGCCGTAGACGCCCGCGCCCACGGTTCCGTCGGTGCCCATAATGCCAATCTTGTGCACCGGCTCGGCCGGCATACTCAGGTTGGGGTCGAACTCGCACTCCCCCATCACCGCACCCGCAAGGGCATAGCGCACCGACTCACGCGGCATGTGGATAATCGGCACCTTCGTAAACGACTGGATCTGGTCGTAGAAGTAGTGCGACGTGTTGCAGGGAATGGCAATGTGCGCACAGCCCAGCGACTCGAGTGCCTGGGCACACTCTTTCATGGTCGCCAGCAGCTTGGCATGCTCGCCGGTCTTAATGGCAAGCGTGCGGTCGGGCATGGTCGACTTGGAGAGCACCACCATGTCGATATGTTCCTGATCGCAGGCAGCAGCCGTATGGCGCACCACCTGGTCGTAGTAATACGACGTGGCCTCGGCGCCCATGCCGCCGATAACTCCCAGCTTTTCCATCGCCGCCTCCTTGGTGACGTTTGCGCAATTGCGCGTATCATACCCGCGCCCGCCCGATGTAAACCGGACGGGCGCCGCACTCATCTATTTGTAATACGTCTTGAACAGCTTAAAGTGGCGCAGCTTGGTGTGCCACATGCGCAGCCAGCGGTTAAAGACAAAGTCGCCCTTCATAAACGAAGGGTCGGCGCCCTTGCCTTCCTTGTCCAGGCGATGCACCTTAGCGCGCAGCTCGGAATCCTTGACGTACTTGTCGACGACGCCCATGGGGACGACCATCCACAGCGCCTCGTCCTGCGCCGTCACAAACTCCGGCTCAAACGGGCGGTTGAACACATACTCGTCCACCACATACTTGGCAACGTTAAAGCCGCTGTTAGTGACGTAGTAGTTGCTGCGACCTTGGCGCGTGTTGAAATCGAAGAACTTAAACGAGCCGTCGCGTTCGTCGTACTTAACGTCAAAGTTGGAATAACCCACAAAGTGAAGGTCCTCGAGCAACTTGCGCACGCCGCCCATGAGCTCGTCATTGGGCTCGGTGATGATACAGGCGTGGTTGCCGACACCGTGAGGCTGATGCTCCTCGAGCAGCACGTGGCCCAGGCACATCATGCGGACCTTGCCGTTGCGGTCGGAATAGCTGGTGAGCACGCGCATATACTCGTCGTTGCCGGGCACGCGATCCTGCAAGATCAGGTCGTCGGTGTAGCCGCTGGCATACGAGTCGCGAATGACCTGTTCCAGCTCGGCACGGTCGGCAATCTCATAGGCCTTTTTCTGGCCCTCGAACTCGTGCTGCCACCACATGATGCCGTCGGAAGGCTTCAGGATCATCGGGTAAGGAAAATCGATCTGGTCGAGCACTTCGGCAGGTGCCTCGCCTTGGGCATTCAGCATCGCCATGGTGAAGGTAAAGGTATGCGGATAGGGCACGCCGTGCTTCTCGCACAGCTCGTAGAAGATCTCCTTCTTCTGACACTGCTCAAGCATGCTGTAGGGAGCGTAAGGCGCGACGATGTTATCCGCCAGCTCATGGGCATCCTTGGCCTGAGCCACGAGGGCAACATAGTTATCGCCACAGCCCACAAGGACAATCGTCTTGTCGGCATGCGCTTGGGCAATGCCGTTGACGGTTTTGAGCATCACGGGCATGGTGTCGATATCCACGTTGGGCGTGTAGTCGATAATCTGGCTGCGGTAAGCGGGACCCGTCTGGTACTTGCCAAAGACCAGACTCTTGACCTGGTACTCTTCGTAGAAGGCGCGCGCCACCGAATAGGCGTTGATGTCGCCTCCGAGCAGCACGGGAATGAACTCGCGCTCTGTAAACTGCAATGCCATGGAAACTTCCTATCATGAACTGCCCACACAACGGGCGGTCTTTGCGCAACTGATTTATTCTAGCGTGCCAAGCCGCCGGCGCCCAAAGCTCCACCGTATCTATGGCAATCGACGTGATCGTCCAGCAAAAAGCCGCACTCACCGCGATGGGGCCTTGTAGCCGCAAACCCCCTGTTGAGATAGCTTTCACGACCGAAAGCCCGTCCGCAAACAGGCCCCCGTAACGTTAAAGTTGAACTCTATGGTTTCTCAACAATTCATCATAACTGCAGGTCAAAGCCAAAGCCTCAAGTTCAACTTGACCCTTTGGAACCTTTAAGGTTCAAGTTGAGGTCGAAAGCAGTAGTAGAATACCGTTCGAACCATAACCTACGATTGATTGCAGAGGGACTGGATGCAGCATTCGAATCATCGCACCGCAGCGCTCATTGCGTCGAAGCCGGCTCGTATCATCACGAGCGCCGCGCTCGCCGTTGCGCTGACGGCCACGCCGATGCTCTCCCCCGTTGCGGCGTATGCCGCCTCGCAGGCAACGCAGGACCAGCTTTCCGCAGCCCAGCAGAAGATCGAAGCCGCCACGAGCGCCTACAACGACGCCCGCACCAAACTCGATGACCTGCAAAAGCAGATTGACTCCAACGAGGCAAGCATCGAGGAAATCGAGGCTAAGCTTCCCGAGCAGCAGGCCAAGGCAAGCTCCGCCATGCGCGATCTGTACAAGTATCAGAAGGGCACCAATCCCATCGTGAGCTTCCTGGTCAATGCGCAGAGCCTGGGTGAGTTCATCACGACCTGCAAATACACCAACCAGATCACGAGCTCGAGCGTCAACGAGATCGAAGAGCTCAATAATATGCAAACCGAACTCGAGCAGAACAAGGCCGAGCTCCAGCAGGCCAAGTCACAGCTTGAGGCAGAGCAGAAAAACGCCGAGGATGCGCTGGCGCAGGCCCAGCAGCTCCGCAGCGAGGCACAGGCAAAAGCCGAGCAGGAAAATGCCGCCGAGCTTGCCAAGCTTGAGGCCGATAAGGCCGCTGCCGCCGAGAAGCTCTCGGGCGAGGGCGTAAGCGGCGGCAATTCCAGCAGCCAGGCCACCAACACCAACACCACCATAGACACCACGGTGAACAACTCCAATACCGGTAGTTCCGATTACGATTCGTTCATTAATGAGTGGACGAGCCGCATCGACAATTATCTTGCCGGCTCCCCCATGGCAGGCCAGGGCTATAACTTTGCCGTCGCCGCCTGGAATACCGGTGTCGACCCCCGTTGGTCCCCCGCCATCGCCTGTATCGAGAGCACCAAGGGTGCTTATTGCGCCAATTCTTACAACGCCTGGGGCTGGAGCGCCCGTGGCGGCGGTTGGCGCAGCTTTGGCAGCTGGAGCGAGGGCATCTCCGCTCACGTTGCCTATCTGGGTGCCAACTACGGCTCCACCCTTACTCCGGCAGCGGCCAAAAAGTACTGCCCGCCCACGTGGCAGGACTGGTATAACAAAGTCGCCGCTCAGATGAACCGCATCTAAGCGCAACTGCAAAGGGCCCCAATGGGGCCCTTTTCTTTTAGGTAGCGGAGGTATCGACGACGCCGGTCGCATTGGCAACCGCGACTATGACGATCATGCATAGGAGCAGCACACCCAATGCCTTGAGCCAGAGTTTCGCGAGTTTCTTGCCGCGATAGCTGTCGAGCAGTACGAATCGCCGACGAAGACGGCGCTTATCGAGCAGCGCAAAATGCATAAGCACCATAAGGCCATCGACAAAGAAAAAATACTCGATTATGAGAAGCCACGTCGGGTAGCTTTGGTTTGCTCCCGTGGGGTGAAAGACGGCAAAGTGACTTCCGGCAAAGAACACAAGTAGCGAGAAGCAGACAAGCGTATTCCAAATGCGCCCCAGAGACTCCGGAACGCGAGAGAGCAGACCGCATGCAACAGAGGCGGCAGGCCTAGGAAGCCCTGCGGGGTTCTGGAGCCCTTGGGGCGTCAACACCGTCTCCGAGTCTGGAGTACGGACAGGCGCAGGCGCAGGAGGCCGCACGGGGCGACTCAGATCGTATGCCGCGCGCGTAGCCCGTCCCAACGCTTCCGCACTCGCAAAACGCTTAGCCGGGTCGAGCGCCATCGACATGCAGATGACATCGGCAAGTGGAGTGGGAATGCCACGCGCCTCGCATTGCTCGCGCATGTCGAGCCCTGGTTTAGGGTCGATTCCCGTCAAGCAGAAGAACAACAGGGCGCCAAGTGCGTAGACGTCGCTGCGCGCACTCGTCTGCCCAAACCCATACTGCTCGGGCGGCGCATAGGGTCGCGTGCCAAACTTGACGGTGTCGGCATCGGCGCCATCGCGCCATACGCGCGCGATCCCCAAGTCGATAATCACCAGCGATGAAAACGTCAGGCCCTCATCGAGCGTACGGCTCGCACCTGTCACGATGATATTCGATGGCTTGAGGTCGCGATGGATCACCGGCGCCGACGTCTCCCCCGCCATTGCAAAACCGGCGTGGAGCTCGCCCACGGCGTCGCAAAGGGCAGGATACAATTCACGTGCATAATCGGGGGTGGCTCCCAGACGGTCCACCAGCACCCCGAGCGTCTCTCCTTCGATATATTCCATAACCACGTTAAGCTCGTCGCCCACACGACGGCAATCGACGATTCTGGGCAGGTGCTCAAAACGCCCGCCCGCCCGCTGGGCGGCAAACAGACGCTCGTATGCCCCGCCGATTTGAGCCGAAGCATCGATGCGTTTACGGACAAAGGGGCCGAGCGAACCACCGCCGGTTCCTTCAAAGTACACGAGCTCAGTTGTTTCAACGGACGAGCGCTTAAGTACACGCTCCACGCGATAGCTGTCGTCGCGATCGAGCGACGCCAGGTGCTCGGCAAGCGCTGCGGTCAGCTCGTCATCGGGATATGTTGGGGTCTGAGTATCCATAGCCTCCATCATAGCGCAGGGCGCAGACACCCCATGGCATCCGCGCCCCGTTCGTTTGCATCGTTGTTCGGCAGCTCCGCCGGCTCAGATATCAGCCGCTAACTCACCGTCTCCTCGCCAAAGCGATACAGCTCCTCGTTGACCTTTTGGAGGCTGCACCCGCGATCGATGCAAAAGATGATAATCGCGTCACGGCGATCCTTGCAGTTGAGGACGCTCACCCCGGCAGCCGTCAGCGCACGGTTGGTCTCTTTGAGCGTCAGCGCCATCGCAAAGGCAATCTGCAGCACCTTATTGCGACTCGGGTGACGCGCACCAGTAAAGATCTGATAGCCAAAGGTCTCATTGAGATCGGCCATACGAACCACGCGAGAGCGCTCCAAGCCCTTTTCCTGCATCAGCTGCTTCAGGTAGTCCGAAAGCGACGGGGCGGCAAAGTCGTGCTCCCTGATATAGCCATCGATGTTCGGTGCATCGAGAAGCTCATTGAGCAACTCCTCAGTCAGCTTTTTATCGGGCATACGACTTCACCTCCCCCAGTGCATGCAACATGCTAGAAACCGCTTACGTCCGAACGCTCCCAGCTAGCAACCTGGTCGGGAGACACCGTACCCAGCGCCTCGAACTTCCAGGAGCCGCCCGCCTTCAGATGATTGGTGTTTGCAAGAGCCGTTCCAACCTGGTTGCCATCGGCATCATACAGAACATACTCAATCTGAATGTAGCTCTTTTCCTTGTCCGTGTTATTGGTCAGCGTGCCCGTGATCTTATAGGTAAACTGATTGGAAGTGTCTTCAGCCTCGTCAGCAATGGTATACGGTTCTTGCGGTTCTTTTTGCTCCTCAGCCTGCTGTGTCATCTCGGCAGGTTTTGCCGAATCGCTCGCAGACGAATCGGTTGAGTTGCCGCCCATAGAGCCCACGGCACCGACGATAACCAGCACCACGATGATGCCTAGGACAATCTTGCCGATCGGCTTCTTTCCCTCTTTTGCCATTATTCATCCTTCCTACGATCCGGCTACCGTGCCGGCACACAGCACATCGTAGGAAGGATTGAACTTGAATTCATTAGCTGAGAGCTAAGGTTGCGGTAAACGGCCAATGCAGTTGTCCAAGCGCCGAGCAAACGCACTTTGCGCGACCGTCTGCCAGTGGTGATCAACCCACCGTGACGGATTCCCCGGTAAAGGCACTGATCATCAACAGGACAAAGAAAACAAGGTAGCTGACACTCAGCAGGTACGCAATGATTAGAAAGATGACCCAGCCGACATTGGTTTTACCGTCGGCACGGCGTCGTTCGCGATTGCGGCAGAGCCAAATCGTCACGCCGATGGCAGTGATAAACAGTACGAGTGCCGACGCAGCCAGCCCAGCAAGCGCAAACATCACGCCAATGCTCACAGCAATAACCGGGAGCAGCAGCAAGCCGCACCCACACCCACCAGGACTATACACGGCAGACTGTCGGCGTCGCTCCATCGTCACTCCAAGCCAAGCAATCGTTTGTAGACATCGAGGCCCTTGAGTAGGATTTCCTCGTCAAAGAGCATGCTATCGGTATGCAGGGCGCTTGTTGCATAGGCGGGGCAGCCATCCGAATCACTCGGGTTGTCTTGGCCCTCTGGCACGCCCGTGCCCAGCAAGAAGAACACGCCCGGCAGATGCCGCTGATAGAACGCGAAATCCTCGGCGATTAGCAGCGGCTCGTCCACGAGCTGCAATTCGGGCAGAGCGGGCGCGATTCGGGCAAACAGCTCGGGGTCGTTGTCGACCGGCGGATAGCCCTCGGCAAAGTCGAGATCGTACGTGCAGCCCGTTGCAGCGCATGCCTCATCAAGCACGCGGCACACACCCTCGCGTGCACGGTCGAACATGTCGTCCGTAAACACACGCAGGCTTCCGGCCACATGGGCCTCCCCCGCCACCGCGTTGCAAACCGTACCGGCCCGCAGCAGACCAAACTTACCGATACAGGGCTCGTCGGCGCCCAACTCGTCCATCAGCTCGCGCTCGGCAACCAAAAACTTCGCTGCCGCCAATGCGGCATCGTGCGACTCCTCGACCGGTACGCCATAGGTCTTGGCGATATGGATGCTCATCCCGTGAATGTGCACATGCGTCTCGCTCGAACGCGCTAGCAATGGACCGGGACAGCTCGCCAGCGTGCCGGCGGGAAGG
>UQPT01000028.1:0-23039 GCA_900543045.1 uncultured Collinsella sp.
GCGGGCCGTGTTCCGCTATGCGGTTGTCAATTTGCGAAAGAAATTATGCGTCACCCCAGCCCCCTTTTGTTGTCTTGAGGGGCTATTGAATAGTTGTCGGTTGATACTGACTTGCAGGGCGTATCGAGAGCTTCCGTGGCCCTTGAAGACGGGTGGCAGAACTGCCGAGTTCATCATCGAGACTTGCATCAAGCGCGTTGGCATAGCTTTTGACGGTAAGGCTTGGACGATTATTGTCTTGGCTGATATGCATGGCGATGAGCTGTTCGGTGCGATCGGTAACAAGTTCGCGCGCGGCTTCGGCGGCCTGGTTGTTGGAGAGGTGCCCCTTTGTGGACAGGATGCGCTCCTGAAGAAAGCGGGGGCACGCTCCTTCGCGCAGCATAGCTACATCGTGGTTGCTTTCGAGCGCGAGAACTCGACAGTCTTTGAGGATGCCTATGGCCTTGCTCGATAACTCTCCGGTGTCGGTGGCAAACCCAATGGAATCATCGAGAGCATTAAATCGATAGCCGACAGGATTGATGACATCGTGCGATGTTGAGTAGGTTTGCACGTGGATGCCGGCAATGGGGAGCGTGTCGCCGGGGTCAAATTCCTCTACGGGCAGGCGCGCGAGGTTTTCTTTGCATGAAAGGGTGTCCCTGCTGGCAAAGAGGGGACCATGCCAGTGCTTGCACCATACATCGAGCCCCTTGATATGGTCACCATGCTCATGGGTGATTACAAGAGCGGCGACGTCGTCTGCCGAGAGGCCAAGCTCCGCCATGCGTTTAAGTGTCTCGCGGCGGGACAGGCCGTTGTCGATCATGATGAGCCCCTGAGGTCCCTCGACGAGTGCGCAGTTGCCTTTTGAGCCGCTGCCGAGGATATGAAGGTGCAGGCGAGACATAAGATTCCAAAGGATACAATGAGTGCGGACGAATAGAGGAGGAAGCGAATGCCAACGGTATCTCAGCACTATGGACATCATGCCGCGCCGAGGACGGATAAGAGCGCCCTGGCAACACGGCAGGCCGCTGCCCCCGTAGTGCTCATGGTATCAGGCGGTGCGGACTCGACGGCGCTGC
The DNA here is from genome assembly GCA_900543045.1 of uncultured Collinsella sp. Classification (GTDB taxonomy): domain Bacteria; phylum Actinomycetota; class Coriobacteriia; order Coriobacteriales; family Coriobacteriaceae; genus Collinsella. The sequence continues at coordinate 1,071 of UQPT01000028.1, forward strand.
TCCTTATGGCTTGCACATCAAAGCTGGATATCCAGGACGGGCGCGGCGTCGCTCCCATTGCGCGCGAGCGATTGCACGTGCTGCATGTAAACCATCATCTGCGCGGGGAGGCATCCGATGGCGACGAGGCCTTTGTACGTGACCTGTGCGCACAATACGGTTTGCCGCTGTGTGTTGAGCATGCCTATTTTGATGACGAATCGGGCAATATCGAGGCTGCGGCTCGCGAGGTGCGCTATGCCGCGGCACGGAGATACGTTCGCGAACTTTGTGCCGAATCGGGCGCACCGCGGACGGCGGCTCGTATCTGTACCGCGCATACTTCGTCGGACCGCGCGGAAACATTTTTGATGAATGCCATTAAAGGGTCGGGTCCCGCGGGTCTATCGAGCATTCCGCGCCGTCGGAACATTGTGGTTCGCCCCTTGCTCGACCTCACGCACGATGAGCTCGTGAGCTATCTGCAGGTGCACGGTCAGCCATGGCGGGAAGATGAAAGCAACGAGGACGTTTCGTACCTGCGCAACTATGTACGCCATCGGGTGATGCCGGTGGTGGCACAGCGCAACGCGAGCGTCTGTAAGACGATTGGCGCCGCTTGCGAAATTCTGGGCGACGAAGACGCCTTTCTTTCCCAGCTTTCGGCACAGGCGTTTCGAAGCTGCCTGCGCAAGGAAGCGGCGGGCGCACTGGTGCTCGATGCGCGCCGTCTTGCCGCCGCTGAGGTTGTGATTGCACGGCGTATCGTGCGGTTGGCGATTAAGCGCATCGATCCCGACGCGCGACCGGAGATGCGGCACGTGGAGCGCGTGCTCGCCTGCGTCGCTGCGGGCTCGGGCTCGGTTACGCTTCCTGCGGGAATTGATGCCCGTGTGGAGTTTGGCATGCTGGCGTTCAAGGCCCCGGCGGCGCGCGAGGGTTTAGTGGCCGATTGGATCTCCGTTCCCGGTTGTCTGCCGCTGGGGGCGGGGCATATGCTGACAGCGGAGCCGATGGCTGTGGAGCCGGGGTGCGATATCGTGCACCGTGCCCGCGAGCTTGCTGCTGCCGGAAAGGTTGCGGCCTTGGTGGATGCGGCGGCCCTGGGGTTTGCCGACCGCGATGGCGAGCGGATGTTAGCCGGCTCGCGCGGGGAGATTCCCACCGAGACACGATCGGCGCGCCTGTGGGTGGATAGCCCTGTGCCGGGGGATGTGATGTGCCCGCTGGGAATGAGTGGTCGAAGCAAGAAAGTGTCCGACCTGCTCAACGAGGCGCGCATTCCCGTTTCCGAACGCTCTGGCGTGCCCGTGGTAAGAACGGCTCCGGGAGGAGCTGTGGTGTGGGTCGCGGGCGTTCGGGCCGACGAGCGTTTTAAATGCACGGCTGCAACGCGCGTGGCATATCTGCTCCGCGTAGTCGATGCGGAATAGCGCCTTGCGCCTACTATTCCGTGCGACGTTGACGGTATTCCCGCGCTGATGGCGCACGGGCTGGTAAATATACCCCGTGCGCTGCTAGAATGTGTAGTTCGCGTCCATACGGCGGTGTGTGGGCGATAAGCACAAGAAAGGGTTGTCATGGCTTCTCAACATCCGGATATCGAGAAGGTTCTGTTTACGCAGGAGGATATCGACGGTATCGTCTCTCGCCTAGGCGAGCAGATTACTCGCGACTACGCGGGTAAGGATCTGGTGCTGATTGCGGTCCTACGCGGCGCCGTGGTCTTTATGGGCGACCTGATGCGCAAGATCGAGCTGCCGACCAACATCGATTTCATGGCTGTTTCGAGCTACGGCGACGGCGTGAAGTCCTCCGGCATCGTGCGTATCATTAAGGACCTGGATATCGACATCCGCGGTCGCGACGTGCTGATCGTCGAGGACATTCTGGACTCGGGCCTGACGCTCAAGTACCTGATGAAGAACCTCGAGAGCCGCAAGCCCGCTTCTCTGGAGGTCGCCGCCTTCCTGTGGAAGGACGTTGAGGACCGTACCTCGGCCGTCACGCCCAAGTATGTTGGAACCCATTGCCCCGATGCCTTTGTGGTGGGCTACGGCCTCGACTATGCCGAGCGCTATCGCAACCTTCCGTATCTGGGCATTTTGAAACCGGAGGTTTATTCGTAAGATGCCCGACGACCGTAACGATAACAATTCCCAGACTCCCCGGGAGCCTAAGATCCCGGGGATGCCCGGAGGCAAGAAGCCCACGCGTACGGGCTGGCTGTATTTTATTTTGGCTTGCGCGCTTCTGGGCTACGCCTTCTTTAACATGGGCTCCGGCTTTGCCAATTCCAGCAATACCGTAAAGCTCGCGACGAGTGAGATGGTCAATGCCATTAAGCAGGACCGTGTCGAAGATTTGACCTATACGGTTCAAGACGGAAGCGTGGCGGGCCATTACTGGAAGACAAAAAAGGACAAGGGCGACACGAGCGAGCTCAAGAGCTTCTCCTCGACCTATGTCGGCTCCGATTCGCTTGCCGAGCTTATGGCAGAGCACCCCGATACCAAGTACATCGTCAACACCAATGACCCCGATTTTTGGGCCGACTTTGCGATGAGCGCGCTGCCGACGATTGCCCTGATCGCCATCATGTTCTACTTTATGCGCCAGATGATGGGCGCCAACAACAGGAACATGCAGTTTGGCAAGACCAACGCCAAGACCAACGAGGCAACGCGCCCCAAGGTCAAGTTTGAGGATGTTGCCGGTGTAGACGAGGCAGTCGAGGAGCTCGAGGAGATTCGCGACTTTTTGAGCGATCCGGACCGCTATCGCAAGCTGGGCGCCAAGATCCCGCGCGGTGTTTTGCTGGTGGGCCCTCCGGGTACCGGTAAGACGCTGCTGGCCAAGGCCGTTGCCGGCGAGGCCGGTGTGCCGTTCTTTAGCATCTCGGGCTCCGACTTTGTCGAGATGTTCGTGGGCGTCGGCGCCAGCCGCGTGCGCGACCTCTTTAAGGAGGCCAAGTCTCAGGCCCCGTCGATCATCTTCATCGATGAGATTGATGCCGTGGGACGTCAGCGCGGAGCCGGCTTGGGCGGCGGTCACGACGAGCGCGAGCAGACGCTCAACCAGCTGCTGGTCGAGATGGACGGTTTTGAGGAGAGCGAGTCGGTCATCCTGATCGCCGCCACCAACCGCCCCGACATTCTGGATCCGGCGCTGCTGCGTCCCGGCCGTTTTGACCGTCAAGTTACGGTCGACCGTCCAGACGTAAAGGGCCGCGAGCAGATCTTGCGCGTGCATGCCGAGAACAAGCCGATGGACGAGGACGTTAAGTTTGAGAAGCTCGCCCAGATGACCGTTGGCTTTACCGGCGCCGACCTGGCGAACTTGTTCAATGAGTCTGCACTGTTGGCTGCCCGCCGTCATCGTTCTGTGATCTCGATGGACGAGGTCGAGGAATCGATGGAGCGCGTGATTGCCGGACCGCAGCGCAAGGGTCGCGTGATGACCGAAGCTGAGCGCACCACGATTGCCTACCACGAGAGCGGCCACGCTTTGGTGGGTCACATCCTGGAGCACTCCGATCCGGTCCACAAGATCTCGATTGTCAGCCGCGGCCAGGCTTTGGGTTACACACTGCAGCTTCCGCAGGAGGATCACTTCCTCAAGACCAAGAACGAGATGCTCGACGAGCTTGCCGTGTTCTTGGGCGGCCGCGTTGCCGAGGAGCTTATGTGCGACGACATCACGTCGGGCGCGAGCAACGACCTGGAGCGCGCAACCAAGATGGCGCGCGAGATGGTCACGCGTCTGGGCATGAGCGAGGAGCTGGGCACGCAAGTGTTTGGCGAGGCACAGCACCAGGTGTTCCTTGGTCGCGATTACGCCGATCACCAGGATTACTCCGAGGAGACGGCGCGTCGCATCGATATCGAGGTTCAGCGCATCATGCGCGAGGCCCATCGCCGTGCGGTCGAGATTCTGGATGCCCGTCGCGATCAGCTCGATCTGATGGCGACGGTGCTGCTCGAGCGCGAGACCGTCGAAGGCGACGCCGTGAATGCCCTGCTCGACAACGAGTGGGACGCTTACCTTGAGCGCGAGGGCGATATCCTGGCGGCCAAGGAGGAGCGCAACGCCAAGGCTGCCGGTATGCCGACCAAGAAGCGCACGCCTCGCATGAGCGAGGAGGAGCTTGCGGCAGACGCCGCGGCTTTTGCGCAGGCGGCCATGCAGGAGGATGCCGAAGCCGCATCCGATGATGCTGATGATGACCATGCCGTCGTCGATGCCGACGCCGACAAATAGCCTTTGTGGCGAAAGTCTCCGCGGGGAAACCTGCGGAGGCTTTTTCTTTTGAGCGATATGGGGCCGTCTGTTGATTGCGGACAGACTTAAATGAGCGTTTTCACGCATTTAAGTCTGTCCCCAATCAACATTGCTGCGGCACTTTGCTCGGCTAAAGCGTACAATAGCGCCTATGCGAAAGGGGAACAGATGATCAACGAAACTATGTATGCTCGCGGTGCGGAAAGCTCCATCATCCGTGAGATCTTTAGCTATGGCCTTGAGCGCAAGGCACAGATCGGTGCGGAGAGCGTATTCGATTTTTCACTGGGCAATCCGAGCGTTTCGGCGCCCGATACCGTGGCGGAGTCCATTAAGAAGGCCTTGGAGCTGCCGAGTGACCAGCTGCACGGCTACACCCCCGCTCCGGGCCTGCCGCAATGTCGAGCAGCCGTCGCCGAATCGCTCAACCGCCGCTTTGGCACGAGCTATGAGGGCAAGGATGTCTTTATGACGGTGGGTGCGGCAGCTTCGCTCACCTGTACGCTCAACGCGATTACCAATCCGGGCGACGAGGTCATCGTTATCGCCCCATACTTTCCGGAGTATCGCGTTTGGATTGAGAAGGCCGGCTGTACGTGTGTTGAGGCGCTCGCCGATGAAGATACGTTCCAGCTGAGCGTGGATAACGTGCTCAAGGCGATTACCGATAAGACGGCTGCCGTCATTATCGACTCACCCAACAACCCGACCGGCGCTGTGTATACGCGCGATACCTTGACGCGCCTGGCTAAAGTTATGTGCGAGGTCAACGCCAAGCGCGATCCCGAGAATCCGATCATGCTGATCTCGGACGAACCGTATCGCGAGATCGTCTATGGCGCCGAGGTTCCTTGGGTGCCTTCGATTTACGAGCACACCATCGTGTGTTACTCGTATTCCAAGTCGCTGTCGCTGCCGGGCGAGCGCGTGGGGTGGATCCTGGTTCCCAATACGAATCCTCAGGCAGCTCGTCTAATGCCTGCCGTTGCCGGTGCCGCCCGTACGCTGGGTTTCGTGTGCGCTCCGGCGCTCTTCCAGCGCGTGATTATCGACTGCATTGATGAACCGAGCGATGTCGAGGCCTATGCGCGCAACCGCACCGCGCTTACCGATGCACTGGCGGAGTACGGCTACACCTATGTTGAGCCGAATGGCGCGTTCTACCTATGGGTGAAGGCGCTGGAGCCCGATGCGAACGCTTTCTGCGAGCGCGCGAAGAAGTACGAACTGCTCGCGGTTCCCTCGGACAGCTTTGGCATGCCGGGCTGGTTCCGCTTGGGCTACTGCGTGAGCTACGAGACCATCGTCAATTCGTTGCCTGCCTGGAAGCAACTGGCCGACGAATATCTTTGAAAGTAAAGCGCTCTGCTTACAATGTTTTACGTGAAACGGGGTTTGGTTTTAAGCCAGACCCCGTTGTCTATGCCGTTGTGTGATTGGGATGAAGCAGTTTTACGACTATCGAAGGCTATGCGTACAATGAATATACGCGACGGCCATGCCGGATAAGGAGATCCGATGCCCTACCTGCTTTCTTGTGATATCCATACTCATACGATGTTCTCTGCGCATGCATATTCGACCATTGAGGAGAATGTGTACTGGGCGGCAGAGCGTGGCCTGCAGGTGCTCGGATCTGCCGACCATCTGAGTTCTATGGTTTCGCCTTGCCCCAATGACCTGCGTAGCTACCAGTTCTTTATCAACCAGGATGTCTGGCCTCGCATTTGGAGTGGCGTGCTGGTGTTGCGCGGTGCCGAGGCCGATATCGTTTCGCTGGACGGAAGCCTGTTTGGCGAGGACACTCCTGTCACGCTCGATATTGCCGGCGATTCGTATAGTCGTGAGCATTCGCTGTTCGATTTGGTGACGCGTAATTTGGATTATTTGGTGGCAAGCGTGCATAATTCACAGATTGCTGAAGGCGCGACGCTGGCCCAGACGACCGAGATGTATATCAATGCCCTGGAGCACCCCAAGGTGTTCATGCTGGGTCACACGGGTCGCTCGGGCGTTCCGTTTGATATCGATGAGGTGCTGTTGGCGGCCAAGGCCAAGCACAAGATTATCGAGATTAACAACCATAGTCTTGAACATGGTACCGATGCCGAGCATTGGGGCGTGTGCCGCAAGATTGCCGAGCGCTGCGCCGAGCTGGGCGTGGGTATTGGCGTGTCGACCGACGCGCACATTGGTATGGCGATTGGCAAGCTCGAGCAGGCGCGCAAGATGCTCGATGAGATTCACTTCCCGCTGGACCTGATTGTGACGCGCGATCGCGAGACGCTGCTGCGCGAGATGGCGGCAGCCGGCGTGTGCGACCTGCGCAAGAGCATGTAACGGGCTCATATAGCCAACGAAAGGGGGCGGTCCAGACGGGCCGCCCCCTTTCTTGTGCCGGTAGATTTTAAGGCATGTCCCAAAAATCTACTGGGGTGGGCTAGCGGCGCCCGAGGATCGCTACGGTTTCGGTGTGGTCGGTATGGGGGAACATGTCGACCGGCGCGATCTTGAGCAGGCGATAGCCTCCGTCGAGGAGCTGGTGCAGGTCACGCTCTTGGGTCACGGGGTTGCAGCTGATATAGGTGATGCGGCGCGGCTTGAGTGCGCAGGCGGCTTCGAGGAACTCGGGGGTGGAGCCGGCGCGCGGCGGGTCGATGGAAAGGACGTCGACGCGTTCGTTGTTGTCGGCGGCATCGAGGATGTAGTCGGTGGCGTCGTCGGCCATAAACCAAGCGCTGCGGGTGAGACCGTTGAGCTCGGCATTGCGGCGCGCGTCGGCAATGCCCGCGGGGTTTCGCTCCACACCGAGCAGCATGATGCCAATGCCCTTGTCCTGGGCACCCTTTGCGGCGCAAAGGCCGATGGTGCCGCTGCCGCAGTAGGCATCCATAAGCACGTCGCCCTGGCGCAGGTCCATGCCGTCGATGGCGAGCTGGTAGAGCAGCTCGGTCTGTTGCGGGTTGGTCTGATAGAACGCGGTGGGGGAGATGTCGAAGTCGCAGCCGAGCAGCTGGTCGCGCATGCATTCGGCGCCATGCACGATGCGGGTCTCCTCGCCTAGAATGGCGTTGCCGGGGCGTCCGTTGATGTTTTGGGCAACGGTGACGATATGCGGATCGAGTGCGGCGACGGCCTCAAAGAACTCCTGAGCATGCGGCAGGTCGCGCTGAGCGGTCACGAGGGTGACCATAATCTGGTCGGTGCGCCAGCCGCAGCGAACGACGGCATAGCGAAGCAGCCCCAGATGCTTGTCTTCGTTAAAGGCGGGAATGTGCAGACGTTCGGCCTCGCGAGCGATGCCGTTGAGAATCTGACGAGCACCCGGCGCCTCGACAGGACACTCGGGTACGGCAACGATCTTGTGCGTGCCGCGCTCAAAGAAACCGCAGCGGACAGCGCCCTCCTTACCGGGGGCAAAGGGAGTGGCGGCCTTGTGGCGAAAACCGCGCGGCGCAGGATATTTGCCCGGGTCGCCTAGGGTGACGCCCATACCGCGAATGGGATCGACGGTTATGCCCTCGCGCTCACAGAGCTCAGCAAACAGTTCCTCCATAGCAGCCTGCTTGGCCGCCAACTGCTTCTTATAAGGACGATTGAGTGCCGTGCACCCACCGCAAGCTTTCATGATCGAACAGGGAGACTTGGGGTCCACAGTCTTGCACGCAGACGAAGCCGGATCTTTATGCGAGTGCTTGGGGCGAGCCTGAGATGCCTTATCCCCGCCCCGACGAGAGCCAGAACGCTTGGCCTTAGCCTTGCCCTTGGCCGACTTACCCTTCGCATCCTGAGACGCCTTGGATTTCTTAGAAGATTTTTTCTCCCCCGACCCCTCAGCCGCCTCGATCAAAGCACGACGAGCCTTACGCTCCGCACGAGATTCTGCCATGAATTAACCCCACTAATTTACAAATTGAAATCTGAAAGCATTGTACCGTGCCAAGCTAGCGGACGATATGCAAGCACCCATTTCATGTTAGTGATAAGCCCAACGACGTTTGCCCGCCGGGTGCCGGGGCTGGGGTTAAGTTTGTCGCGAGTTCCGCACGAACAGGAGAGCACTTAATGTGCTCTCCGTCGTGAGCAGGACTGTAGAGCAGCAAACTTAACCCCTGCCCCGGCACCCGGCGGGCAAATCCTCCCTTGTACTCTATCAAGGTAAAGTGTATGATTCTGAACGTTACATGACTCACTTTACTTAACTAAAGTGCCAGCAAGGGGGAATACCATGAATACCGATATGTCTCGTCGTCAGTTTGTTGGTCTAGCCGGCTCGCTCGCCACGGTGCTCGGCCTTGGTCTTGTCGGTTGTGGCGGCGGTGCCGGTAAGGGCTCTGCTGCCGGCTCTGCCGCGGCCAAAGATACGAAGAGTGCCGCGGAGTCCAAGAAGCTCGTGGTGGGCTTTGACAAGTCCTATCCTCCGTACGGCTTTGTGGGCGACGATGGCGAATATACGGGTTTTGACCTCGACCTTGCCAAGGCCGTTGCCGACAAGCAAGGCTGGGAGGTCAAATACGAGGCCATCGACTGGGATGCCAAGGATACGCTGCTCAACTCGGGTGCCATCAACTGCATCTGGAACGGCTTTACCATGGAGGGCCGCGAGGACGACTACACGTTCTCCGAGCCGTACATGCTCAACGAGCAGGTGCTCGTGGTCAAGAAGGACGCGGGTATCAAGAGCTGGGACGATCTTGCCGGCAAGACCGTGATTACCCAGACTGATTCCGCCGCACAGGATGTGCTCGAGGGCGACCAGAAGGATCTGGCCGCGACGTTTGCCACGCTCGATACCATCGGTGAGTACAACACGGCGTTTATGCAGCTCGAGAGCGGCGCGGTCGATGCCGTGGCTTGCGACCTTTCGATTGCCCAGTATCAGCTGGCCGCCAAGCCCGATGCCTATACGCAGCTCGACAAGCCGCTGTCCAGCGAGCACTACGCCGTTGGCTTTAAGAAGGGCGACACCAAGTCGGCCGATGCTGTAACCGAGTCGCTCAAGGCGCTCTACGAGGACGGCACGGTCAAGGACCTCTGCGACAAGTATGCAGATTACGGTCTTTCCTTCGATAATTGGGTGCTCAAATAACGGCTTTCCCAGGAACCCGATCTTGCCGCTCAAACCCTCCTCGCGTACCAAAGTACGCTTCGTCGGGCTTGTCGCTCGCAATCTTGGGCACTGCGCCTATTTGAGAATAAGATCCGCTGTTCTGCTGTTGCGAAAGAGAGGGTAGGTTGTCTATCCAAGTCATGATGCAGATGCTTGGCCAGGGATTCTTGGTCAGCTTGCAGCTGTTTGTGCTGACGCTGCTCGGGTCGATTCCACTGGGAATCCCCGTGGCGTTTATGCGCATGAGCAAAATCGCGCCGCTTCGCTGGATTGCGCGCATCTACATTTCGGTCATGCGTGGCACGCCGCTCATGCTGCAGATGTTTGCCATCTACTTTGCCCCGTACTACGTGTTTGGCATCTCGCTCACACCCGATTCCAAATGGACGGCGTGCGTTGTGGCGTTCATCATCAACTACGCCGGCTACTTTGCCGAGATCTATCGATCGGGCCTGCAGTCTATTCCGCGTGGTCAATACGAGGCTGCCGAGGTGCTGGGCTATTCGCGCCTGCAGACGTTTTTGTACATTGTGATGCCGCAGGTCGCTAAGCGCATTTTGCCGGCGATGGGCAACGAGATTATCACGCTGGTCAAGGATACGTCGCTGGCATTTGCCATTGGCGTGGGCGAGATGTTCTCGACGGCCAAGGCGCTGGTTGCCTCGCAAGTGAACATGGTGCCGTTTGCAATCGCGGCGCTGATCTACTGGGTCTTTAACTTTGTGGTCGAGATGCTGCTGGGCGCCGCCGAAAAGAAGCTGGACTATTACCATGACTAACTCAGTGATGAAGATCGAAAGCGCGCGCAAGGCGTTTGGCGGCAATGAGGTTCTCAAGGATATCTCGCTTGAGGTGAAGCGTGGCGAGGTCGTGGCGATTATCGGGCCTTCGGGTGGCGGCAAGTCCACGCTGCTGCGTTGCGCCACACTGCTCGAGACGCTCGACGGAGGCTCGCTCTCGTTTGACGGCCTTGCCGTCGCGACGGATGCGGGTTCGGGCGCGGTGTATGCGAAGGGCGATGTGCCCAAGCAGGCGCGCTCGCGATTCGGCCTGGTGTTCCAGAACTACAATCTGTTTCCGCACTATACGGTGATGAAAAACATCACCGACGCGCCGATCCGCGTGCTTAAGCGCCCGCGCGAGCAGGCGGAAGCTCGTGCGCACGAGCTGATTGCTCAGATGGGGCTTGTGGGCAACGAGAACAAGGTGCCGTGCGAGCTTTCGGGCGGCCAGCAGCAGCGCGTGAGTATTGCCCGCGCCCTGGCGCTCGACCCGGAAATCTTGTTCTTTGATGAGCCGACCTCGGCGCTCGATCCAGAGCTGACGGCCGAGGTGCTGCGTGTCATTAAAGACCTTGCGGCGCAGAACATGACGATGGTGATCGTGACCCACGCGATGCAGTTTGCGCGCGATGTTGCCGACCGCGTGGTCTTTATGGACGGCGGCCGTATTGTCGAGGAAGGTCCTGCCGAGCAGGTCATCGACCATCCACGCGAGCAGCGTACCCGCGAGTTCTTGAGCCGTATCGAGAGCTAGACTCAACTATATATTGAGATGAAGCCGTCGCAGGTCTTATGGTCTGCGGCGGCTTTTATTTGTATCGATGGGGTTTAATAATCCTCTCGCCTGCTCGCCCCATCCTCTCGCCGTCTGTATTCATACGCGTGCCGAAAGGTGTGCATGGATGGGCGGCTGCAAGGGTAGGGTGGTGGCATAGGACATTTGGAGGGTGAGTCGGCTCGGCTGCCGACCATGCTGCTCCTGGGACGGCACCGACCGCGAACTCTCCCCGTTGGCGTCGCGCATTGCGCGCGGCCCTGCAAGGAGGTCATCATGGGTGCTCCCAAGACCGGTAACGTAAGGAACGTGGTGCTCGTAGGCCAAGGCGGGGTGGGCAAGACTTCACTCGCCGAGGCCATGCTCCACCTTTCCGGCAAGACCGCCCGCCTGGGCGGCCACGACGGCACCAAGCCCACGCTCGACTATGACCCCGAAGAGGTCAAGCGTGCATTTTCCATCTCGACGACCATTGCGCCGATAGACTGGAAGGGCGCGCGCATCAATGTGCTCGATGCCCCGTGCTATCCCGATTTTATCGGCGACGCCTATGCCGCGATGAGCGTCTGCGAGACGGCTCTGTTTGTGGTCGACGCCGAGGCCGGCCCGCAGCCTACAACGGTTAAACTCTGGTATGCCGCCGAGGACCTGCGTCTGGCGCGTGCGGTGTTTGTAAACCGCCTGTCGCGCTCCGAGGCCAGCTTTGCGACTACGATGGACCTGCTGCAGGAGCGCTTTGGTACGCGCCTGGGCGCCGTGACCCTTCCCTGGGGCGAGGGCGAGGACTTTGACGGCATCATCGACCTGGTGCGCATGAAGGCACGCCACTGCAACGGCGCCGAGGCCGTTGAGTCGGAGATTCCCGAGGAGTATCGTGCCCAGGCCGAGGAAGCCCATGACCATCTGTGCGAGCTGGTGGCCGAGGCTGACGACGAACTGATGATGAAGTACTTGGAAGGCGAGGAGACGCTGACGCAGGAGGAGCTCGAGGGCCTGCTGTCGAAGGCGATTGCCGAGCGCATCTTTGTGCCGGTCTTTGCGGGCGATTGCATTAAGGAGCAGGGCGTCAACTCGCTGATGGACGACATCGCCACGTACTTCCCGGCGCCGACGGACTACGGTGAGATGCCGCTCATCGACGGCGATTCGCTCAAGATCTCGAGCGATGACGACCGCCCGGTGGCGTTTGTGTTTAAGACCCTGGCCGATCCGCAGCAGGGTCGTATCAGCTTTATCAAGGTGCTGACGGGCACGCTTGAGCCGGGCCTTGAGCTGGTCAATGCGCGCACGCGCAAGGGCGAGCGTCTGGCTCACCTGTATGTGATGTGCGGCCGCGACATGACCGAAGTCGGTCACGCCTATGCCGGCGATATTATCGTGGCGCCCAAGCTGGCTGCCGAGACGGGCGATACGCTCTCCATTACCGGTAAGGTCGAGGCGGCGGCGTTTAAGTTCCCCAACTCGCAGTACCGCATCGCCATCGAGGCCGAGAATCGCGGCGACGAAGAGAAGCTCTACACGTTTATCGAGAAGGCTTGTAAGGCCGATCCGACCATGAGCATCGACCGCGACGAGGAGACCGGCCAGACCATTATCTCGGCGGTGGGCGAGGCACAGGTTTCGGTCCTGCTCAATCGTCTGGAGGACCGCACCAAGGTCGCTGCCAAGAGCGTGCCGATCCGTATCCCGTATCGCGAGACCATCCGCCGCACGGCAAGTGCCCAGGGTCGTCATAAGAAGCAGACCGGCGGCGCCGGCCAGTATGGTGACTGCTGGCTGCGTGTGGAGCCGATGATTACCGCCGACGGTACGAGCGACGGTTATGAGTTCGTAGACGAGGTCGTGGGCGGCCGCATTCCGCGCTCGCTGATCCCTGCCGTGGACAAGGGCGTCCAGGAGACTATGAAGGACGGCATCATCGCCGGCTACCCGCTCACGGGCATTCGCGTGGCTGTGTACGATGGCTCGTATCACAGCGTCGACTCCAACGAGATGGCGTTCCGCGCGGCGGCTCGCATCGGCCTGCGCAAGGCATGCGCCGATGCCGACCCGGTGGTGCTGGAGCCCATCGAGGAAATCACGGTGACCATCCCCGAGAGCTACGCCGGCGCCGTGATGGGCGACATCTCGGCCTCGCGCGGTCGCGTGACGGGCATGGAGACCGATGAGCGCGGAGACACCGTGGTCATCGCTCAAGCGCCGCTGGCCGAGCTGACGGATTACTCGACGCGTCTGCGCTCCATCACGCGCGGCACGGGCGACTTTACCATGAAGCCCGCCGGCTACGAGCAGGTTCCCTATGACGTTCAGGCCAAGCTGGTCGAGCGCTATGAGGAGGGCCGAGCTAAGTAACGTGTGGCTTTGTCTGTGCCACGCATGTCGATGCAAGGGCCGCTCTGGGTGATCCGGAGCGGCCCTTTTTGATCCCTAGGGGATTGCAAATCGGTTCTTGTCGTGGGTAGGGCTAGTCCCCTGAGGCCTGATTGCGGCCGGTGGCGTAGTCGATCTGCACATGCGGTTGCAGGTTATAACAGTACACGTGGAAACACAGCGTCTTGCCGTGATCCTCGACCGATTGGGCCTCAAGGCGCACGCCGCGGCAGAGAAGTTCCTCTTCGTTGTACATGGGAGTGACGCGGTAGAGCACATGGTTGCCCGTGTCGTGGATGTAGCCGAGGACCTGCTCTTCAAACGGCAGCATGCCCGTCTCGTTGAGATAGCGCGTGCCGGTGAGGAGATTCTTGCGATTGGCGTTTTCGCCGCAGAGCGACCAGGCGATGAGGTGGCAACGGTTGTAGAGGCTCTGGCCCGGAATAAAGTCGTAGCGCTGCTGGTGCCATCCGGCGGGGTGGATACGCGAGATATCCCCGCGCTTGCCTTGACCGAGCGACTCGGGACCCGCACAGGCGAGCGCTTTGCGGGTGCGGCCCAAGCTGTCGAGCTTGGAGAACTTCTTAAAGCAGCCCTCTTCGGTAGCTCGTTCGTATTCGTCGAGCGTGAATGATGGCGTACCGAGCGGGTGCGTGCTGTCGGTGCGAAGGGCAACGTAGGGGTTGCCGGCGTAGTCGGGAATGCTGCTGAGATATACACCGCGGGCGCGGTTGAGGTCGGGGTTTTCGACCTCGTCGATGGGGGTGGCGACGCTGTCCGCGGAAGCGTCGTCGCCGGTGTCGGTTGCGACGGAATCGGAGCCATTGCCGGAGTCCTCGGAGCTCGCTGTTCCCGATTCGAGCCGGGCGACCAAGTCCGCTTCGTCGTCGGTACGGCTGGGACTCTCGTTTTGCTTCTCGGCCAGAGCCGCCGCCTGCTCATCACTTTGCGGCGACAGCAACTTGGGCGCCCCATCGAGCGATCCCGTAAACAGCGCAAACCCCAGCACCACGGCGGTGCCGATGGAAAGTGCTTGCTTGTAGGCGGACTTGCGCAACATGGGGGCTCCTGGATGGACGGTTGGGAATCTACTAGTCTAGCAGGAGCCGGCAGAGGCCGTTCTGTCGAACAAATACTTAAGATTTGGGACAAACGCCACTGGTTCATTTGCTTCATATTTGACGTATGGCTAGATCGAGGTGGAGTCGAGCCAGTTGAGCTTGCACTCGAGAATGCGCTGCTCGCCGGGTTGGCTGCTGCCGTCAAGCAAGGCGAGCAGCATCTCGGCCGCCTCCCTGCCTTCCTGGTCGACGGGCTCGATGATCGTGGAGACGGTCGGCGTGGTGAGGTTGGTCCAGTCTTCGCAGTTGAGTCCCAAAAGACCTATTTGCTGCGGAAGTAGATGGGCCATGGGTTGGAGGGCCTTGTAGACACGGGGAAGCGCCCATTGGTTTTGTACGAAGATGAGCGTGCGCTTGGCGGGGTTGAACTTGTATTTAAAGTATTCGGTGAGCTCGTTGATTGACGGCTTGTTGTGATCGATGGGGATGGCTTTGTAGAGCTGCCCATTCGCGGCCAATGCCTCGGCATATCCCTGAAAACGTTCCATGCGAGTGCGCATTTCGGTCATGTTGGCGGCGATGGAAAAGAAGTCTTCGTAGCCGGCGTCGAGAAGCGCCTGCGTGGCATTGTACACGCCGTCGTAGAGGTTGGTTTTGATCCAGCTGGTGCCTGGGCTGTAGATGGCCGCGTCAAAAAAGACGACGGGCTTGTCGGCGCGCTTGATGCGGTCGTGGACTGCCTTGAAATTTGCCGTGGGCTGGATGATAAAACCATCGACGCCCAGTGAGAGCATTTTGTCGACATACATGAGCTCGGTCTCGGGGTTAAAGTTGCTCGTGCAAACGACCGTCTGGTAGCCCGCGGGGAGCATGACCTGCTCCATGCCGTTGAGGACGAGGCCCGCCCATTTGTTGGTGTTATCCAAGATGATGATGGCGATGACGTGGGTTTGCTTGCCGGTGAGCGTTTGCGCTTGGGCGTTGGGAACGTATCCGAGTTCCTTGATGACGCGCGCAATCTTTGCCTGCGTCTTCTCGCTAAGCTTTTCTCGTTTGTCGTTGAGGTAATACGAGACGCTTGCCGTCGAGGTTCCCGCCTCTCGAGCGACGTCTGCGATCGTAACGCGCTGTTTTGCCACAGCGACTCCTTCCGACAGATGAGCATTTTCCAACATGATGACTTTGAGTCTTGGTGAGGGATGCGCTTTGGTGAGCGACTTTTCCTTTCATATGAGTATGCAACAAATGCGGTATATGGGTGGGGTCGAAATTTGTGACCGGCATGCGCATCTGCCGTCTACCGAGAAAATCAAATACTTCTTGACTTTTGAAATCGAGGGTAAAATCGCAGGATTCATTTTTAGTTAAACGCATAACTAAATAGCGTAACCAACGCTCTGACCTGCGCGTTTACCGAAATAAACTGGCATTAAGAAAAACGAGCACCTATATTGGTCTTGTCGAAAAGACAGCAAGTCCAAACGGCAGGGGATGCTCCGGAGGCCTCCGCAAACGGTGTCTTGCGCACGCAACTCTATGAAAAGAGGAAAGCAATGAAGATCGTAGGCGTTGCCGCCTGTACCGTGGGTATCGCCCACACGTATATGGCCCAGAAGGCGATTCAGGATGAATGCTCCGCTCGTGGCATCGAGTGCAAAGTCGAGGCTCAGGGTGGTCTGGGTATCGAGAATGAGCTCACGCAGGAAGACGTTGATTCCGCCGACCTGGTGCTCGAGTCCGTCGACGTGGGTGTCGAGAACGAGGACCGTTTTGAGCAAAAGATGGCCGAGGGCAAGTTCCTCAAGGTCGGCACCTCGGATGTAATCGCCGATCCGGTAAAGATTATCGACCAGGCTGTCGAGATCATCAAGGCGACGGGCGGTGCCGTTGACGCGTCCAAGGCCGAGGCCAAGGCAGAGAAGAAGGCCGTCTCCGCTGCCCCGCAGGCCCCGACACCGGCGTCCAAGCAGTCCATCTTTGCCGATCCTGGCAAGACGCTGCTCAATGCATTCAATACCGGTGTTTCCTATTTTATCCCCATCGTCGTTATCGGTGGCGTGTTCCTCGCCTTCTCGTTGGCATCCGGTACTGCCGGTGCTAGCGGTATGGAGGTCACCAACCCGTTGATGGTGAGTCTTAACACTATCGGCATGGCCGGCATCTCTATGATGATTCCGGTGCTTGCGGCATACATCGCCTACTCGATGGCCGGTAAGCCCGCACTTGCCCCCGGCTTCGTCCTGGGCTACTTGGTTAACAACGCCGTCGTCACCCCGAGCGGCAACAGCGTTTCGACCGGCTTCTTGGGCGCCATGATCATGGCTGTCATCTGCGGTTACTTTGTCCGCTGGATGAAGACCTGGAAGGTCAACAACACCATCCAGACCATCATGCCCATTCTGATCATCCCGATTCTGACCTCGCTCGTCCTGGGCATGGCTTACATCTACATCTTGGCCACGCCGCTTGGCTTTGTGATGGATTGGCTCACCAGCGTGCTCGGCAGCCTGCAGGGCGGCTCCGCCGTCGTCCTGGGCTTGGTCATTGGCGTTATGACCGCTTTCGATATGGGTGGCCCCATCAACAAGACCGCTTCGACCTTTACCATGGCCATCATGGCCTCCGGCATCTACGGCCCCAACGGTATGTTCCGCGTCGCCGTCGCCATTCCCCCGATTGCTTGCGGCCTCGCTGCGCTCATCGCCAAGAACAAGTTCGATGGCGCTGACCGTCAGATGGGCATCTCTGCTCTGTTCATGGGCTGCATCGGTATTACCGAGGGCGCTATTCCCTTCGCGGTCAAGGATCTTGGCCACACCCTGCCCGGCATTTGCATCGGCTCTGCCGTGGGCGCGGCGCTTGCCGCCTTCCAGGGCATCGACTGCTATGTTCCGCATGGTGGCTTTATTGTCGCCCTGGCCACCAACAACGTCGCGCTGTTCTGCCTGGACATCGTGATTGGCTCCTTGGTCGCCGCTGCAATCCTGATTGCCATGAAGCCCACGCTCGATAAGCAGGCCAAGTAAACCTTTAAGGACTCCGGTTGTGCGGAGGGATGGATTTGACTCCGCACAACCGCCCCTACACAACAAAATCCATCCGCACTGATAGGGCCCACATCTGGGTCCCAGGGAACTTTTGTCAAAAATCCTCTGGAGAAGGAGAACAAAATGTCCAACCTCACCATCCGCCAGGCCGTTCAGGGCATGCTCAAGCTGCAGGACAGCGGCGATCACGCAACCATGGTCGGCATTGGTCCCATGAGCCCCAACCTGATTCAGGCCGTGTTCGAGCTTGCCAAGGACGAGGATTTCCCGCCCATGTTTATCGCTAGCCGCAACCAGGTCGATATGGACGAGATGGGCGCCGGCTACGTCAACGGTTGGGACCAGACGCGCTTTGCCGCCGACATTAAGAAGGTTGCCGACGAGGTGGGTTATACCGGTCCGTACTACCTGTGCCGCGATCACGGCGGTCCGTGGCAGCGCGACGAGGAGCGTAACGCCCACCTGCCCGAGGACGAGGCCATGGAGCTCGCCCGCAAGTCCTTTGTCGCCGACATGGAGGCAGGCTTTGACCTGCTGATGGTCGACCCCACCAAGGACCCCTATCAGATCGGCAAGGTTATTCCGCTCGACGTGGTGCTTCGCCGCACGATCGATCTTATCGACTATCTTGAGCAGTACCGTCGCGAGCATAACCTGCCCGAGGTTGCCTATGAGGTCGGTACCGAGGAGACCAATGGCGGCCTGACCTCCACCGACAAGTACGAGGAGTTCATTTCTCAGCTGCAGCCCGAGCTCGAGAAGCGCGGCTGCCCCATGCCCACCTTTATCGTCGGCCAGACCGGTACGCTCACCCGTTGGACCGAGCAGGTCGGTCATTACAACTTTAAGAATGCCCGCGAGCTCGCCGACATGGCCAAGCGCTACGGCGTGGGCCTGAAGGAGCACAACGCCGACTACCTGGACGACGCGACGCTGCTCGAGCACATCCCGGCACACGTGACCGCTTCCAATGTCGCCCCTCAGTACGGCACCGAGGAGACCCGCGCTTACCTCAAGCTCTGCGCTACCGAGCAGATTCTGGTCGACAACGGCCTGTGCGACGATCCCTCCGATCTGTATCACACGCTGCTGGTCAAGGCCATCAAGACCGAGCGCTGGCGCAAGTGGATGACCGGCGACGATGTCAACCTGCAGGTTGACGACATTCTGGCCGACGACGAGCTCAGCCTGAAGATTCTGGATGTCTCCGGCCACTACGCGTTCAACGATCCCGAGGTCAAGGAGCAGGTCGAGAAGCTCTATCGCAACCTCGCTGCCCAGGACATTGACGGCAAGCGCTTTGTGATCGAGCACATCAAGCGCCCGATCAAGCAGTACGTCGTCGGTCTTAACCTCAAGGGCGTCACGAGCCGCATCGAGAAGGCTCTCTAAGTAGCTTTTCCTACACGACGCCGGGCCTGGGGCATGTCCCAGCTGCAGGCCCGGCACATAGGACAAAAGGACATCCCCTTTGTCCTATTTTTTGAGTTTTGGATTCCTTAGAAGGAGTTTGCACCATGAAGTTCTTTATCGATACCGCCAACCTTGACGAGATCGCCGAGGCCAAGAGCTGGGGCTGCCTTGCCGGCGTCACCACCAACCCGTCCCTGTACGCCAAGACCGGCGGCAAGCTCGCCGACTTTGAGCCCCATATGCTCAAGATTGCCGAGCTCTGCGAGGGCCTGCCCGTGTCTGCTGAGTCCACCGCGACCACTGCCGAGGGCATGATCGAGGAGGGCAAGCGTCTTGCCGCCCTGGCTCCCAACATCGTGGTCAAGCTTCCCGTGTGCGAGGCCGGCCTCGCCGCCTGCCGCGCCCTGGCCGATGCGGGCGTGCGCGTCAACATGACGCTTGTTTTCTCGCCGACGCAGGCCCTCATGGCCGCCAACGCCGGTGCCCGCTACATCAGCCCGTTTGTCGGCCGCTTTGACGACATCGCCGAGGACGGCATCTCGCAGCTCGACAATGTCGTGACATGCATCAAGAACTATGACTGGACCGGCAAGAACGTCGACGACACCGTCGAGATCATCACCGCTTCGGTCCGCACGCCCAACCACGTGACCCAGGCGGCTCTTCTTGGTGCCGGCATCGCGACCGTGCCCATGGCCGCTCTCAAGAAGTGCCTGCATCACCCGCTGACCGACCAGGGCCTCGCCTCTTTTGAGGCTGACTGGCAGAAGGTCGTCGCTCAGGCTTAACGACCGGGTTGCCCTCGGCATCGCGCCATCCGGTGCCGGGGTTGTTCTCAAGAGAGGAATTCGTATGACCAACCAGGAGCTGGCGAAGGTCGCCAATGAGGTCAGGAAGGGTGTCGTGACTGCGGTTCACGCGGCCAAGTCGGGACATCCGGGTGGATCGCTCGGTGCAGCCGACATCATGACGTATCTGTACTTTGAGGAAATGAATATCGATCCTGCCGACCCTCACAAGGCCGATCGCGACCGCTTTGTGCTCTCCAAGGGTCACGCGGCGCCGGGCCTGTATTCGGTGTTGGCAAATCGCGGCTATTTTCCCGTCGAAGAGCTCGAGACGCTCCGCCATATTGGCAGCCGACTGCAGGGCCATCCCAACATGAACGATACCCCAGGCATCGATATGTCCACCGGCTCGCTCGGTCAGGGCATCTCTGCTGCAGTTGGAATGGCGCTTGCCGCTAAGCACTGGGGCGACAGCTACCGTGTCTACACGTTGCTGGGCGACGGTGAGTGCGAGGAAGGCCAGGTGTGGGAGGCGGCTATGTTTGCCGGCAACCATGCGCTCGACAATCTTGTTGCCGTCGTCGACCACAACGGCTTGCAGATTGACGGCACGATCGATGAAGTCAACTCGGCCATGCCGCTTGCCGACAAGTTCCGCGCCTTTAAGTGGCATGTGATAGAGCTAGCCGATGGCAACGACATGGCGCAGATTGAGGCGGCTTTCGCCGAGGCTCGCGAGGTGACTGGCGCGCCCGTCGCTATCATCGCTGAGACGGTGAAGGGCAAAGGCGTCTCCTTTATGGAGAACCAGGTTGGCTGGCATGGCAAGGCGCCCAATGACGCGCAGTTTGAGCAGGCCATGGCCGAGCTCGCGGCAGCAGGAGAGGAGCTCTAATGGCAGAGGTCAAGAAAGTCGCCACGCGCGTTAGCTATGGCGAGGCACTTGTCGAGCTGGGCAATGAGCACGATGACTTTGTAGTGCTCGATGCCGACCTGGCTGCCGCTACGCAGACGGGTAAGTTTAAGACTGCCCATCCTGAGCGCTTTTACGATGCCGGCATCGCCGAGAGCAACCTGATGGGTCTTGCCGCCGGCATCGCGACCACGGGCCGCGTTGCTTTTGCGAGCACCTTTGCGATGTTTGCCGCCGGTCGCGCCTACGAGCAGGTCCGCAATTCCATTGGCTACCCGCACCTCAACGTCAAGATTGGCGCCACCCATGCCGGCATTTCGGTGGGCGAGGACGGCGCCACGCACCAGTGCTGCGAGGATATCGCACTCATGCGTACGATTCCGGGTATGACGGTGGTCGTTCCCGCCGACGATGTCGAGGCCCGCGCCTGTGTGCGCGCCGCCTATGAGTTTGAGGGGCCGGTCTACATGCGCTTCGGCCGCCTGGCAACACCGGTCATCAACGATCACGAGGACTACGAGTTCAAGATCGGCCGCGGTGTTGTTGTACGGGAGGGCTCTGATGTCACGATCGTCGCGTGCGGTCTCATGGTCGCTGAGGCACTCGCTGCTACCGAGGCGCTCGCTGCCGACGGCATCGATGCTGAGGTCATCAACATGCATACGATCAAACCGCTCGATGAGCGTCTGGTGGTTGCCAGCGCCAAGAAGACCGGTCGCGTGGTCACTGCCGAGGAGCATTCGATCATCGGCGGTCTTGGCGAGGCCGTTGCCTCGGTGCTCGCGGAGCAGCATCCAGTGCCGATGCGTCGCGTCGGCGTGCGCGATGTGTACGGTGAATCCGGTCCTGCGGTTGATCTGCTGCACAAGTACGGTTTGGACGCCGACGGTATCGAAGCCGCGGTCAGGTCCGTGTTGTAGGGAGGGCTTTCCATGGGATTTGTATCTGCCAGCCAAGTGACGATTGGCTACGCCGCCGCCTCGCGCGAGGACGCGTTGCATTATCTGTCTGAGCAGGCTGTTGAGCTTGGCTTTGCCGATGATGCTTCTGCTGTCGAGGCTGCCTTTATCACTCGCGAGAACGAGGCCGAGACGGGCCTTGTCGCCGGTTTTGCCGTTCCGCATGCCAAGAGCGACGCGATCCATACGCCGGGCGTTGCTGTGCTCAAGCTTGCTGAGCCCGTTGAGTGGCCGAGCTTTGACGGTGTTCCCGTCGATGTCGCGCTTGCGCTGTACGTGCCCGCCGGCGAAGCCGGAACCACACACCTGCGTCTGCTCTCCAAGGCTGCCGTGATGTTGATGGACGCCGGCTTCCGCGACAAGGTGCGCGAAAGCACCGATCCTGTTGAGATTGCCGAGCTCATCAACGCCGGGCTCGAGGGCTAGAACGGGCTCTTCGTTCCATTAATCGATCCTTCTCCAAGGAAAAGGGCCGCGACGCTAGAGGCGTC
>UQPT01000029.1:0-21953 GCA_900543045.1 uncultured Collinsella sp.
AACAATTCTACGGTAAACTCTCCATCTGTTCCGGTTGACTTAATGGAAAAACGTGTTCCTGCGTCCACGAGGGCGAGTCGAGATACACCAGCAGCTCATTGGACTCGGGCAGGTAGCGCAGTCCCGTCACATGCCGCCCCTCGCGCGTGCCCGAGCACACCGCGTTCCATGCGCGATAGACCGTGCGCGACTCCTCGGCGGCCTCCATCTGCGCACGGCGCTTAGGCGTTGCAGCCGCCAGGATGCGCTGGCGCTCTGCGTTCAAAAACCCGCTGAAGGCGACTGTCTCGCTCTCGCGCTCGTAATTAGCACGTCTCACCCATGCTCACCACCTTGGCTCGATCAAGCAGGTCATCGGTAAAGTACCCCAGGTTGGTCGTAGTTATGACCGTCTGGATATCATCGCCAATCAGCCGCAGGAAAGCGCCGCGACGCTCGCCGTCGAGCTCGCTCATCACGTCGTCCAAAAGCAGCAGTGGGGCGGTGCCCAGGACATCGCGAGCCACGGCAACCTCGGCCACCTTCCAGGACAGCACCAGCGTGCGCTGCTGTCCTTGGCTGGCAAATGAACGGGCGGAGCGACCCGCCACGGTAAACTCAATCTCGTCGCGATGCGGTCCCACCAACGTCACGCCGCGGCGAATTTCCTCGTCGGCATGCTCGTCAAGGGCGGCCTGCATGCGCTCGTACGCCCAACCCTTCAGCTCTTCGCGATCCTCGACCTGGGGCAAAGCCCCCAGCGTGGACGCATAGGTCACGTTGGCGGCCTCACCTGACGCTACTTGCCCGTAGGCAGTGTGCACATGGCCCGCCAGCCGGTCGAGCAGAGCCAACCGGTGCACGAGCAGGGCCGAGCCCGCGCGGGCAATCGAATCGTTCCACGCGCCGAGCATCTCGCGGCAGCACCAGGTCTCCTTGAGCAAGGCGTTACGCTGGGTCACGCAGCGCCCATAGGTGCTCGCAAGATCGGCATAGCGTGCGCTCAGCTGCATGCCAAAGTCATCGAGGGCGGCTCGGCGCACACTGGCGCCTCGCTTAACCATGTCCAGATGGTCGGGGCAAAACAGCACGCTCGGCAGAACCCCGCGCACACCAGCGGCAGAGCATCTCTTGCCGTTGCGGCTAAACGAGCGCTTACCGTCCTCCGCGCTCAATCCCATATCAAGCACGCGGCCGTCGCCCTCGAGCCTCAGCTCGATCTTGCACGAGCCCACGCCGTCATGGACGAGCTCGGCTGCGGTCGGATGCCTAAACGAGGCGCCGCTCGTCAGCAGCTGCAGCGCCTCTATGAGATTGGTCTTTCCCGCCGCGTTGGGTCCCGCAAGTATCGTCACGCCCTCGTCCAGGGCAAGGCGATAGCTATCGAAGCTGCGGTAGTGCGCGACGGAAAGATCGCGGGCGAACATGGTCATGGCGCAGCGCTAGATGCGGACCGGCATGACCAGGTACAGGTAGTTGATCTTGTCGTAGGACTTAAAGATGCCCGCCTGCGAGTAGCTCTTGAGCTCCAGCGTGATCTCCTTCTCCTTGGACAGGGCATTGAGGCAGCCGAAGATGTAATGGTAGTTGAAGGCGATGGTACCCGACTCGCCCTCGGCCTCGACATCGATCGTCTCCTGCGCAAGGTCCTGGTCATTGGAAATGGAGGACAGGCCCATCTGCCCGTTCTCGACATCGATCTCGAACTTGACGGCGGGGTTGGCGCTCGCGATAACGGCCACGCGCTTGAGGGCGGCGTTAAAGGCGGCGACGTCGATCTTGACGCTCGTCACGCACGAATCGGGGATGAGCTGCTTGTAGTTGGGGTACACGCCCTCGATACGGCGCGACACGTAGGTGGTGTTGCCGGCCTCGAAGACGACCTGGGTGTCGGTAGCCCCGATCATGATGGTCGCCTGGCTGGCCATGATGTTCAGCGCGTCGTTAAAGGCGTCAGCCGGAACGTTGAGCTCAAAGGAGCCCTCGAGGGTCGAGGTCTCGACCTGCGTATCGCACACGGCCAAGCGAAAGGAATCGGTCGCTACCAGGCGTACGGTGTTGTTCTCGACCTTCATGTGCACGCCGCCCAGGATGGGGCGAGCCTTGTCGGTCGAGGTGACGCGCCACACGCGGCCGACCATTTCGGACAAGACATCGGTCGGCAGCTCCACGGCACTCTCGATGGCATAGGCCGGAAACTCGGGGAAGTCATTGGCATCGAGCGTGTTCAGGCGGAACGAGCTCTTCTCGCAACCAATCAGCACCTGGCGCTCGGACAGCTCAAAGGTGACCGGGGCATCGGGGAGGGTCTTGGTGATATTGGAGAGCATCTTACAGGGAATAACCATCTCGCCCTCTTCTTCGACATGCGCCGCGATGCGATGACGGATCGAGATGGTGTAGTTAGAGGTCTGGAATTCCAAGATGCCGTCTTGGGCCTTAACGAGCACGCCCGACAGGATGGGGAGGGTGGATGCCGAAGCGACACCCTTCATAACGACGCCGATGGCTTGTGTAAGCGAGCTCTGGCTGACGGTGAACTTCATCTTTTAATACCTTTCTATAGATATAAATATCTTAATAATAGTAATAGCACTGACGAAACTGTTGATTACTCCCAAAGACGCAGGTCAGACCCAGAAAGAGAATCGACAGCAACCTGTGTGCAACAGGGGTGGTTTTCCACGTTCAAAACCTGCGCAAAACTTTTCATCACCGCGGGTTGGGTTTTAGACACCTTATGCCCGTGGTTTCGACAAGTTTTCAACAGGTGTCTCTATTTCCCTACGAGCGCAGTGTAATTTTATCGCGCAGCGACTTGAGGTCTTCGGTGACAGTGCGGTCTTCCTGGATCATCTTCTGGACCTTTTTGTAGCTCGTGCTGACGGTCGAGTGGTTGCGGTTGCCAAATTCGGCGCCCACCGCCGTGGTCGTCATCTCGCACATCTCGATGGCTAGGTAGATAGCGATATGGCGTGCTTTGGCGATATTGGCGTTGCGACGCGGGCCGATGAGCTCCTCGTGCGTCACGCCGTACCGCTCTTCGATGACGGACTGAACCGTCTGGACGTTGATCTTTTTGGCCGATGTGTCGAAGTACTGGCTGGCGATGGCGTCGATATCGTCAAAGGTGAGCTCCCCGCCCTCGCGCTCGCGGTCGCCCGCCTCGCCGGCGCAGCGCTCGCAGAAGCTCTCGAGTTCGCGGATGTTGGTGCCCGAGACCTCGGCCATGTGTTTAAAGTGCTCGTCGGTTAGGTGCCCGCCGTCGCCTCCATAGGCCGCCAGCAGCGAGTCGTCGCCTGCCTCGGGAGCGGCGACGATGGTGTTCTCGTAATAGCGCTGCAAGATCTTGTATTTCATTTCGTAGCTGGGCTCTGCGACCAGGCAGAGCATGCCGGCGTTGAAGCGGCTGGTTAGACGCTCGTCCATGCTCAGGTCCTTGGGGGCGCGGTCTGCCGCGATGACGACCTTCTTGTTGTTGCGGATGAACTCGTCCATGAGCTGGAAAAAGTAGTCCACGCTCGCGCGCTTGCCGATGATGTTTTGGATGTCGTCGATGATGAGCACGTCCACGCCGTGGTACGCCTGCATGATGGGGGCGTTGCTCTTCTTTTGGCGGTCGAACTCGGTCATCAGGTCGTCCAGATATGCCTGGGAGTTGGCATACTTGACCTTGATCTCGGGCGACTTTTCGGCGAGCTCGTTTTTGATGGCAAGCAGCAGGTGCGTCTTGCCCAGGCCCGATTTGCCGTAGATGAACAGTGATGTGCACGTGCCCCGCTCGTCCGCGAGGGCGGCAAACTTGAGTGCCGAGCGATAGGCATGGCTGTTCTCGGGGCCGTAGACAAAGTTCTCAAAGGTAAATTTTGAGTTCGCGGCGAGCGGGGCTCCATCCGTATTCCGCTCGGCCGGCGCGGTCGGTGCTGGCATGGGTGAAGCGGGGGTCGCAGCTTGCGTGGATTTAGTTGGCGCTCCGCCCTTCATCTGGTTCATCATGCGACGAAAATCATCGGCCGAGAGCGTGTTCTTGATTGCAATGCCCGAATCCGCGCCCGTCGTTGCGTCGTGAGCGATGGGCATGTGCGTGACGGGTGCGTTCGTTGACGTCGCCGCCGCGGTCGGCAACGGCGCCATGGTTTCACGGGAAACATCGCTGTGCTGGTGCCCGATTGTCGGCACGTCGCCTGCGGAGGCCGGCGCCGCCGGGGAAGCAGCGGGAGCCGTGGCGGGCGCCGTCGCGGCAGCGGATTCCGTCGCGGCGCCTTGCGGTGCCACGATGTCGAGCGCAATCGGTGCAAAGGCGATTTCTTCCAGATAGGCCTCAATGGTCGGCTGATGCTTTTTGAGCTGCGCGATGGCAAAGCGCGAGGGGGCCTCGATCGTGAGCGTATCTTCGGTTAGGCTTATGGCGCGCGATTGCCCCAGCATGTTGATGAGGCGTGCATCTTGGCCGTCGCGCTGGCAAAAGGCGATGGCATCCCCCAGGATGATGCTTGCTTCCTCGTCCACTATCTCTCCCGTTCTTTAGCTCTGAGCTCGCACGCGAGCGGCGCCGAGTTCGGTCAGATGGTATTTCTGGCCATGCTTGATGACCAAGCCGGCCTGCGCCAAGTCATTGAGCGTGCGTGACCAAGTGGGGGCCGAGTTTCCAAACGCCCTCGCCAGATCGGTAGCACCGCACGCTTGATTTTGCGCCAGATAGCCCAGCGCGGCGTTGCCGCGATCGCTTACGAACACGTCCGGTTGTGGCTGCGCATACTGATTTGCTGCATTAGGATACATCATTTGAGCTGCTGGTTGTTGAGAACTCTGCATCGGCGGCATTTGCTGTTGAAAACTTTGAGGCCACTGTTGGTAAGGCTGCGGAGGCATCTGCTGGGCCCAGGGGTTGTACTGCTGCTGCGGCATCTGCTGGTACGGCTGCTGATATCCCTGCTGGTACTGCTGCGGGAACTGCTGGCCATACCCCAGTGGCTGCATCTGCTGATATGGATATCCCTGTTGGTACGGCTGATAGCCCATTTGCTGGCTACCCGGTGCCCCCGTCGCCTGCTGCATTGCTGCTGTATCCTGATCCGCCAGCGGCATGGCCTGTGGCACGTTTGGCGGCATCGACATCGACGCCGCCTGGGGCTCTTGTGTAGGAAGCATTCCGGGCTGCTGCATCTGTCCCACGCGGGGCTGCATCTGTTGCGTTGCCATGGGCTGCTGCGCAAAAGCTCCCGGCAGGGGATATGCGGGCTGCTCCGTCTCGGGCCGCACGGCAGCGCCGCGCCCGCCGGCGCGTTCGATTTCCTGCACGCGTTTAGGGTCCAGGCTTACCGTAACCACGGTGCCGTTGCCCATATTGTCCTCGATGGACACGGCCCCGCCGGCGTTTTCCAAATACTCCTGCACCATGGGAAACCCTGCTCCGGTTCCACGGATATAGCGCTTCATCTTGCTGTTTGCGCTGGTAACGCCAAAGTCGAACGCGCGCTCCTTGTCGTCGATGCCGGGTCCTTGATCAGCAAAGCGGATGGTGTCTCCGCCGTCCAGAATCGAGATGATGGGCTCGGCAAAGTGTGCGTGGATAAAGTTTTCGACAATCTCGCGGATGACCATGAGCGAGATATGGCCACCTTGTTCTTTCATGCACTGGTAGACGGTGTTGGTCGTCTCTTCCAAATACGTGCGGACATCTTGCGGATCAATGACGATCACACGCGGTGTCGACAGCATGTCGTCATAGACGGCGATGCGCGCGGCGTACATGGCTTTTGGCGCCTGCGTGGTCGTCTGCTCGCCTTCCTCACGCTCTTCGCGCACGCCGGTGATGTGCTCGTTGTCGGGTGCCGGGTCTCCGGAATCGACCATGGTGTAAAAGTCGTCAGACATGCCGCTCGCAATCTTTCAAAAGGTTTCGAACAAATAGTAGCTCACCGTGCAATGTTTCTCATCTTTCGACAACCTTTCAAAACCTGTTGAAAACTTTGGAAAACGGACGAAAAGTTCTCAACATTGCCAACATGACCTGTTGAAAACTCGATGAAATATCGTGAAAAGTTGCCATGCACCGCTAAATCGAGCTCGGCTTATGGGGGAACCGTGTGAACTGCGCAACCTTTTACCTTTGATTTCTTGACATTTGAACATTGATTTCCCTACAATCTTCAAGCTCACGTGTCTATATCTGCGTCCGCGCCCCCGCGGACACTCGAAATGCAGCAGGAGGAACTTAAGATGAAGCGTACGTATCAGCCTAATAAGCGTAAGCGTGCCAAGACCCATGGCTTCCGTGCCCGTATGGCCACTAAGGGTGGTCGTGCCGTGCTCGCCCGTCGTCGCGCCAAGGGCCGCAAGCGTCTCACTGTCTAGCAGCGATACACACATCTCGCATGAAGACTATTAAGTCTCGGCAAGATTTCGAGCATGTGTTCAGTCAGGGGCGTCGTTTCAATCACCCTCTGATTCGAATGACCATATGTGAATCGGTTGGCGAAGGCGACTCCGGAAGGGTCGCCTTCGTTGGTGCTAAACGGCTCGGTTGTGCTGTCGTGCGCAACCGTTCTAAGCGTGTGATGCGCGAGGCCGCCCGCAGCTGTGGATTTCCCGTTGCGGGTTATGACATCATCTTGTTCGCAACTCCCAAGACGAGGGTTTCTTCGCCTCAGGAGATGGACAATGCATTGCGTTCGCTTATGAAACGCGCCGGCGTTGCCGGGGAGGAGCGATGAGCAATCACGTTTTGCGACGTGTTGCCATCGCTCCTATTCGCATATATCAACAGGTTATTTCGCCCTTATTGCCTGACGCCTGCATTTATTACCCAACGTGCTCGCAATACGCCGTCCAGGCGATTGAGAAGTACGGTGTTTTGAGAGGCTGCTGGCTTGCCGTGAGGCGCATCGCTCGCTGCAATCCCCTGCACGTCGGCGGTTATGACCCTGTGCCCTAGCGGGCACTCGCTATCGGAGGAAAACTTACATGTGGGATTGGATCGTTAACATCCTTTTCGAGCTGCTCAAGCTCATCCAGACCTTTGCGGTCGACTGGGGCCTGTCCATCATCATCCTGGTGGTCATCATCCGTCTGCTGCTGACGCCGCTTATGCTCAAGTCGACTAAGTCGACGGCACGCATGCAGGTGCTGCAGCCCAAGATGCTCGAGATCCAGGAGCGCTATGCCGACGATCCCCAGCGTCAGGCCGAGGAAATGCAGAAGTTCTACAGCGAGAACAAGTTCAACCCGATGGCTGGTTGTCTGCCGCTGTTGATTCAGATGCCTGTCCTGTTCGCCCTATTTACGCTGCTGCGACACCTGCCGGACTACTTTAACGACGGCACGTTCTCGTTCTTTAATATTCTGCCCGACCTGACCACCACGCCGAGTGCCTCCTTTGCCGATGGCTTTATGGTCGCGCTGCCTGCGCTGGTCTGCCTGATCCTGTTCGCTGTCCTGACCCTGATTCCGCAGCTCTATATGTCGCGCAACCAGACCGGCCAGCAGGCTCAGAGCATGCGTATGATGGCCGTTGTCATGACGGTCATGATGCTTTGGATGGGCTGGAGCCTTCCCGTTGGTGTTCTGCTGTACTACGACGTCTCGTCTGCTTGGCAGGTTATCCAGCAGATTTTTGTGACGCAGAAGGTCATCGACAAGGCGAAGGCCGATGAGGAGGAGCGCCTTAAGAACGCGCCGCTGCAGGTTGAGGTCACTCGTCGCGAGAAGAAGCCGCGCCCGCACAAGAAGAAGTAGCGGGATATCAATCTTATTTAGGTACCTAACTTTTGGAGTACGTTATGTCTGAAGAGATCATCGAGGATATGCTTGAGGAGGTTGCCCCGCAGGTCGCGGGCGATTATCCCGAGATTGCACAGCGCTACAAGGCCGGTGAAGAGCTGACCGACGAGGAGCTCGACACCATTGCCGATGTCGCGATTTCCATCCTGCGTTCCATCCTTTCGCACTTCGATGCCGCCAACTCTCCTATCGATGAGTATGAGGGCGACGAGGGTGAGCTGATTCTGGATGTAACGGCTCCCGACCTTGCTGTTCTCATTGGCCGTCATGGTCGCACCCTTGATGCCCTTCAGGTTATGTTCTCATTGCTGGTGAGCCGCAAGCTCGGCTTTAGATATCCGGTTGTAGTGGACGTCGAGGGATACAAGAGCCGCCGTCAGGACAAGGTTGCCTCCATGGCTCAGTCTGCTGCCGAGCGTGCCATCCGCACTCATAAGAGTGTTTCGCTTCCGCCCATGAATGCCTACGAGCGCCGACTGGTTCACATTGCACTTCGTGGCAATGACGCCGTCGATACTCATTCTGAGGGTTCTGACCCCGATCGCCATGTGGTGATTGTTGCTCGATAATCTACTCGAGCTTATGCTTAAGGGGACGTGGTTTCCACGTCCCCTTTTTTTGTCAAAAGTTCTCGATACACTGATTTTTGTCAGAAAGGAGCTTTCGTTGTTAGTACTTACTGATCAGCAGGCTGACGAGATGTTGAGTCGTCTAACTTCCTATTGCAAAGAGTATTCCTTGAGCGTAACTGATGTTGAGCTGAGGAAATGTATTCAGCATTTGGATTTGGTTCTGGAAACAAATAAGACAACCAATCTCACACGTATTCTTAACATAGAAGATGCTGCGGTACTACATATCCTCGACTCTCTTGTTTTGCTCCCTTATATCAATAAGGCTCCTGAGGGAGCTTTGCTCGATATGGGAACAGGTGCGGGCTTCCCCGGTATTCCTTTAACCATAACCACGCATCGTAAAGCTACTTATATTGACTCTGTTGGCAAGAAGGTTGATGCTGTCAATTCTTTTGTCCATGCTCTTGGATTGAAACATGCTCATGTCGTTCATGATCGTCTTGAAGAATATGCTCGAAGCCATAAGAAGCAGTTCTCTGTCGTAACCGCCCGCGCACTGGGCCCTCTACCGATTCTTGTTGAGTATGCGGCTCCGTTCCTCAAGGATGGAGGTCTATTTGTTATCACCAAGGGTAATCCTTCGGATGAGGAGCTTGCTTCCGGCATGTCAGCAGCTAAGATTTGCGGCTTCACTTTGCTTCTGAATGACGCAATCGATTTGCCTGAGGGCTTGGGCCACAGGGAGTTCATTGTTCTTAAGAAGAGTCATCCAGCATCCGTTTCATTGCCTCGTGCAAATGGCATGGCAAAGAAGAATCCGCTTGCCTAGATGTTTCACGTGAAACATAATGGATACTAACAACTTGCAGTGTTTCACGTGAAACATGGCGGTTGATATCGAATCGGAATGTTTCACGTGAAACATCCTCCGTTTGACAGCTTTAATACACACCAGGAGGGACCGTGGGATTTCGCGACGTTAAGCGTTCTAAGAGCGCAAAAGACACGCGTATCATTGCAATCATCAATCAAAAAGGCGGCGTCGGTAAGTCAACGACGGCTGTAAACCTTGCAGCAGCACTGGGTGAGCAGGGTCGTAAGACACTGATTGTCGATTTTGATCCGCAGGGAAACAGCACCAGTGGATTTGGAATTGAAAAAGAAGACCTTGATCACTGCATCTATGATGCATTGTTGAATGATGTGCCGGCAGAATCGCTTATTCTTGATACAAATTGCAAAAAGGTATTCGTAATTCCAGCTACGATTCAGCTTGCAGGTGCCGAAATTGAGCTCGTAAGCGCAATTGCTCGTGAAACCCGCCTCAAAGATTTGCTTGAGCCGATTCAGGACGAGTTCGATTTTATTTTCATTGACTGTCCTCCTTCGCTCGGCCTGCTTACTATCAATGCCTTGACCGCAGCAGATAGCGTTTTGATTCCAATCCAGTGTGAGTATTACGCACTCGAGGGCGTTACGAAGCTGCTTGAGTCAATGAAGATGGTCAAATCACGTCTGAACAAGGGCTTAGACACCTATGGCGTGCTTATGACCATGTATGACTCACGTACTTCTTTGTCGAATCAGGTTGTTGAGGAAGTTCAATCGTACTTTGGTGATAAGGCGTTTAAGACACTGATTCCCCGTACAGTTAAAATCTCTGAAGCTCCGTCTTTTGG
This sequence comes from uncultured Collinsella sp., assembly GCA_900543045.1. Taxonomy (GTDB): domain Bacteria; phylum Actinomycetota; class Coriobacteriia; order Coriobacteriales; family Coriobacteriaceae; genus Collinsella. The sequence goes on from UQPT01000029.1 coordinate 10,016, forward strand.
AGAACCGGTAATTACCTATGCACCTCAAAACAAGGGTGCAAAAGCGTATATGAACCTTGCAAAAGAGGTGATCAAGCGTGCCTAGTGCAAAGAAACGTGGTGGATTGGGACGCGGACTCAATGCTTTGGTCTCAGAGGCTGAGTATGAGACCGGTGGTTCTGCTGCATCTGCTTCAAATGCCGCATCTGAAACAAAACTACCTATTGAGGATATCGTTCCCAACCCTAATCAACCGCGAGTTCACTTTAATGAAACTGAACTTCGCGAGTTGAGCGAGTCAATCCAAGAACATGGCGTTTTGCAGCCGCTCTTGGTTCGCAAGCATGGAAACGGCTATGAGATCATCGCTGGTGAGCGTCGTTATCAGGCGTCAAAGCTTGCTGGTCTTGAGGAACTGCCTGTCATCATTAAAGATGTTAATGATGAAGAGATGCTGGCTCTTGCTCTTATCGAAAATCTTCAGCGTTCTGATCTGAATCCCGTCGAAGAGGCTAAGGGCTATCGCCAGCTCATCGATGCTAGCGGTATGACCCAGGAGGCGTTGTCGAAGGCCGTAAGCAAGTCACGCTCTGCAATTACAAACTCGCTGCGCCTTCTCGATCTCCCCGAAGTAGTTCAGCAGATGATTTTTGAGGGTAAACTTACTGCTGGTCACGCACGTGCGATTCTTGCAGTTCCCTATGAGGACGCGCGAATTCGACTTGCAGAGAAGGTTGTTGCAGAGGGCCTTTCCGTAAGAGCGACAGAAAATCTTGCTCCATTGTTTTCTGCCGGAGAGACACCTAAGACGCCGAGGCCTGCTACGCCTCAGTCTTTTAAAAAGGCTGCGCGTGTACTTCGTCAGGTATTTAATACCAACGTGCGCGTGAAGAGCTCGCGTGGAAAGAATAAGATTGAGATTGAGTTTAAAGACGAGGAAGAGCTCTCTCGTATTCTTGGTGAAATGATTCAGTTTGATCAAGGAGGCCAAGATGAGGAATAAGATTTTAACTGCGATTGCATTGGTGACGACTGTCGCGGCTGGTGCCTTTGCTGGCTATAAGATCGCGACAGACGATGAACTTCGAGGTCGTTTGCTTCGTGGCGCGCAAGATATTGTCGATACTTCCAAGAAGAAAATGGATGTTATGACAGAAGATGTTGCCATGCGCACTGCTCAGGTAACGAAAAATCCTAAGATTAATCAAGGTTGGGTTAGCAACCAATGGGAAAATGTAGGCTATTAGGTACCTAACAATTACCCTGCATATTTTGAGGGGCCCTTGTCTGATTCATGAGACAAGGGCCGCTTATTTTGTCCGTAAAAAATGGGAAAGCTAGCAGCGGTCCAAAATTGAGGTCAATAAATGAAACGGCCCCTGTTGCATATCCTGCAACAGGGGCCGTTCGATGTTTCACATGAAACGTTTTGGAGTGCGACTCCCCTATGCGTTCTTCTGAACTTTGAAACGCTGTTTCAGCTGTCCGCAAGCGGCGTCAATATCGTTACCACGGGAGTTACGAATCGTGGTCTCGATGCCACGGGACTCAAGACGACGCTGAAGATCCTCAACCTTATGAATCGGCGACGGCTTGAGCGGGCTGCCCTCGATGTCGTTAAGTTGAATCAGGTTAACGTGGCACAGCGTTCCCTCGCAGAAGTCGCAGAGTGCCTGCATCTCGGGATTCGTATCGTTGACGCCTTCGATCATGGCATACTCGTAGGTCGGGCGGCGGCCAGTCTTCTCGGTGTAGAGCTGAAGCGCTTCGTGAAGGCGAAGCAGCGTGTACTTCTTAACACCGGGCATGAGCTTATTGCGCGTCGACTGGATGGCGGAATGCAGGGAAACGGCAAGCGTGAACTGCTCGGGGATGTCGGCAAATTTGCGAATACCGGGAATAACGCCGCTGGTAGAGACGGTGAGGTGACGAGCGCCGATACCGATACCATCGGGGTCGTTGAGGATACGCAATGCCTTGAGAACCTCGTCGTAGTTGGCAAACGGCTCGCCCTGGCCCATGAAGACAACGCTTGTGGCACGCTCGCCAAAGTCGTTGGATACATGAAGCACCTGGTCGACGATCTCTTGAGCGGTCAGAGAGCGATTGAGGCCGTTGAGACCGGTAGCGCAAAAGGCGCAGCCCATGCCGCAGCCTGCCTGGGTGGAAACGCAGACGGAAAGTTTGTTACGACGGGGCATGCCGACAGTCTCGACGGAAATGCCATCGTGGTACTCGAGCAGATACTTGCGCGAGCCATCTTTGGAAACCTGCTTGGTGAGTTCAGTCGGCGTATCAAAGGCAAAAGCCTCTTTAAGCTGCTCACGGAAAGCCTTGGGAAGGTTGGTCATATCGTCAAACGAACAAACGTTCTTCTCAAAGACCCATTCGATGAGCTGCTTCGCGCGGAAGGCGGGCTGGCCAAGTTCGGCCACGAGCTCGCGAATATCGTTTTGGCTCAAGTCGCGAATGTCCTGAGATTTAGTCCTGGGATTCATGGAAGCCTTTCGATTTTGGGGAAACGTAGAGGGTATCGCTACAATATGGTATCAGCTGCAGAAATTATAGAGGAGGAGTCTGCCCATGCCGGGTAAAAGCCTAGAGAACATGCACGTAGCGGTCTTGGCGGGCGGTCATTCCGCCGAGCGCGAGATCTCGCTCGATTCGGGAAAGAACGTTGTGGTGGCGCTGAAGGAAGCCGGCTACACCTCGGTGGAGCTGCTTGACACGGCCGCTGATGACTTTATGGTAACCGTGGCGACCGGCGGATTCGATGTGGCATTTATCGCCATGCACGGCGCCGGCGGTGAGGATGGCGCCATGCAGGGTGCCATGGAGACCCTGGGTATCCCCTACACGGCCTCGGGCGTACTTGCCAGCGCCTGCGGTGCCGACAAGGAGGTCTCTAAGCTCCTATACGCCAAGGCGGGCATTCCCATTGCCCCCGGCCTTGCGCTCGAGGTGGGCGATGAAGTCGATATTGATCATATCGTCGAGGTTTGTGGCGAGCGGTGCTTTGTGAAGCCGGCCGTCAACGGTTCCAGCTATGGCATTTCCCTGGTCCATGAGCCCTCCGAGCTGCCCGCGGCAATCGCCAAGGCGTTTGAGTACGGCGACAAAGTGCTGGTCGAGAAGTGCATCGAGGGTACCGAGATCACCGTCGGCGTATACGGCGAAGATGACGTACGCGCCCTGCCGATTGTCGAGATTCGTAAGCCCGAGGACTGCGAGTTCTACGATCTGGACGTGAAGTATGTCGACCCTACGGATATCCATTGCATTCCGGCGCAGATTTCACCCGAGAATTACGCTCGCGCTCAGGAACTTGCCTGTGCCGCTCACAAGGCCCTCGGTTGCCTGGGTATCTCGCGCAGCGACTTTATTGTGAGCGAGGACGGCCCCGTTATCCTCGAGACCAATACCATTCCCGGCATGACCGATACGTCGCTGTATCCGGATGAGATCCGCCACACCGACGACATGACGTTCCCGCAGGTCTGTGACAGCCTGATCCGTATGGGCCTTCGTCGAGCGGGCATTGCATGCTAATCGAGGACGCGGTTTCGTCAGGAACGCCGCAGTTTGTCATCGACTCCTATGCCACGCTTGCCGACCGCGCCAAAACGCAGTCCTTCGGCCTTATCGAGGAAGATGTGATTATCCTCGATACCGAGACCACGGGTCTTTCGGTGCAGGACAACGAGCTGATCGAGATCTCGGCGGCCCGTCTTTCGGGCCGCGAGGTCATCGACCGCTTCGATACCTTCGTGCATCCCAGGCAGCTGATTCCCGCCGAGATTACCGAGCTCACGAGCATTACAAATGCCGATGTGGCAGATGCCCCGTCGGCGGTTGTGGCCGTCGCCGCTCTCGCCGATTTTGTCGGTGGCTGCCCGGTGATCGCACACAACGCCACGTTCGACCGCTCGTTTATCGAGTCGGTCAAAGGCGGCGTCAACGTGAGCGATATTTGGATCGATTCGCTGGCGCTGTCGCGCATCGCGCTTCCGCGCCTGGCCTCGCACAAGCTGTCTTTTATGGCCGATCTGTTTGGCTGCGACTCGGTATCACACCGTGCCAATGCCGACGTCGACGCCCTGTGTGGCGTATGGCGCGTGTTGCTCGTGGCGCTCGGCGACTTGCCTCAGGGCTTAATGGCGCGCCTGGCCGACATGCACCCCGACGTACCCTGGTCCTATCGTCCTGTATTCTCATTCTTGGCGGGGCAGAACCCCGGTTCTATCTTCTCTCTCAGCGCCGCTCGTGCTGACGTTCTCAAGGCCGATCGCGCCGACGATCGGGTGGACGCCGATGAACTGCCGGTTCTCAAGATGCCGAGTCGTGAGGAGATCGAGGCAGACTATGCGCCAGGTGGCCTGGTCAATCGCATGTATCCCACCTACGAGCCGCGTGATGAGCAGATCGCGATGGCGCTCGAGGTCCGCGATGCGCTGGTCACGGGCACTCATCGAGTAATTGAGGCAGGCACAGGCGTCGGCAAATCGATGGCCTATCTGGTGCCTTTTGCCGAGGCAGCACGCCGTAACAACATCACGGTTGGTATTGCGACCAAATCGAACAATCTTGCCGACCAGCTCATGTACCATGAGCTGCCAAAACTTGCCGAGCAACTGGACGGTGGTCTGTCATTTTGCGCTCTCAAGGGGTATGACCACTATCCGTGCCTGCGCAAGCTCGAGCGCATGAGCCGCGGCCAGGTCGAGATTACCACCAAGCGCGATCCGGCGGACACGCTCACGGCGGTCGCGGTCATTATGGCGTACGTCTGCCAATCAGCCGATGGCGACCTCGACTCGCTCGGCATTCGGTGGCGCAGCGTCAACCGTCCCGACTTTACGACGGCCTCGCGCGAGTGTGCTCGTCGCCTCTGCCCGTTTTTTCCTGATAAATGTTTGGTCCACGGCGCTCGCCGTCGTGCGGCGCATGCCGATGTGGTGGTCACCAACCATTCCCTGCTGTTCCGCAACGTCGCGGCCGAGGGCAGGATTTTGCCGCCGATTCGTCATTGGGTAATCGACGAGGCCCATTCCATCGAGCGCGAGGCGCGCCGTCAGTGGGCGCGTGTGGTGTCGGCGGACGAATCACGCGTCCTGTTCGAGCGTCTGGGTGGCTCGAGCACCGGCGCGCTAAGCCAGGTTTCCCGTGATTTGGCAACCTCCGAGGGCTCTACGCTCTATCTGGGCCTTGCCGCCAAGGCGACGTCGACGGTTGCGCACGCGAGCATGGCGATCGCCGGCGTGTTCGATGGCGTTCGCGAGCTCGGCCGCCGTGCCCGTGGGGGCTATGACAATGCCAATCTATGGATTGGCCCCGAGCTGCGCGAATCTGACGACTGGCATGATTTCTTGCAGTCGGCCTACGCTGGCATCGACGCATTGGAACAAGCTGACAAGAGCGTCGACGCGCTGGTGCAAGCCGTCGCCGCCGACAAGCCAGAGGTTGTTGTCGACCTGGGTGATATCTCGCGCCGCCTGCACGAGCTGGCCGAGAACCTAAAACTCATCATTGATGGTACCGATGAACACTACGTGTATTCGCTGCAGGTCAATCGCAGGCTGCGTGCCGGCGGAGAGTCAATGACCGCGGAGCGCATCGACATTGGCGAGGCCTTGGCAACCGAGTGGCTGCCTGAGGTTCACACGGCTATCTTTGCCTCGGCGACCATGACGGTGTCCAAAAGCTTTGAGCACTTTAACCATGCGGTCGGCCTTGATCGCATCGGTGCTTCAACGTCGTCATCGCTGCACTTGGATTCGAGCTACGACTTCGATTCGAACATGGCTGTAGTCGTAGCGGGCGATATCCCCGATCCGCGCGATCGTGAGAGCTATCTTACGGCGCTCGAGCGCGTACTGGTCGACGCCCATCTTGCCATGGGCGGATCGGTGCTCACGTTGTTCACCAACCGGCGCGACATGGAGGACCTATACGCCCGCGTTGAGCCCAAGATGGCCCGTGCGGGTCTGGAGCTCAACTGCCAGCAGCGCAACTCATCTCCTCGTCGCCTGCGCGACCGGTTTATCAACGAACCGACCTCGTCGCTTTTTGCGCTCAAGGCCTTCTGGGAGGGGTTTGATGCCAGCGGCGAGACGCTGCGCTGCGTCATCATTCCCAAGTTGCCGTTCTCGAGCCCCACGGACCCGCTCTCGTGCGAGCGCAACCTGCGCGAAGACCGCGCATGGGCGCGCTATTCGCTGCCCGAGGCGGTGCTCGAGGTTAAGCAGGCCGCGGGGCGTTTGATTCGCTCGTCGACCGATAGCGGTGTGCTGATCTTGGCGGATCCTCGCCTGGTGACGAAGGGCTATGGCAAGAAGTTCTTAACGTCGCTGCCCACGAGCTCCTACCAGCGCATCGAATCGGCGCAGATCGGGCACTATCTACAGCTGTGGCGTGCACGCCACGAGCGGCGGCGCTAAAGCGGACAGACGAGGGTTTTTGCCATATCGCACAGACGCTTTGACAGGGCGGGGTCATCCAAGATGCGGATGGCTCCGCCCGCTGCGATTATCTGGCTCAGCAGCCAACGCTCGGAGCCGTAATGTACGGTTACCGTTGCCGTGTCTGTCCCGCTGCGCTCGATTAGGGTGATGCCGGCCCAGTCCAGATGCTCCGCCATATCGAATGGCATCAAGAGCTTTGCGCTACGCTGCGTCCGGGCAAGGGAATCGTGGAGGGATGCAACGTCCGGTGCGTGAGGCACGACGGAGTCTTCCGTCAAGGCGAGTCCCTCGATTTTATCCATGCGATAGGTGCGCTGCTCATCGACCGCGATGTCCCAGGCAATCAGATATGTTTGGTCGCCGTTTGCTGTAATGCGCAAGGGGTCGACCAGACGCTCGCGTGGCCGCGCATCGTCCATCGAGCGATACGAGATACGACAGCGAACGCCGTCCTGAATGGCGCAGCTCAGCTGCTGCCAGTGCGACCCGTGGTTGACGGTGTCAAAGACGTGCTGGTTATAGCCGAGCTCTTCGGGTAGAAGAGCATGTCGAATTCGAGCCGCCGCCTGGGGCTCGATCCCCAACGATTCAAGTTCGTGGTTGAGCACAGCGCCCTCGGCGGCACTCAGGCGCAGCGGTAGTACACGCCCGGCGTCACCGGTGAGGACCACGCGCTCGCCGTGGCATTCGCAGATGATACGCGCACCAGATTCTCGGTCCGCGAGCGTCGAGACGATCTCGAGAATCTCGTCGAGCGACGCCCCCGTGATGTCAAAGCGACTGCAAATCTCGGTTCGTGTCATGCCGCTCTCGCCGGCGGCGTAGAGGGCCTCCATGATGTCGATGGCGCGCGAGAGCCTCTGCTCGCTGGTGAGTTTACGCACGGGCATGCTCGTGCACCGTCCTTTCAATGAGGTGGTTCCACGCCTGCTTGAGCGATTTGGGGGCCATGGGCCTCATGCCGTCCATGGCGTGGGCCATGCAAAATGAGGCGGCGGCTTCAAGATCGCGCACGTCAACGGTCCAAGTCCATCCCGAATCGGTGTGTGCGAGCTCACCTCGCCCGCGCGTGAGGCCGTTGATCATATCGATCTGCGTCTGCGGGGCGAACGAGAACGTAGCCGCAACGGGCGGGCGGTCGGCAAAATCGAATTCAAAGAACAGGTAGTCGTTGAGATTGAAGTCTGCAGGGATGGCGTAGGCCTTCGAAGGACGCCAAGCGCGAACGATACGGTCGCAGCGGAATGTCCTGATGTCGTCGGTGGCATTGTCGAGGCCGCAGAAGTACGCAACGCCCTCGCGCTCGAACATGCCGTAGACGCAGACGGTACGCTCTTTCTGCTCACCGCGTCCGTTCTGATATAAAAATCGCAGCGCGCATCGCTCGGCAAAGGCGCTCCATACCGCATCGACGGTGGGAGAGCGGCGGATCGGTGCTTCGTCCGCCGTCGTCCTGCCGGTGAGGTAGGCAATCTTGGAACGAATATCGGCAAGCGGCGCGGCAAAAGTGGATGAGCCGGCCGCTATTGTCTGGTCGATAGCGTTGAGCAGGATATCGGCGTCGTCTGCGGTGATGAGGCCGCCTGCCGCAAACGTGTGCTCGCGGTCGATTGTCCATGAGCTTTCCTCGGTCTCCTGCGCGCCGGCGGGGCGAACCTCCTTGATTAAGATGCCGCGTTCGAGCAGTTTGTCACGATCGCGCCGAAACTTGCGCTTATCCGAGTCGATATTGCCCGAGCCATATCCCAGGTCAGAATCCAAGACGATCTGCTCGGTCGTCAGCGGTTCGGGGGAGCTGTTGAGCACAAAGAAAAGATTGAGGATGCGCTGAGCCGTTTTATCGAAACTGGGCTCCGAATTCCCCTTTTTAATTGTCGCGGTCGCGTCGCTTGCCGTCATAGAGTCCTCGCATGAGAAGGTGGTTTGCTGCCATGATTTTAGTCCGATATGGAGATTAGGCTATATCCTTGTCCGCTCGGGGCGTTAAGATGGCCCGAATTCGGTCGTTTGCGCTCGCTCGGGGTATACTTTCGACTATATACGGTTCTAATGTGCATGCATTGGGCCTATTTGTCGGATTATGGATGTGGAGCGCACATGGCGAACACCCAGAACTATATTAACCACCTGCTGCAGAACACCGGCATCACGCCGGCATGCAGCGAAGAAGAGCGCTTGGCTGCCGAGGATATCGCTCAGATCTTCCGCAACCACGGCTTTGATCCCGAGGTTCAGGAGTTCAATGCCCCGGCGCCCAGCAGGTTGGCATTTGCCGTTACCGGTATTCTTGCGTTTGCCGGCGCCCTGCTGATGGGCATCGGTGGCGGCATCGGCTTGGTCGGCACCTTGCTGGCCATTGTCGGCGCCGTTCTTTACGTGCTCGAGCGCACGGGCCACCCCGTGGTTTCGCGCCTGGGCAAGACGGGCGTGAGCCAAAATGTCATCGCCTACCACAAGGCCTCGGGCCCGCTCGCGTCTCCGCGCAACCGCCCGGTGGTCGTTGTCGCACACTACGACTCTCCCCGTGCTGAGCTGCTCGCCCGCGAGCCCTATGCTTCGTATCGTGCACTCATCGCCAAGCTGTTGCCCGTTGCCACGGTTGCCCCTGCTGCCGTTGCCATCCTGCGTATCCTGCCGCTCCCCGGCGCGCTCAAGGTTCTGCTGTGGATTGTCGCGATCCTCGCTTCCCTCGTTGCACTTGTCAACGCGGCAAACATCATCTCTAACCGCCACATTCTTCCCTATACGTCCGGCGCGGTGTGCAACAAGTCTTCTGTCGCCGCTATGCTCGGCGTCATGGACAACGTTGCTCCCTTCCAGGGCGAAAACGAGTTTCCCGACGATGTTCCGTTCGATACCTATTTTGGGGAGCAGAAGCGTCGTGCCGAGGAAATGGCGCGCGCAGCGGCGGAGTATGCCGCGGCCCAGCAGCAAAACGACTACGGCAACACCATCGAGTATGAAGAGCCTACCTACGCCGAGGACGAGTTCGGTCAGCCGATTGCTCCCGACGCTCAAACCGAGCCCGAACAGGGCGAGGCTTTCGACGAGCAGATCGAGGGCTTTGAGGGTGCGTCTGCCGACGAGACGCTGATTGGCGCCATTGTGCCCGAGGATCAGAATCAGGCTGTCCAGGCCGAAGAGTTCAATGACGAGGTTCCCGCTGCCGAGCCGGCGGAGGAGCCTGTCGCGGCCGAGCCCGAGCCCAAGCTCTATCGCAATGCCGCCGGCAACATCCGCTTTGGTTCGGATGCCATCCGTGCGCTCGGAATGCTTCCCGAGTCCTGCACGCTCGATTACGAGGAGGGCGAGGAGCCGACGTTTGAGCCCGAGCCTGCCCCCGTCGTGACCGTGGATGATGAGTCTGCCGCGGTTACCGCTGCCGTTGCCGAGTCCGAGGCGGTGTCCGCGATCGATCCCGCGGCAGGACTGGACATTTTGGCTCCCGCCGCGCCGGCGCAAGACGTTGCGGATGAGTCTGACGACGATTACGTTGAACAGCCGAGGCGCGTGTCTTACGAGAGCGATACTGATTTCTCGGCCGAGATTCCCGCGGCAACGCCCCATGCCGATATTGCATCCGCGTTCTCTTCGATTGGCGCCAGCGCTTCCAACTTCTTTAAGGGCGCGCTTGCAAAGGGCAAGAAATTTGTCGACGATTTCGAGGAGAAGCGCGCTGCTGCACGCGAGGCTGCCGAGCAGGAAGCTATCGCTCAGCAGCAGGCAGCTGAGGCGGCACGTGAGCTCGCGGCGCAAGAGTTCGAGCAGAACGAGGCTATGCAGTCCGTGCCCGTCGACGCTGCCGAAGCTGCGACGTCCTTTGAGTCCCAGCAACCGGCGTCCGCGGATGTTGTTGAGGCGACGACGTCTTTCGAGGCTCAGCAGCACGTCGATAGCACCATGTCGTTTGATGCCGCGCAGTTCGATTCCACGATAACGTTTGAAAAGCAAGGCACCGCGATTGCCGAGCCCCTTCCTGTTTCCGATGAGCAGGGCGACACGGCAGACGATGACGAGCCTATTGATGCTGCCGAAATCCAAGATGCCGCCGAGGACGAGCAGGAGGAAGTGCCTGCGGTTTCCGAGGCTCCCGAGACAGATGAGTCGAGGCCTTACTCCACGCAGATTTTCACCATGCCGGCCCCGAGTGGTTCCGGTGCCACGGTTGCCGATGTTGCTCCCACCCAGGACGAAACGGTCGATTCCCTTATGGCCCAGATTTCCTCCCAGGCATCGCCGCGTCCGCAGATAAATGTTCCCGATCCGGCGTCGGCTCCGTCGCCTGCACCTTCCTCGTCTCCGCTGGCTTCGGTCCCCGATCCGTCGCTGCCGTCGATGAAGCAGGCAAACGTTGCGTCTCGCACGTCGCTGTTCGACCTTCCCGACCCCTCCGCACAGGTCAACGACCCCTTTGCTACCGCTCAGGGTCCCGAACCCACATCGGCACCCGTTGCGCCTCCTATGCCCGTTGCGTCGGGCGCTCAGCCGATCGAGACCATTTCGGCTCCCGCCCCGGCGGCACCCAAGTCTCGCAAGCGCGGCCTGGGCGGCCTGTTCGGTCGTAAAAAGAAAAACGAACAGGACAGCATGAGTGATTGGCTGGGCGTCGAAGACGATTACGATGCCAAGAAGTCCGGTCGCGGCATCGGTTCGTGGGATAATTTCGAGGACGATAACGATGGCTGGAAGGGCGGCGCTACGTCTTCCGACGGCGCTTCTTCCGAAGATATGCTCTCGGCTGTCGCCTCTATGGGCGATGATGAGCTGCTCGGTCACGATATCTGGTTTGTGGCAACGGGCGCCTCGGACTGTGATGGCGCCGGTATGAAGGCCTTTTTGGCTTCGCATCGCGATAAGCTCCGCGGCGTATTCTTCATCAATCTTGAATCCGTCGGCGCCGGTAGGCTTTCGGTGGTGACGGTTGAGGGCGAACAGCAGCTGCTCAAGGGCGATCGCCGCATCATGAACCTGGTCAGCAAGGTGTGCAAGTCGTTCCATGTCGATTGTGGCGCGCTCGAGATGCCCTATGCCAAGACCGATGCCTATGCCGCGCTCGAGGCGAGCCGCCGAGCCCTCACCATCGCCGGCGTGGACGGCACGCGCCTGGCTTGCGCTCGTACCGAGGACGACCTGCCCCACAATGTCAACCCGACGAACATTGCCACGGTATCCGAGGTCGTGACCGAGGTTATCCGCCGTTCGTAGACGGAGCTCTAAGGAGTCAACGTGTTTTCGTATATTAAGCGCCATTGGCCTGTCTACGTGATTTTGGCCTTGATCGCCATTGCGTTAGGATTTGGGGCTGCCTACATCGTGGGTGCGAAGGGCTCGACCCCCGCCTCCGCAATCAGCGAAGAGGTGGAGCAAGAACAGAGCACGGGTGCCGATGGGATTCCTGAGTCCGAGCAAGCAATCGTTGATGGTGGATCTTCTTCTGCAGAGTAGATACGGCGATTTAAATGATTGAAAGCGGGCGAGCCGGGGAACTGGCTCCCCC
>UQPT01000030.1:0-21822 GCA_900543045.1 uncultured Collinsella sp.
GGCCAGCTCAATCTACACCGTGTACTGCGGCAGGTCCTGCAGGGCGATGACGTCCATGCCCATGTCGTTGGCGCTGCCGTGACCCTGCTGGTCCTCGCGCACCGCCTCGATGGCACTCACATACGTGTTGGCGGCAGACATCGCGGTCACGCAGGTCACACCGCGTCGCACCGCCTCGGTGCGCAGCAGATAGCCGTCGCCGCGCGAGCCCGGACCGTACGGCGTGTTGATGATCACCGCGATCTTGCCATCGGCGATGAGGTCGCCGATGTTGGGGCGCTCGCCGTCGTGCGGGCCGCTAATCTTCTCCACGATCTCGCACGTCACGTTGCCTCCACGCAGCACGCGCGCCGTACCCTCGGTGGAGCAGATGTCAAAGCCCAGGTAACGCAGGATACGCGCGACCGAAAGGATGTGGCGCTTGTCGCGGTCGCACACGCTGATGAATACCTTGCCGGCGCTCGGGTCGGGCAGCCTGTAGTCGATCGCCAGCTGCGTCTTGGCGTATGCCTCGGGATAGCTCTTAGCGATACCCATGACCTCGCCCGTCGACTTCATCTCGGGCCCCAGGATGACGTCGGCGCCCGGGAAACGACCCCAGGGCATAACGGCTTCCTTCATGCAGAACCAGTCCAGCTGACGTTCGTCGCTCGGCAGGCCCAAGCTCGCGATGGAATCGCCTGCCATGATGCGCGCCGCGCATTTGGCCAGCGGCACGCCGGTGGCCTTGGAGATAAACGGCACGGTACGGCTGGCGCGCGGGTTGGCCTCGATCACGTAAACGGTCTCGCCCTTAATGGCGTACTGCACGTTGACCAGACCGCGCACGCCCAGCGCCATCGCGATGCGGCGCGTGGTCTCGCGGAGCTTCGCCTGCAGGCTCTCGCTAAAGCTGAACGGCGGGATGCAGGTCGCGGAGTCGCCGGAGTGAATACCGGCTTCCTCGATATGCTCCAGGATGCCGCCGATGTATACCTCTTCGCCATCGCACAGGGCGTCGACGTCGGACTCGATCGCACCCTCCAGGAAGCGGTCCAGGTACACCGGGTAGTCGGGGCTAATGCGCGCAGCCTCGGCCATGTAATCGCGCAGATGCTCGGCATCGTAGGCGATCATCATGCCGCGGCCGCCCAGCACATAGCTCGGGCGCACCAGCAGCGGATAGCCGATGTGCGCGGCCACGGCCTCGGCCTCCTCAAACGAGGTGGCCTGGCCCGCCGGCGGGTACATGATGCCCAGCTTGTCGAGCAGAGCGGCGAAGCGCTCGCGGTCCTCGGCAAAGTCGATGGCATCGGGCTTGGTGCCCATAATGTTCACGCCGCTCTCCTCGAGCATGCGCGCCAGCTTAAGCGGGGTCTGGCCACCGAGCGTCACCACGACGCCGTCGGGGCGCTCGACATCGATAACATCCATGACGTCCTCGTAGGTGAGCGGCTCAAAGTACAAGCGGTCCGAGGTGTCGTAGTCAGTCGAAACGGTCTCGGGGTTGCAGTTGACTATGATGGTCTCGAAGCCGCGAGCCGCCAGTGCGTAGCTCGCGTGCACGCAGCAGTAATCGAACTCGATACCTTGGCCAATGCGGTTGGGGCCGGCGCCCAGGATCATCGCCTTGGGCTTGTCCGCCGGCGTGGTCTCGTCGGGAGCCACGCACTTCTTGGCATCCGGGCTCGTGCGGTAGATGTTCTCGTACGTCTTGTAGTGGTACTCCGTGGCGCTCGAAAACTCCGCAGCGCAGGTATCGACCGTCTTCATGCTGGGAACCACGCCCAGACCCTTGCGATAGGCGCGCACAAAGCGCTCGTCCGAGCCGGTCAGCGCGGCAATCTCGGCGTCGCTCGTGCCGTACTGCTTGAGCAGGCGCATCGCGTCGGCGTCGATATCCTCCACACGCAGGCCGCGGATGCTCTCCTGGACCTGCACCATGTCGTTGATGCGGTTGAGATACCACGGGTCGATGCCGCAAATGGCATGGATACGCGCAACGTCCCAGCTGCGGCGCAGGGCCTCGACCACAAAGAAGATGCGATGCTCGGTCGGGGTTGCCACGGCCTGAGCGAGCTCATCGTCGCTCAGCTTGTCGGCACCTTCCTTGCCACCGGCACAAATGCCCTGATGCCCGTCCTCCAGTGAGCGCATGGCCTTGCCGAAGGCCTCCTCAAAGGTGCGGCCGATCGCCATAATCTCGCCCACGGCCTTCATGCGCGTGGTGAGCGTGGGGTCGGTGCCCTTGAACTTCTCAAAGGCAAAGCGCGGCACCTTGACCACACAGTAGTCGATCGTGGGCTCAAAGCAGGCGGGCGTAGCCTTGGTGATGTCGTTGACGATCTCGTCGAGCGTATAGCCCACGGCCAGACGCGCGGCGGCCTTGGCAATGGGGAAACCCGTGGCCTTGGAGGCCAGCGCGGACGAGCGGCTCACGCGCGGGTTCATCTCGATGACGATCAGGCGGCCGGTGTTGGGGTTCACGGCAAACTGCACGTTGGAGCCACCGGTCTCGACGCCGATCTTCTCAAGAATGGCGAGCGAGGCCACGCGCATGCGCTGATACTCAAGGTCGGAGAGCGTCTGCGCCGGCGCCACGGTGATGGAGTCGCCGGTATGCACGCCCATGGGGTCGAGGTTCTCGATGGAGCACACGATGATGCCGTTGCCGGCGTGGTCACGCATGACCTCCATCTCATACTCTTTCCAGCCCTCGATAGACTCCTCGACCAGCACCTCGTGGGCGGGCGAGAGCTCGAGGCCCTGGCTCACGATGGAGACGAGCTCCTCGTGGGTGTGAGCGATGCCGCCGCCGGCGCCGCCGAGGGTAAAGCTCGGGCGCAGTACGCAGGGATAGCCCACGCGCTCGGCGATAGTCTCGGCGTCGGCCACGCTGTAGGCATAGCCCGAGCGCGCGACCTCCAGGCCAATCTCGGCCATGGCCTCGTTAAAGAGTTTGCGGTCCTCGCCGCGCTCGATAGCGGCCAGGTCGCAGCCGATCATCTCGACGCCGTACTTGTCGAGCGTGCCGTCCTTTGCCAGCTCGACGGCGGCGTTCAGACCGGTCTGGCCGCCCAGCGTGGGCAGCAGCGCGTCCGGGCGCTCTTTCTTGATCACGCGCTCGATAAACTCGGCGGTGATAGGCTCAACATAGGTGCGGTCGGCCAAGCCCGGGTCGGTCATGATGGTCGCCGGATTGGAGTTGACCAGGATGACCTCAAAGCCATCCTCCTTGAGCACCTTGCAGGCCTGGGCGCCGGAGTAGTCGAACTCGCAGGCCTGGCCAATAACGATGGGGCCCGAACCAATAACGAGGATGCGCTTGATGTCAGTACGTTTAGGCATGTTAGTTCTCCTCGGTCGCAGCGTTCTCGGACTCGGCGAAATTCCAGCCGGCGAGGCGGTCCTTCGCGGTGTCGATGTCCAGGTAGTTCTCCTCGCCGTCCATGAGTCGCGTAAAGGCGGTAAAGAGATAGTGGGCATCGGTGGGGCCGGGCGAAGCCTCGGGGTGGTACTGGACCGAGAAACACGGGGCGTCGAGCAGCTGGATGCCCTCGGCGGTGCCGTCGTTGAGGTTCACATGTGTCAGGCGAATGCGACCAAAGCGCTCGTTCATCACGACCGGCGCGACGCCGCGACGCACCCAGGCGCGCAGGTCGCCATCGGCCGCATGCTCGGTTTCGCCGCCGGAAAGCTCCGGAATCAGTTTGCCCAGACTGGGGAACAGCAGGCCAAAGCCGTGGTTTTGCGCGGTGATCTCCACGCGACGGCTCACCAGATTCATAACCGGCTGGTTACCGCCACGGTGACCGAATTTAAGCTTTTCCATTTGGGCGCCGCAGGCCAAGCTGATCATCTGGTGACCCAGGCAAATACCAAAGACCGGCACCTTGCCGATCAGCTGCTGCACCTGCTCGTAGGTCTCCACCACGGCATCGGGGTCGCCGGGGCCGTTGGACAAAAAGACGCCATCAGGATTCATGTCGAGCACCTCACTCGCGGGCGTATCCCACGGCACGACGGTGAGGTCGCAGCCGGCACGGACCAGGCCCTCCAGAATACCGCGCTTCACACCGCAGTCGTAGGCGACCACGTTGTGACGGGCAGGAGCGGCAGCCACAAGCGCAAAGCCATGCGTGGCAGGCAGGTCGGCGGCCACAAACTCGTGAGGCGCGGGACAGCTCACGGTCTTGACCAGGTTCTCGCCCACCAGCGTGGGCGCTGCGTCCAGACGCTCGGCGAGCTCGTCGACGTCGAAGATCTCTGTCGAGATAATGCCCATCTTGGAACCATTGTCGCGCAGATGGCGCACCAGAGCGCGGGTGTCGACACCCTCGATAGCGACGATGCCGTGAGCGCGCAGGTACTCCGGCACGCTGACGGCCGAGCGCCAGTTAGAAGGCGTGGCGCACATGTCGCGAACGATCATGCCGCGCATAGCCGGAGCGCTCGCAGAGCGCACGGCGTCGCCGGGGAAGGCCGACTGGACATCGGTCTCGTCGATACCGTAATTGCCGATCTGCGGATAGGTCATGGTTACAATTTGGCCGGCATAACTCGGGTCGGTCATGACCTCAAAGTAGCCCTCAAGCGAGGTGTTGAAGCAGACTTCGCCGGTCGCGGTGCCCTCGGCGCCGCATGCACGTCCATAAAAAATGGTCCCATCCTCAAGATACAGGATACAGGGACCGCAGGCGCCCTTGCTGGTTTTGGCCAGCATACGCTGGCAAAGCTCGCTGGGCGCGAAGGTGCGGGCGGCAGCGCCCGCGGTATGGTTGTTCGCCATAATTCTCCTTCCCGGTCTCACAGGACCGGCTTAAAGGTGTGTAGTTAGGCCTCGCGGTATTGTAACCGCAAGCATGCCTCATGGCGTTAATTTCATCGAAATGTTTACGAAATGATAATTATGACTTTCTATGCATAATGATTTTTTAATCCCCGTCCCGGAAAAATCATCCCGCGGGGCTTGTGGCTCACGCGGGATGATGGCGTCTTATTTTATCTTGTCCTGCTCCAGCAGTTCGGACGGTGTGCGATCGGGCTTGCCGCCGCGGAAAATCTCGCGGCCATGCAGACGATGCTCCAGGTCACGTTCGGCCTTTTCCTCGTCAATCTTGGTCTGGCTCACCACCGGGTCCTCAATCAACGACGACACCGAGTTCACCTGCTTCTGAATGCGCTCGGCGATGGTGTCATCCATACTCACGATGCGCATCTTCCAGTCGATACTCGTAGCGTTGGATGAGCTCTTGGTCCACACGAACGTCAGGATGGCGCTCTGGTGGCCCTGGGCGGGAAACATGCCAAAGAAGGAATCGTGCTGAATGTTGCTATCCTCGTCGATATAGGCGTGAACGTTATACACCACGCGGTCGATCTTATCGTTGAGCAACGCGTTGGTCGCAAGCGCCGCGGCCTGAATCTGCCCGTTGGACAGCAGCTCGAGCTCGTTGGCAGACGATGTGTCCAACACCGTCACCTCGACCGTGCCCGTACGCTCATCGGCTTCATCGACGGTAAAGTCGAGCGGGAACTGCGTAAAGCCGTTGCCCCACTCAAGGCCGCCCTTCAGCGCCGTCGAAACGGTATCGACCGAAACGCTCTCGGACAGGTTGGCGGTGTTCAGGCGACGCATCACGCCGTAGCCAATCTGCATGCCCACGATCAGCACCAAAATACCAATGACCACGGCCATCGCGGTCTTCGTAATGGTATGACTCACCTGCGAACCCGAAGGATCATCCTCGGACAGCGGGTCGATATGTTTTGCCTGGCTCGCGCGGTCCTCGCTGCGCAGCTGCGCTAGCGCCGCTTTGTCACCGCGCTTGGCCGCAGCCTCCTTCTCACGCATGCGCTCGGTTCGCTTTTTGGCAAGCGTGGGATCCAAGACACCGGATGCATCGATTTCGGAGAATAACTCCGTCACTTCTTCCGGAGTCAAAGGGTTCTTGTCAGCCATAAACTTCCTGTCATATCAATCAGTCGAGCTCGTGCGCACGCGCACCTTCGAACTGCATTCGATAGTAACGGGCATAGGTGCCGCCACGGGCGAGAAGCTGTTCATGCGTGCCACGTTCCACAACGCGACCATGCTCAACGGTCGCAATCTCATCGGCGTGTTTAATGGTCGAGAGACGGTGGGCGATGATGATTGTGGTACGGCCGCGTGCCAGCTCTTCGAGCGACTCCTGGACCGCCTCCTCGCTCTCGTTATCCAAAGCACTCGTCGCCTCGTCCAAGATCAAGATTTTGGGATTCTTGAGAAACACACGCGCGATGGCAACGCGCTGTTTCTGTCCGCCCGAAAGACGGCTGCCGCGCTCGCCCACGACCGTGTCATAGCCCTGTGGAAGCGACTCGATAAAGGCATCGATGTTGGCGCGACGGGCGGCCTCGGCGATCTCTCCTGCCGTAGCGCCCGGCTTGCCGTAGGCGATGTTCTCGCCAATCGTGCCGTCAAACAGATAGACATCCTGCTGCACCAGGCCGATGGCGCGACGCAGGCTCTGCTGCGTCACATCGCGCACGTCCTGGCCGTCGATGCTAATGGATCCGGCGGCCACGTCATAAAAGCGCGGCAGCAGCGAACAGGTCGTGGACTTGCCACCGCCCGAAGGGCCAACCAAAGCGATGGTCTGCCCGGGCTTGATGGACAGGTCCATATGGTCGATAACGGGACGCTCGTCGGCATCGCCCTCGCCCAGCTCAACATCCTCGTAGTTAAAGCACACGTCGTGATACTCCACGGCGCCGGCAGTCACCTGCAGATCCGTAGCGCCCGGCTTGTCCTGGATATCCGGCGCGGTCGAGAGCACCTCGTCCATACGCTTAAAGCCGGCGATAGCCTTCTGATACGTTTCGGCCGAATTGACGAGTGTCTCGAGCGGCGTGCAGAACAGCGAAATATAGAGTGCAAAGGTCGCCATATCGACCGCATGCAGCTGCCCCTGGGCGACCAGCCAGCCGCCCAGCAGCACCACGATCACATAGAGCACACCCGAAAGCAGGCCATACGTCGCGGTATAGACGCCCATGGCGTGATACATGTTCTCCTTGGACGAAAGATAGCGATTGTTTGAGGCGCGGAACTTGAAGCGTTCGGTCTCCTCATTGGCAAAGCTCTTGACCACGCGCATGCCCGCCAGCGAATCCTGCAGCTGCGCATTGATGCCGCTGATCTTTTTGCGGTTGTCGCTAAAGACCTCGCGCATGCGCATGTTCTGCCAAAACATGATGGCCGAAAACGCCGCCGTCACCACGGCCATGGCGAGCGCCAGCACCGGGGCGATGGTAAAGAGGATCACAAACGAGCCGATAATCTCGATGCCGCAGATGATGATCCACTCGGGCACGTGATGCGCCGCCTCGCAGATATCGAACAGGTCGTTGACCACGCGGCTCATCATGTCGCCCGAGCTGTTGCGGTCGAAGTACGCAAAGCTGAAGCGCTCATACTGGTCGAACAGGTCCTCGCGCATCTTGGACTCCATGCGCGCGCCCATCACGTGACCCCAATAGCTCACAAAGTAGCGGCAGGCGCAGCGGATGGCATACATCAGCACCAGTCCCACCGCAATCATACCGAGCGCCTGCATAATGGCAGCCTGACCCTGGGTAAACAACCCGCCGGTCAGATTGCGCAGAATAATAGGAAACGCAAGGTCAATGGCAGCAAGCACCAGAGCACAAACAGTATCGGCAACAAAAAGCCCCGTCTGGGGCTCGTAATACGAGAGAAACCTTTTAAACATGCAATCCTCGAAGAGAAATAAATAGCGTGAGAAATCCGGTTGAACCGGTCAGGCTGAAAACAAAGCGTCCCAACAAGCATAACGCCGATGTTCTGGCAGCGTCAGCGAAAACGTCCCTAAGCGAGCAAGGTGCCTTGAAAGAGGAGCGACGCGTACTTCGGTACGCGAGCGACGATTGAAAGGCAGATTGCCGCTTAGGGGCGTTTGCAGCGTCGACTCGTTACGCGGTTTGGTAAAACCGCGTAACCTAGAGCTCGGCCCCACCCAAGCGGTGCGCGATGCTGTCGCAGGCAAGCGCGCCTACGACGGTCTTGGCGTCTTCGATCTTGCCGTCGAGCACGGCGTCGATCAGCTCGTGCAGCGGCACCAGGTCCACGTTGACAAACTCGTCATCATCGGGGTTGGGCGCATCAAACTCGAGCTTGGTAGCCAAGTAGATGCGGATGATCTCATCGCAAAAACCGCAGGACGTGACAATCGACGTCAAAAAGCGAATACGACCAGCCCTAAAGCCCGTCTCCTCATGCAGTTCGCGCTTGGCGCAATCGAGCGGATCCTCGCCTGGATCGAGCTTGCCGGCGGGAATCTCGACCGTCACGCGGTCGATGGCGGTGCGGTACTGACGCACCAGTACGATCTTGCCGCTCTCGGTCAGCGCCACGACGGCCGCCGCACCCGGATGGCGAACGATATCGCGGGCGCTGCGGCGACCGTTGGGCAGCTCAACCTCAAGACGGTGGACGTCGAGGATCTTGCCCTTCCAGGCGCACTCCTCCGAAAGAATCTTCTCGTGCAGCTCGGCATCGTGCGGGTCGTCGTCGCCCAGCACCAGCGCCGGCTCGTCAGCGACCTCGCCACCAGGCTCGCCCTCGGCGTGCCCATACATGCGGCTGTCCTCTTCGACGATCTGCGCGTCCACGAGCTCTTCGTTCTTCTCGTCCATCCGTCTCATTCCTCTCGGATTTTAGGCATCCCAGGCGTCGCGGCCGCGCAGCGCGCGCAGGCCGATGTCGTGACGCAGGGTCTTGCCCTCAAAATCAATCTTCTCGCAAGCCTCGTAGGCAAGGTTGCGAGCGTTCTCAAACGTGTCGCCCAGAGCGGTCACGGCAAGCACGCGGCCACCATTGGTCACGAGCTGGCCGTCCACCACGGCAGTACCCGCGTGGTACACGGTCACGTTCTCCATGGCCTCGGCATCCTCAATGCCAGTGATGACCTTGCCCTTCTCGTAGCTGCCGGGATAGCCCGCGCTCGTCAGGACAACGGCCACGGCCCACTCGTCACGCCAGTCGAGCTCAATCTGATCGAGCTCGCAGTTGGCGCAGGCGAGCATGACCTCGACCAGGTCGTTCTTAAGGCGCGGCAGCACAACCTGAGTCTCGGGATCACCAAAGCGGGCGTTGAACTCCAGCACCTTGGGGCCGGCGGGGGTGAGCATAAAGCCGCCATACAGGCAGCCGCGGTAGTCGATGCCCTCGGCAGCAAGCTCGGCCACGGTCTGCTCCATGACCGCCACCATCGTGGCGTGCTCTTCATCGGTCACGATGGGCACCGGGCTGTAGACGCCCATGCCACCGGTGTTGGGGCCCTTGTCGCCCTCGAGCGCGCGCTTGTGGTCCTGCGAAGTGGCCATGGGGCGCACGGTCTTGCCGTCGGTAAAGGCCAGCAGCGAGCACTCGGGACCGGTCAGCATCTCCTCGATGACCACGGTGCTGCCGGCATCGCCAAAGGTGCCGCCAAAGCACTCGCGCACGGCCTCCTCGGCCTGCTCAAGTTCGGTCGCCACGATAACGCCCTTGCCCGCGGCAAGGCCGTCGGCCTTGACGACCAGCGGGGCGCCCTGCTCGCGCACGTAGGCGAGAGCCGAAGCCTCGTCGGTAAACGAGCCGTAGGCTGCCGTCGGAATGCCCGCGCGCTCCATGAGCTGCTTGGAGAACAGCTTGGAGCCCTCCATCTGGGCGCCCTCGGCACCCGGGCCAAAGCAGAGAATACCCGCCGCGCGCACGGCGTCGGCCACACCCGCCACGAGCGAAGCCTCGGGGCCAATTACCACGAGTCTGCATCCGTGGCTCTGCGCAAACGCCGCCACGGCCGCAGGATCGCAGTCGTCGAGAACAACGTTCTCGCCGCAGCTCGCGGTGCCGCCGTTGCCCGGCGCGATGTAGAGCTTGCCGGCGCGCGGTGATGCTGCGAGCTTAGCTGCCAAAGCATGCTCACGGCCGCCGCTGCCCAACAACAGGATGTCGATGGTTTGAGTGTCCGCCTTCAAGGGTGCCTCCTCTATGGATGAATGGCCCGCTCCGCGCGAGCCCTTTGCAAGCAAATATACCCCTCGGCCGCCCGCTTGGGCTGCAAAGGGGTATATCGCAATAACCAAATAGTCCCGATTACTTCCAGAATCGGTTGATGATCTGCTCGCGACCGGCGCCGACGCCAATGAACGTCACGCGGGTGTGTGCCAGATCCTCGATAAACGTCACGTAGTCCTGAGCCTCCTGCGGCAGCTCATCAAAGCTGCGGCAACCGGTGATGTCGCACTTCCAGCCGGGGAGCTCCTCGTAGATGGGCTTGGCATGCTCAAAGCGCACCTGATGCTCGGGCACGCTGGTGTAGCGCTCGCCATCGACGTCGTAGGCCACGCACACCTTGATGGTGTCGAAAGCCGAAAGCACGTCGAGCTTGGTCAGGGCGATATCGGTGAGGCCGTTGACACGCGAGGCGTAGTTGGCGATGGGGCCGTCGAACCAGCCGCAGCGACGACGGCGACCGGTGGTCACGCCGTACTCATAGCCCTCCTCGGTCAGCGTGTGGCCGGCCTCGGACTCATAGGAAAGCTCGGTGGGCATGGGGCCCGAACCGACGCGGGTGATATAGGCCTTCATGACGCCCAGCACGCGGTCAACGTTCTTCATGCCCACGCCGGAGCCGGTAATGGCGCCGCCGGCGGTGCAGTTGGAAGACGTCACGTACGGATAGGTGCCGTGGTCGATGTCGAGCAGCGTGGCCTGGGCGCCCTCAAACAGCAGGTCCTTACCCTCGTCGATCATGTTGTTGAGCAGCAAGCTCGTCTCGGTGATGTAGGGGCGCAGGCGCTCGGCCATGGGCAGATACTCGTCGCAAATCTGGTCCACGGTGTAGGTGGGCAGGTTGTAGATGAGCTCAAGCTCGGGGTTCACGCGGGCAAGAGCGGTCTCCAGCTTGTCGCGGAACAGTGCCTCGTCCAGCATGTCCTGCATGCGCAGGCCGATGCGGGCCATCTTGTCCTGATAGCACGGACCGATGCCGCGCTTGGTGGTACCGATGTTCTTCTTGCCGAGCTTCTGCTCAAAGGCGCCATCCAGATCGATGTGGTACGGCATGATGACATGCGCGTTGCCACTAATCTTGAGGTTCTTGGTGGTGATGCCGTCGGCCTCGAACATGTCGATCTCCTCAAGGACGACCTTGGGGTTGACGACGCAGCCGTTACCGATCACCGACACGTGATCGGAATACATGATGCCGGAGGGCACCTGGTGCAGGCCGTACTTCTTGCCGTTGACGACGATGGTGTGACCGGCGTTGTTGCCGCCCGAATAGCGCACGACGGCATCGAAGTCGCCGGCGACCAGGTCGCAAATCTTACCCTTGCCCTCATCGCCCCACTGGGCACCGACCAAAACGGTTGACGGCATGTTTACTCCTTACATTCATGGACTGTCTACGCGCCACGCCGGCACGCAGAAGCACAAAACATTCCCAGTATACCCGTGCAACGGGCGCCTGTCCTACTCCTCGGCATGTGCCCCATCAAGCTCATAGAACTTGGTGGATGCCGGCAGGAACATCAGGTCGACGTCGCCGATCGGGCCCGAACGGTTCTTGGCCACGACGATACGCGTAACGCCCTCGTCGGGTCGATCGTCGCGCGAGGCTTCGGCCTCGTCGGCGGAGCGGTCCAAGAACATGACGATATCGGCGTCCTGCTCGATGGAGCCCGATTCACGAAGGTCGGAAAGCTGCGGGCGCTTGCCGGTACGGGATTCGACCTGACGCGAGAGCTGTGACAGCGCGATGAGCGGGATCTTGAGCTCCTTGGCCATAATCTTAAGACCACGCGACATCTCCGAAACCTCGACGGTACGGCTCTCGGAGCGGCGTCCCGGTGGAGGACTCACCAGCTGCAGGTAGTCCAAAATGATGATTGCCTTTTCCTTGTTATGGAGCATGCGGCGGCTCTTGGCGCGAATCTCAGTCACTGTGGTGCCGGGCGTATCGTCAATCAGAATATCGAGCTTGGACAAGGTCTGCGTGGCCTCGTTGATATTGGCCCACTGCTCGGGGCTAATGCGGCCCATGCGGAAGTCACTGATCGAGATCATGGCGTAGGCGCAAATCAGACGCTGGGCAATTTCCTTGCCCGACATCTCCAGTGAGAAGAAGCCGACGGTATAACCAGCAGCGGCAGCGTTAAGTGCCAGGTTCAGAGCGAACGACGTCTTACCCACGGCAGGACGGGCGCCGATGATGATGAGCTGGCCTTCGCGAAAACCCATGAGCATGCGGTCGAGCGACGGGAAACCCGTGGGCACGCCCGCAGCCTGGCCGCCGGCCTGGCATACTTCCTCGGCCTCGTTATAGGCCTCGACCATAAACTCGGTCAACGTCTTGTAGCTCGACTTGACCTCGCGCGCCGTGACCTTGAGCAGCTTGCTCTCGGCCAGCTCCACGACCTCCTTGGTGTCGGTAGGGGCGTTATAGGCCAGCGCATTGATCTCGTTGGTGGCACCGATCAGCTCGCGCAGCATCGAGTCGCGACGGACGATGGCGGCATGGTGCTGCCAGTTGACGAGCGACAGGGTCTGACCCATCAGCTCCAAAATGTAGGCCTCGCCGCCCACGGCATCGAGCTTGTTGATGCTGCGCAGGTAATCGATCAGCGAGATGGAGTCGATGGGAATGCGGCTGTTGTACATATCGACCATCGCGGTATAGATGGTCTTATGAATGGGCCGGTAGAAGTCATCGGGCTGCAGCTCGACCTGGGCCTCTTCGACCACCTCGGGCGATAGCAGCATAGCGGCCAGTACATTGGCCTCTGCATCTTGGTTTTGGGGAAGACCCAACTTTGAGCCGCGGTCCTCGACCGTCAGCCCGGTCTCCCTATCGTCATATGCCATGAGCATCCTCATTCATATCGCTTGCGAGCATCCATAGTATCAGCCACGGTCCCAAAACGCGCCGCGCGCCGCCAATCATCACCGAACCAAACGGATGAACGGTCCTGTATATAGGACTTCGACGCAACGTTCACCATGACACTCACTCAGCGCAAAAAACAAAAGGGCGCCCTGGTTTCCCAGAGCGCCCTTCTTAGAACAAGATTGTTGCGTTGCAGCAAATGCTACTCGGCAGCAGCCTCAGTCTCGACCTCGGCGGTCTCGGCCTCGGCGACCTCAGCGGCCTCCTCGACCTCAGCCTCGGCAGCGAGCTCCTCGGCGGTAACGCCGACGAGAACGACAACCTCGGCCTTGATCTCGCGGTACAGCGAGATGGCAACGGTGTGGGCACCGGCAACCTTGATGGGCTTACCGAGCTCGACGCGCTTGCGGTCGATGTCCATACCGAGCTGAGCCTTGATGGCGTCAGCGATCATAGCGGCGGTAACAGAGCCAAAGAGGATGCCCTCGTCGCCGACCTTGACGTCAACGGTGACCGTCTTGCCCTCGAGGGCAGCCTTGGTCTCGTTGGCGGTAGCCAGACGGACGGCCTCGCGCTTGGCGATGTTGTTGCGACGCTCGTCGAGCTGCTTGAGGTTGCCCTTGGTGGCGGCAACAGCGAGCTTCTTGGGGAACAGGAAGTTCTCAGCGTAACCCTGAGCGACCTCTACGACGTCACCCTCGCCGCCCTTGCCCTTGATCTCATCGAGAAGAATAACCTTCATGATGCGTCTCCCTTCTTAGCCGCGGTCGCGGTTGCCACGAGAGGAAACCACGGGGACGGTGTACGGCAGGAGAGCCATCTCGCGGGCGCGCTTGATGGCGTTGGCGATGTCATGCTGATGCTGCGTGCAAGCGCCAGTGACGCGACGGGGCTTGATCTTGCCACGATCGGTCATGTACTTACGGAGAAGCTGAGTGTCCTTATAGTCGATGAACTCAGTGTTCTCCTTGCAGAACTGGCAGTACTTACGACGCGGCTGACGTGCAGAAAAATCATTAGCCATGTCAAAATACCTTTCATTTGGCAACTTCGGCGAACCGAAGCCGCCTCTCACTCAAAAATAGGTGAACAACCCTTAGAACGGGATGTCCTCATCGTAGACGTCGACCGCGGGCGGCGTAGCCACCGGTGCGGCAGGACGTGCTGCAGGCGCGGGAGCTGCGGGGGCATAACCGCCCTGATCGTAGCCACCCTGGCCACCACGGGAGCTCATAAACTCGATCTCATCGACGATGACCTCAAGCTTGCTCCGGCGCTGGCCGTCGCGCTCCCAAGAGCTGTAGCGCAGCTTGCCCTCGATCGCGACCTTGTTTCCCTTTGCCAGGAAACGGCTCACGGCCTCGGCGCGGGTGCCGAACATAGTGCAGTCGACAAAGTTGGGATAGTCCTCCCACTCGCCAGTCTGCGCGTTACGGCGACGATCGTTGACGGCGACGCCAAAGGACAGAACCTGGGTTCCGCCGGCGGTGGCGCGCAGCTCGGGATCGCGGGTGAGGTTACCGGTGATGTTCACTCGATTGATGCTCATAACTCACTACTTCCTCTTGGGGCACAAGCCCAGTCCAAAACGACAGTCTTACTCCTGGTCGTCGCGACGGACGATCATGTGGCGGACCACAGCGTCGGTGATGCGCAGGATGCGATCAAGCTCGGCGATCTGGGTAGGATCTGCGTGGAAGTTGATGAGGGTGTAGTCACCATCGGTGAGGTCGTTGATCTCGTAGGCGAGCTTGCGCTTGCCCCAGTCGTCAACGGAGTCGACCTTGCCAGCGCCCTCAGCGATCGTGGTATCGATACGCTTCATAACAGCGAGACGAGTCTCGGGGTCGAGCGACGGGTCAACAAAGAACAGCAGTTCATAAGCCTTCATATTGTCACCTCCTCTGGGCAAATGTGGCTTCAGGTCGTGAAGGTGCGCCTGAAGCAGGAAAAGACTTGGTAATAATATCTTTCAACCTCCTAGGCTGCAAGAATATGCAGCTACAACCTCATGACCTCCACATATGTCCATGCTCACACGGCACTTCATGCGCATTCCAACCAAATGCTGACCAAATGCTTGACGGATCTGTGTTCAAGATACGGTGCCGTGGGGACAAGCTGAGCCAAGCCGCAGGTCAGCGGGCACAAGGCTGTGGTCGCAAAATGCATACCAGTGGCCCACAGCACCACCCAAAGATTTTTAAATTCATTGCCAAGTCGCTTATGAATACCCTTTTTTGAACAATTGAGTTGATCAACCACGCTGGTCGGAAGCCGTTTTTTGGGACCTCAAGCCCCACTGCAGCGCCAAGCACGGCCAAGCGTTTTAAAAAATGCCAACTTTTCTGTTTGCACTTTGCGATTCCTCGTGTATACTGACTTTCGCATTTAACGGAGAGTTGTCCGAGTGGCCGAAGGAGCACGATTGGAAATCGTGTAGGCGTCAAAAGCGTCTCCAGGGTTCAAATCCCTGACTCTCCGCCAGTTAATTCCAAAGCAGGCCTTCGAGCCTGCTTTGTTTTTACCCCACGCGGAGGGGTGGCAGAGTGGTTGAATGCGGCGGTCTCGAAAACCGTTTGGCCTGTATAAGGTCACGAGGGTTCGAATCCCTCCTCCTCCGCCATTTTGGTTGAGAAAGCTCCCGAAAACGGGGGCTTTTTTGTTTAGAGTCCCTTACAAGCAAATACGGCGGAGGAGGAGGGATTCGAACCCGTCAGGACGCGGAGCGTAAAGAAAACGCGCCAGTGGCGCGTTTTTAGCGCAGCGCGGGCGGGGCAAGCCGACCGCATGCGGCCCAATGGTACCGAATAAATTTTGAGCTCCGCTCAAAATTTGGACATCCCTCCTATTCAGCCACGTCCCCCATTGCTTTCGATTTCACCTTGAATCTCAAACATGTACATCACCCTCCAAAAACGACATTTTTCGGCATCTTTGGAGGCTGATGTACATGTTTGGTACCCATGACCGTTCCCAGTCCCTACCGTTTGCCGAGCAATAGGGTCTCAATCGCCGCCAACCATGTACTATGTACGGGCATTGTTCAAACCCGAGAATCAAAGGACCTCATCTTGCCCGTCGTCGCCGCTATGACTGTTACTTCACACGCCTCGGATGCCATGGTCGCTATCCCATTTTGGCTCGAAATGTTCGCCGTCGTCGCGGCTTCAATCTCGGGCGTGTTGGTCGCGCGCGAGCACAAGCTCGATCTGGTGGGCGCGGTCGCGCTTGCCGTGGTCTGCGGTCTGGGCGGCGGTCTTTTGCGCGATATGACGCTCCAGGTCGGCAACGTCTACATCCTCAACCAGCCCATGGCACTACCGCTCTCCATCGCCACAGCCGCCATCATCTATATTTTCCCGGCAATCGTCGACAAGCCCGAAAAACTCATTCCCCTGCTCGACATCATCTCGGTCGGCATCTACGCCGCCACTGGAGCAGACAAGGCGCTGGTCTACGGCTTTGCACCGGCGGTGTGCATCATGATGGGCTTTTTCACCGCGGTGGGCGGCGGCATGTTGCGCGACGGCTTTATGGGCGTGGTTCCGGGCATTTTCCAACGTACTAACTTTTATGCCATCGCCGCCATCGCCGGATCGACAAGCTATGTGTGTCTCGTTATGAGCGGCATTATGAGCAATGTCGCCGCGCTGGTCGTATGCGTTGTCGTGACCATGGGTCTGCGCTGGCTCTCGCTGCGCTTTGACATCAAAAGCCCCACCGAAGAAGATATCGCGCGCTTCTTGCACCGTAAAAAGTAAACAGCACGGCACGACCCTTCGAAATGCAACCGAGAGGTTCTTTTAGAGCGCCCACGCGTTGGGTACCCTGTTAGGTGTATGTCGAGCATCTGACGAAGGATTCACTATGCCCTGTAATCAATTCCCGTCGACCCAGCGCCGTAAAGCGTGGGTCCGCATCACGATCCTATTCGCGCTCGTCGCCCTAGCGGTCACCGCACTTCCCACGGCGTCGTTCGCCGGCACAGACACCGCAGGCAACGTACTTGCGACCGACAATGACGCCAATTCGTCCGGCGTCGAAGGTGACCTGTACTGGGCAGGTCAGGCCCTCAACTTGGACGATGCGTCCATCGGCCGCGACATAATTGCAGCAGGCGAGAGCCTCTCCATCCGCGACTGCACGGTGGGCGGCGCCGTCCGCTTGGCGGCGCGCACCATCGACATTGCCAAGACTACGGTTGATGGCAGCGTGACCGTTGCCGGCCAGCATGTCGTGCTCAATTCCGACAGCACCACCAACTGTTTCTATGCGATAGGCGAGACGGTTGCCCTGCGCGGCTCTACCAAGTCGGCAGCGCTTGCGGGCGATACGGTGACTATCGATGGCACCGTCGAGGGCGATGTCGAGGTTTGGGCCGATAAGCTCATCCTGGGCAAGAACGCCCACATCACCGGCACCGTGAACGCGCACGTCTCCGAGGACCCCGAGCGCGCCGCGGGAGCCGAGGTCGGCGCGCTCAAGATCGACCGCACCGAAAGCGAGGATACTTCCACCGTTAACGATGTCATCGGCGGTATCGTCGCCGCGGCACTCTCGGCCTGCTTTGTCGCCCTACTGCTCGAACTCGTCTTTCCGCGCGCAACCGACAGCGCCGCCGGCATGCTCCACCAGCGCCCCATGCCCCTGTGGGTGAGCGGTCTTCTGGGCACGATTGCTATCGTCCCCGCCGTCCTACTGCTAATTATCTCTATCGCTGGTCTGTCGCTTGCCGGAGCCCTCATGTGCGGTGTTATTGGCATCGCGCTGGTGTCGAGTGCCTTTGCAGGGTGCGCGATCGCGCGCATGGTCGGACACGGCCAGAACCGCTACGCCATGGCGGCCGCCGGCGGCGTGATCGCAGGTGCACTTACGGCAATCCCCCTCGTAGGCGATTTCATCAGCGGCGTGGCCTTTGTCTTCACGCTCGGCTATGTTATCCAGATCATCTGGCGCAACGCTCACCTCAAGTCGCAACAGCCGGCTAATACGCCGGAACTCCCCACCGCCTAGCTGCCAACCACCACAAAGGGGACAGGCACCTTTGTGGTGGCGTAGGCCGCCTCAATCCCCATGCACCAAAAAGGGCGCCGACCATTGCGGTCGACGCCCTTTCTCATTAAAGCTATAAATCCCGGCGCTTATTTGTTGACCTGACCGGCACGGACGGCGGCCTTCTTGCGGTCGGTGGCATTGAGCAGACGCTTGCGCAGGCGAATATTCTTGGGAGTGATCTCCACCAGCTCGTCATCGGCGATGTACTCCAGCGCCTCCTCCAGCGAGAAGGTGCGGGGCGGCACCAGCTGCACGGAAATATCGGAGGTCGAGGAACGCTGGTTGCCCAGGTTCTTGGTACGGGCGATGTTGACGACCATGTCGCCGGCCTTGCTGCGCTCGCCCACGATCATGCCCTCGTAGCACTCGGTGCCCGGCTCAACAAACAGCTGGCCGCGCTCCTGCAGCGTGCCCAGGGCATAGGCAACGGCCTTCTCGGTGGTCATGGAGATCATGGCACCGTTCTGACGGTTGCCGATCTCGCCGGCGTAGGGACCGTACTCCAGGAAGGTGTGGTAGAACACGCCCTCGCCGTGGGTGACGTTCATGATGCGGTTCTTAAGGCCCATGATGCCACGCGTCGGGATCTTAAACTCAAGGTGCGTCACGATGCCCGAGGTATCCATGCTCGTCATGATGCCACCGGAGGTGCCGAAGACCTCAACGACCTTGCCCGAGTACTCGTCCGGGCACTCGACGACGGCCTGCTCGACAGGCTCCATCTTGTTGCCGTTCTCGTCCTTCTTAAACAGAACGCGGGGACGGCCGACCTGGAACTCAAAGCCCTCACGACGCATGGACTCCATCAGAACGGACAGGTGCAGGATGCCGCGACCCGAGACCTCGACGCCGCTCTTGTCCTCGAGCTCCTCGATCTTCATGGTCACGTTGTTCTCGGCCTCGTTGAACAGGCGCTCCTTGAGCTGACGGGCGCCCACGATGTCGCCATCGCGGCCGACGAGCGGAGAGGTCGAAGCCTCAAAGACGATAGACAGGGTCGGCGGGTCGATCTCGATGGGCTCGAGCTCGACGGGGTTCTCGGGGTCGGTGTAGACATCGCCGATATCGGTGCGGTCAATACCGACAACGGCGGCGATGTCGCCGGCGCCGACTTCCTGGCACTCGGTACGGCCCAGGTAGTCGAAGGTAAAGAGCTGTTTGACGGTAGCGGTGGCGCTGGAGCCGTCGTTCTTGACAACCAGGATCTGGTCGCCCTGGTGAATGGCACCAGAGTACACGCGGCCGATACCGATGCGGCCGACAAAGTTAGAGTGGTCGATGGTCACGCACTGCATGGCCAGCGGAGCGGTCTCGTCAACCTCGGGTGCGGGCATGTCGTCGATGATCATGTCGAGCAGCGGGTACATGTCCATGTTGCCGTCCTCGGGATCATGACGGGCAAAGCCGTTGACGCCGCTGGCGTAGATGACATGCTCCATGGCAAACTCAAGCTGGTCGTCGGTAGCACCCAGGTCGGCCATAAGGTCCAGGCAGTCGTTGTAGGCCTTCTCGGGGTTGGCACCCGGACGGTCGATCTTGTTGATGACGATCATGATCTTAAGGCCGGTGTCGATAGCGTGACGCAGCACGAAGCGGGTCTGGGGCATGGGACCCTCAAAAGCGTCGACCAGCAGCAAGGCGCCGTCGGCCATACGCAGCACGCGCTCGACCTCGCCGCCGAAGTCGGCGTGGCCCGGGGTGTCGATGACGTTGATCTTGACGTCCTTGTACTCGATAGAGATGTTCTTGGCGAGAATCGTAATGCCGCGCTCGCGCTCCTGGTCGTTAGAGTCCAGGACGCGGTCCTCGACCTGCTGGTTGGCACGGAAGGCGTCCGTGGCACGCAGGAGCTTGTCGACCATCGTCGTCTTGCCGTGGTCGACGTGGGCGATGATGGCGATGTTCCTCAGATTGTCTACGCGCATGTAGTTCCCCTATCTTCTATCCATATACAAACGGCACGCGTATGCGGGCCACCCAGCGATACAACGCTCAGCGGGAATATTGAGCCTTTTACCGAAAACTCGTTTATTTTAGCGATTTTAGATGAGAGGGGTTTCCTCACCTGCAGGTTCAGGGTCGCTCCACATAAAACCATCGCCGGCGCCCATGCCCTCATACAGCACATATGCCGAAAAACCGCTCTCGAGCGTAGTCTCAAAGAAGCTCACGAGCAGAGCGTCGTGGTAGCCTCCGTCAATCTCGACGCAGCCGGTATAGCCGATGGCATAGCGGGCGATACGGCCCAGGCCCTCGTCCTTAAGACCCATCTTGTGCTCGGAGATAAAGTTGGTGGCCGCCTCGAGGCACGCCTCTTCGCCATCCTCATCGAGCGCCGCCAGATAACGGTTGGAAGCAGCGTCCTCAATTGCCACGACCACGCCAGGGTTTTCACCGGCGGCAAGGTCATCCAAGAACGCGCCGATCAGGTCACACACCATGGCGTCGAGCTCGGCGGAGACGTTACCGGCGTCCTGCATATCCTGTGCCATCTTTAGACCTTCCCATCGAGTCTGGCGTCGTTACAGTTCTTGTGCCTCGGCAGCGATCTTGGCGGCAGCGTCGCGGGCGCGCATCATATCCATCGCGCGCTTGTCGAGTACCTTGATCTGGTTGGTCAGCATTACTGCATCGACCACACCCCAGATTACCAAGCCTGTTGAAATCGAAAACCCAAGCGCACCAACTGTACCACGAAGGCGCGAGCAGATTGCCGCGACAAGGGCGGAGACGACAACCATCTTGATAAACGAGCCGCGGCGCTCGCGAAGCGTGCGGGCCTGCGTCACATAGGCAATGCGTGCCGCCTCAGAAGCCTCCGAGCGCATCTGGGCCTCGCGCGCAATGGCCGCCGCCTCAGCCGACATACCGCCGGCCATCAGCGAACACTCCGCAACTCTGCCGCCCCGCATTTAGAAGTCATCGGGGGAGAGCGTATGGACGAACTCGTCGAACTTCTCGAACTCCTGCTCGTCGTCGACATCCTCGGCGTGGGTGGAAACAGTGCCCAGGCGATTCATGATGTCGTCCTCCACAAACATGGGGGCATTGCTGCGCACGGCAAGGGCAATGGCGTCACTGGGGCGGGCGTCGATCTTGCGCTCCTCGCCATCGACCAGTACGACGATCGTCGCGTAGAACACCGGCGGCTCGGCGCGAACGATCTCGATGCGCTCGAGTTTGGCACCCAGGGCGTCAACGGTATCGAGCAGCAGGTCATGGGTAATCGGGCGCTCGGCGCGGCCGCTATCGATGCCGCGGCTGATGGCAGCAGCTTCAAACGAACCAGTCTGAATGGAAAGGGAACGCAGCGGCGCGGGCGAGTCCGATTTGCTGCTGCGCTCACGAAGCACGATAAGCGATGGCACGGGACCGGCGGCCATGACGATGGTCTCTATGTCGACACGAACCATGGAACACCTCCGGTACGTAGCGGTTAACACGCGGCAGCCCGCCGCATTGAATAGCTATACTACCCAATCTTTCGCACAGCACACAAAACCAAAATGAGATTTATCGCAGACAAGAAAAAAGCCCTGAGGCAACGCCCCAAGGCTCTTCACAGTTTTGATGGTGGACCTGACAAGATTCGAACTTGTGACCTCCCGGTTATCAGCCGGACGCTCTAACCAACTGAGCTACAGGTCCATCATGGTGGAGGTTAGGGGGATCGAACCCCTGACCTCAGGCTTGCAAAGCCCGCGCTCTCCCAGCTGAGCTAAACCCCCACGGAGACAGTAATAAACACCCCAGCGGCGACTCGGCTCTCGCTGGGGTGTTTATTGCGAAAGAAAGTGGTGGACCTGACAAGATTCGAACTTGTGACCTCCCGGTTATCAGCCGGACGCTC
>UQPT01000031.1:0-21247 GCA_900543045.1 uncultured Collinsella sp.
CCTGCGCAAGACGGAAAGCACATTAAGTGCTTTCCTTTGCGTGCGGAACTCGCGATAAACTTAGCCCGTGCCGGGGCCGCTGAGACCATACCGCGGGATAGACGGGTTCAGATGGGGCTTTGATGCATGGGTGGTCTGTTGTTGTGCAAATGGGTATCATACTGTGGTTAATGTGTCGACTCCGTGATGCATGTTTGTACGTTCCCGGCGGTCGGTTTGCCAGAAGCGCCCCGCCGGTTGTTTCAGAACCGTTTCGAAGAAAGGAAACAACACTCACCTATGGCAGCTAAAAAAACATCTCCCTTGAAGATCATCCCGCTCGGCGGCCTTGATGGCATCGGCAAGAACATGACGGTCTTCGAGTGCGGCGACGACATGGTGCTCGTCGACGCTGGTCTCATGTTCCCCGACGATTCGCAGCCCGGTATCGACCTGGTGCTCCCAGATTATACCTACGTTCTGGAGAACGAGGAAAAGCTCCGCGGCATCATCGTCACTCACGGCCACGAGGACCACACCGGTTCGCTTCCGTATCTGCTGCAGGACCTCAACAACAAAGTGCCCATCTTCTCGAGCAAGCTGACGCTTGGGTTTATCGAGGGCAAGCTCTCCGAGTTCCGCATTCGTGCACCCAAGTTCCGTGAGGTCAAGGGCGGCAGCCACGTCAATCTCGGTTGCATCTCGCTCGACTTCTTCTCGATGACGCACTCCATCCCGGGCGCTCTGGGCGTGTTCATCCGCACCAACCAGGGCACCGTTATGCACACCGGCGACTTTAAGCTTGACCAGACGCCCATCGACGGCGTCACGCCCGACTATGCCGCTATCAGCCGCTTTGCCAAGCAGGGCATCGACCTGTTGCTGTCCGACTCCACCAACGCCACGGTCCCCGGCTTTACCAAGTCCGAGGCCGAGGTCGGCCCCAATCTGCTACATGCCATCAAGAATGCTCCGGGCCGCGTGTTCGTCGCCTCGTTCTCGAGCCACATCCATCGTCTGCAGCAGATCTGCGACGCCGCCCGCAAGTGTGGCCGCAAGGTCGTCGTGACCGGTCGTTCCATGCTCACCAACACCCGCGTGGCACGCGAGCTCGGTTATCTCAACATCGATGATGCCGATATCATCGATGCCTTCGATATTGACAACCTGCCCGACGACAAGATCGTCATGTGCACCGGTTCGCAGGGCGAGCCGCTGTCGGCTCTTTCGCGCATGGCCAACGGGGAGCACAAGACGCTCTCCATCCACGAGGGCGATACCGTCATCCTCTCGGCAACGCCGGTCCCCGGTAACGAGAAAGCCGTTCAGCAGGTCGTCAACAGCCTCGCCAAGCTCGGCTGCGACGTGTGGGATAAGAACCGCGCCCTCGTACACGTCTCGGGTCACGGTAGCCAG
The DNA here is from genome assembly GCA_900543045.1 of uncultured Collinsella sp. Lineage (GTDB taxonomy): Bacteria > Actinomycetota > Coriobacteriia > Coriobacteriales > Coriobacteriaceae > Collinsella. The sequence goes on from UQPT01000031.1 coordinate 1,396, forward strand.
GAGGAGCTCAAGCTCCTGATGGCCATGGCCAAGCCTACGTACTTTATGCCGGTCCACGGCGAGGCCGTGCATCTGCGCGCCCATGCTCAACTTGCACGCAAGATGGGCCTCAAGGAAGATCATATCTTTATCCTCGACAACGGAGATACGCTCGAGATGCGCGGCGGTATCGTCAGGCGCGGTACGCCCGTCGAGTCCGGCGTCGTCTACGTCGACGGACTGCGCATCGGCGATACCGACCCGATCGTTCTGCGCGATCGTCAGAAGCTTGCCAACGACGGTATGGTCACGGCTGTCGCTATCGTTTCGATCAAGCACAAGAAGATCGAGGCCATCGAGTTCTCGGGCCGCGGCGTCTCCTTTGCCATCGACGACCAGTTCTCCGAGGACGCCTCGGCGTCCATCATGAAGACGATCGAGAAGGGCAAGTTCAGCTTTACGAGCAGCGGTTCCGATGCCATTCGCAAGGCCCTGCGCGACTCGCTCTCTAACTTTATCTGGAGCCGTACGCGCACTCGTCCAATGATCATTCCGGTCGTCATGGAGGTTTAGTTTGGCGCGCGGATCTGCACAAAACGCCAAAGGCAATAAGGCCAACAACCAACCGGCATCTGCTAAGGGTGCCGGTTCCCATCTTCGTGCCAATAAGGGCCACGAGACCGAGTTCGACGATTTTGAGCCCCTGGTCGAGCCTTCGGCCAACCGCGATATCGCCGGCGTTGTCATTGCCGTTTTGGCGATTGCGTCCTTCATTGCCGTGATTTCGCCGGCGACCGCACCCGTTACGGCTGCGGTTGCCGGTTTCTACCACCTGGGCTTTGGTCTGGGCGCCTACGTGCTGCCGATCGTCATTTTGCTGTTTGCCGCCACGCTCTTTTTAGGCGAGGACTCGCCGCTCAACGTGCGCTCTGTTGCGGGCGGCGCCGTGGTCTTTATCGCCGTCGTCTCCATTCTTTCGCTGATGGTGCCGGGTACCAGCGACTCGTGCAACCTTATGTTCACGCCGCAAAACCTGTCCGCCTCGGGTGGCTACATCGGTGCGTTTATTGCGAGTGCGCTGCAGAATGCCCTGGGTAAGCCTATCGCGATGGTGGTCCTCTTGGGTCTGGCCGTCGTGGGCTTTGTCATTATCGGCTTTTCGGTGGGCGGCGTTTTGCGCTCTGCCCGCGACCGTGCGGCCGATTTTGCCGAGCGCCGTCGTGCCGACGTCAACGCGAGTCCGTGGGGTGACGACGAAGCCCTGTCGGTGCCCGGCGTTGCCCGTCCGCACCTGAGCATTCTTCGTCAGAAGGGCTCCGATGCTGCCATGACCACGGTCATGGGCAACGATTCGGACTCGGTTTTGGACGATGACGACGAGGACGAGGATCCGTTTGTCGACGTGTCCGATGCCGTGGAGGCCGAGCGCGCTAAGACCACGCTGCTGCCTCGCCGTCATGCCAAGAAGGGCAAGACGGCTCCCAAACTCAATACGAGTGAGCCCGACCCGTCTTGGTCCGAGAGTGAGATTGAGCTTACCGAGGGCGATGACGAGGACGACGAGTCCCCGCTCGAGACTGCTAAAACCACCTTGCTGCCGCGACGTCAGGCAAAGCGCGGTCAGGTGACCGGCCAGCTTTCGATTGAGGACGATCCGGACAAGGTCGACGAGTCCGAACCGCCGTTTGCCGTGAATCCCGTCTCGGCCGCCCCTCAAATTCCTGATTTCCTCAAGCATCCCAAGGCTGCCGATACGGCTGTCGTGGGCGCTGTCGAAGCGTCTATTTCTAGCGATGGGGGAGCGGGCAGTGCTTCCGCTGATGCCAAGGGCGAAGAAGAGGACGGCCTTAAGCTTCCGCCGCTCGAAATCCTGCATGCAAACCCCCAGTCCGCTTCTGCCGCGTCTTCGGACAAGGAGCTGGAACAGACCGCCGAGTCGTTGCAGTCCACGCTGCTTGAGTTTGGCCGTAGCGCTCGCGTCGTCGGCTGGATTGCCGGTCCCACGGTGACGACCTTTAAGCTGCAGCCCGGCGAGGGCGAGCGTGTGAGCAAGATTTCGAGCCTTGAGGACGACATCGCGCTGTCGCTTGCCGCTCAGTCCGTTCGTATCTTTGCGCCGATTCCCGGCACCTCGCTCGTGGGTATCGAGATCCCCAATCGCAAGCGTCAGAACGTCAACTTGGGCGACGTGCTGCCCTATGTTAAGGGCGGTCCGCTTGAGCTCGCCATCGGTCGCGATGCAGAGGGCACGCCGGTCGTCGCCGACCTCGCCAAGATGCCCCACCTGCTGATCGCCGGTACCACGGGTTCCGGTAAGTCGGTCATGATCAACTCCATCATCACGACCCTGCTCATGCGCGCCCTTCCCGAGGACGTTCGCTTGATCATGGTCGACCCCAAGCGCGTCGAGCTCGCAGGCTATAACTGTCTGCCGCATCTTTACGTGCCCGTAGTGACCGAGCCTAAGCAGGCCGCGAGCGCTCTGCAGTGGGCGGTGTCCGAGATGGAGCGTCGCCTGAAGGTCTTCGAGCGGCTCAACGTGCGCAAGATCTCGACCTACAACGAAAAGCAGGCAACCGGCGAGTTTGAGCATTACGACAACCCGCCGCAAAAGATGCCCTACCTGGTCATTATCATCGACGAGCTCTCGGACCTGATGATGGTTGCCGGCAAGGACGTCGAGGCGTCGATTGTGCGTATCGCCCAGCTGGGCCGTGCCGCCGGTATCCACCTTATCGTGGCGACTCAGCGCCCCAGCTCCAACGTGGTGACAGGCCTCATCAAGGCCAACATCACCAACCGCATCGCCTTTAACGTCGCCACGGGCATCGATTCGCGCGTCATCATCGACCAGATGGGTGCCGAAAAGCTCACCGGTTTGGGCGACATGCTGTTCTCCAAGGTCGACTGGGGCAAGCCTCGCCGTATCCAGGGCTGCTTTGTCTCGGATGACGAAATCAACGAGATTGTCGAGTTCGTCAAGTCGCAAAGCGAGCCCGACTACCACGAGGAGATTCTGTCTGCCGTGGCCCCCGCTTCCATGTCCATGGCGGGTGGCGGCGGCATTGTCCGCACCGGAGTCGCCGAGCTGCAAGACGATGATCCGCTCATTTGGGAAGCTGCTCATATTGTGGTGGAATCGCAGCTTGGCTCCACATCTGGCCTGCAACGTCGTCTGAAGGTTGGCTATGCGCGTGCCGGGCGTATTATGGACATGCTGGAAGAAAAGGGTGTCGTCGGCCCGCCCGACGGTTCCAAGCCGCGCGAGGTCCTGTTGGACGAGGAGGGGCTTGCCGCGCTGGAATCTGTTGACGCCGAGATGGCACGTGAAGATCGTGAGTTTGGAGGATTCTGATGGCTGCACGCTTTGGTGACATGCTGCTCGAGCAGCGTCGCCGAATGGGCCTTTCCATTCAGCAGGTCGCCAACACCATCAAAATCAGACCGCAGATCATCGAGTTTTTCGAGACCGGTAACTTTGCCTCGATGCCGCCGCGCGGCTATGCGCAGGGCATGATTTCGAGCTATGCTCGCTTTTTGGGCCTCAATCCGCGCGAGGTCGTCAATGCCTACTTTGACGACCTGATGGCATACGAACGCGAGACGTCGCAGCAGGGCGGTCGTTTTCAGGACGCCGCCGGCTACGTCAATTCGCGTTCCTCGGTCGATAACGGGCGCTTCCTGATGGTTCAGGGCGGTCGTTCGACCCGTTATGGACAGCGTCCTCAGCAGGCCGGTTATATTACCGAGACGGGTTCGGGCGAGGAAATTCGCTCACAGCGTGACCGGTTCCGCAGTACGCCGATGCCCGAGGACCGTGCACTTCCCGCTGCCCGCGGCGTGGCGCGTGACCCTCGTGCCGGCTACGGCGACGGCGGCTATTCCGATCGCGGTTACCGTGGTGTCCCCGCCGGACGCTCTCGCGGTGGTTATGCGGATGCCGATACCACGCAGGTGACGCCGCGTCTTCGATCTCAGTCGCAGACCTTTAGCCAGCGTTCCTCAGCGCCTCGTTCGGGTCAGCGCAACTACCAGGGTCGCGGCGAGCTCTCACCCCGCTCGGGCCAGCGCAATGTGCAGCGCCAGGGTAGCTATCGCGGACGTTCCGACAATAACCGCGGTCGCATGCCCCAGGGCACTGATCGCGGTGTTTCCAATCGTGGACGCGGCGGTGGGCGTGCTCCCCAGAACAACGGTCTCGATCCTCGTATCGTTTACGCCGGCATCGGTGCCGTGGCGCTGCTGCTGATCGTGCTCATCGTGGTGCTCCTGCGTGGCTGCGGCTCCTCGGCGCCCGAGTCGACGCCCGAGACGCCCGTTGCCAGCAAGACAACGACTAAGAAGTCTCCCAAGAAGACCGAATCCGTCGATGAGGATGAAGATACCGATAAGACGAGGGGCGAGCCGACCGATTCGGAAGCCGCCAAGACGACAGCCAAAAAGGAAGAGAGCAAGGTCACAAAGGTCAAGATTTCCGTTGCCAAGGGCAAGACTGCTTGGATTGAGGTCAAGGTTGATGGCAAGTCGGTCTATGGCGCCCAGGCGACCGGCCCCTTTGAGCAGGAATACACGCCCGAGTCCTCGATCGAGATCACCACGTCCAAGCCTTCCGATGTCACCGTTACCAAGAACGGTGAAAAGGTCCGTTACGATACCAAGACCTCGGGCGTGGCGCGTGTGACGATCACCGTTCCCAAGAAGGAGACGACTGATTCCGAGAATGGTGAAAGTTCTGATGGTGCCGACACCCCCGATGGTACCGATTCCACCGACGGCCCCGATACCCAGTCCACGGATGGCGCCGATACCGCACCTGACGGTCAGGCGCCCGCCGATTCAACCGACTAGTCGTACGATAGCTGCTAAGCCGCTCGTACGCGAAAGGAAACATCATGGCTAAAGATTCCAGCTTCGACGTCGTGTCCGAGGTCAACATGCAAGAGGTCGATAATGCCTTCCAGCAGACCACGCGCGAGATTTCCCAGCGCTATGACCTGAAGGATTCCGGCGCCACTATCGAGCTTTCGAAGGGCGACAAGCTCTTTACGATCAATGCCCCGGCCGACTTTGTCTCCAAGCAGATCATCGATGTCCTAACCTCCAAGCTCATCAAGCGCGGCATCGATCTTAAGGCCGTGTCTTGGGATACGCCTCAGGCGGCATCGGGCGGCACCGTGCGCGTGCTCGGCCATATCGTCGAGGGTATCGACCAGGCGACCGCCAAGAAGATCAATAAGGACATCAAGGACCAAAAGCTCAAGGTCAAGGTGACGATTGAGGCCGACACGCTGCGTGTTTCCTCTGCTTCGAAGGACGCGTTGCAGACCGTGATCCAGTTCCTGCGCGACCAGGACTACGGTCAGCCGCTGCAGTTCACCAACTACCGCTAATATTATTCGAAAGGACCGCTCTCCAACATGGATACACCGTTGGGCTCCGTGCTCTACATCACCCTCGGGTGCGCTAAGAATGAGGTCGACACCGACCGCATGCGTTCTCTCTTGACCGCCGCAGGCTACGAGGAGGCATTCGATCCGCAGGATGCCGATATCGCCATCGTCAATACGTGCTCGTTCCTTGCCTCTGCAGCGTCCGAGAGCATCGAGACCACGCTCGAGCTTGCCAACGAGGTGCAGGACGGCGTTCGTTCCTGCCCGATCGTCATGTGCGGCTGCGTGCCGTCACGCTACGGGGATGACCTGCCCGACGAGCTGCCCGAGGTCGCGGCCTTTGTGAAGGCCGACGAGGAAGACGGCGTCGTGGCGGTCATCGATGACGTGCTGGGTGTTGAGCGCGAGATTGCCACCTATATTCCGCAGGTCAAGCGCACCGTCGAGGGCGCTGTCGCCTACGTCAAGATCTCCGATGGCTGCAACCGCTTCTGCAGCTTCTGCATGATCCCGTATATCCGCGGTCGTTATCACTCGCGCAATGCCGAGAGCATTATCTCCGAGGTACGCGACCTGGTCGCCGGTGGTGTGCGCGAGATCGTTCTGATCGGTCAGGACACGGGCATCTGGGGTTCCGACTTTGCCGACGATGAGCTTGCCGAGAGCGCGCCGCGCAATCTGGCGCAGCTGCTGCAGGCCGTTGCTGAGACGGTACGTCCCCATAACGTCTGGGTCCGTGTACTCTACCTGCAGCCCGAGGGCATGACCGACGAGCTTATCGAGACCATTCGCGACACGCCCGAGGTTCTGCCCTATATCGATATCCCCGTGCAGCACTGCGACGCGCGCATCCTCAAGGCCATGCGCCGCTCCGGTTCGCGCCAGGAGCTCGAGGACCTGTTCCGCGACCTGCGCGAGCGCATCCCCGGTATCGTGATCCGCTCCACGGCCATGGTAGGGTTCCCGACCGAGACCGACGACGAGTTCCGCGACCTCATTGACTTTATGGACGCTGTAGGTTTTGACTACACGAGCGTCTTTGCCTACTCGCAGGAGGAGGGTAGCCTGGCCGCCAAGATGGAAGGTCAGGTCGACGAAGAGGTTAAGCTCGAGCGCGCCCAGGAGGCTATGGATCTGGCCGAGTCGCTCGGTTTTGCCGCCACCGCCGCACATGTGGGCGAGCGCGCCCAGGTGATCGTCGACGGCATCGAGGAGACCGAGGACGGCGCCGAGCTGATCGGCCATGCTTGGTTCCAGGCGCCCGATTCCGATGGCGCGGTGCACTTGGACGCCAGCGAGGCGTCCGTGGGCGATATTCTGACGGTCGAGTTTACCGATAGCTTCTGCTATGAGCTTATCGGCCATGTTGTGGAGTAGGAGAGCATCGTGGCAAACGAGAGAAATAAGGAACTGACGAGTGTTTGGACGCCCGCCAACATCGTGACGTGCGTTCGCATCGTCTTTATCCCGGTGTTCATGATCGTGTCGGCGCTTTCTCACACGAGTGTTGCCGGTACAGATTGGAGCACCTTCGACGGCCCGCTCGCCGCCGCTGCCTTCATTCTGTATGTTATCCTGTCGTGCACCGATAAGGTCGACGGTTATCTGGCGCGCTCGCGCAACGAGATTACCGATTTCGGTAAGTTCTTGGACCCCATCGCCGATAAGCTGCTGGTGTTCTCGGCTCTGCTGCTGTTCTTGGATTTTGGCGCTGTGACCGTGTGGTCCGTGTTCATTATCCTGTTCCGTGAGCTTCTGGTGAGCGCCCTTCGCATGGTCGCGAGTGCCGCCGGCGTGGTCGTTGCCGCCGATAAGCTTGGCAAGTACAAGACGGCGACTACGATGGTCTCCATCTGCGGTTACCTGTGCGTCTTTGCGATGGCCGGCTTGCACCTTGGCCCGCTGGCGCTGACGCTCGGCATCTACTCGGTGTCGCGCTTCCTGTACGCCGTTGCCGTTGTCCTGACCGTTATCTCGGGCGCCCAGTACTTCTGGAACTGCCGCAAGATCGTCTTTTCGGTCTAGGTCCTGGTGGGTATGACGGACTCTTTTGAGCAGATTTCCGCACATAACGAGGAGCTGGCGCGTCATATTGTCGAGCGCGCGAGCGCTCGGGGCGTGACGGTTTCGACGGCTGAGTCGCTGACGGCAGGTATGATCGCCTCGACGATTGCCGATATCCCGGGCGCCTCGGCGGTGCTGCGTGGCGGTGCGGTGACCTACTGCGATGAGATCAAGCATCGCGTTTTGGGCGTTGATCAGGAGACGCTCGACCGCTATACCGCGGTGTCGCATCAGACCGCGCGCGAGATGGCGGCGGGTTCGCTGGAGCTGTACCAGAGCGATATTGCAGTGAGCGCAACGGGTTATGCCGGCCCCGGCGGCGGCACTGAGGACGATCCGGCTGGCACTTTCTATATTGGCTGGGCGTATCGCGCGGCTGATGGGGAAGTGCCGGTCGTGGACTCTGTGCGCTGCCACTATGAGGGCGACCGTTCGTGTGTTCGTGCCCATGCGGTCGCGGAGGCATTGGGACGCATTGTCCTTGTGCTTAACTCTATGGAATAGACGTGTTTTAAGGGGCCTTCGGGCCCCTTAATTGTGGAGATAGGGACCCCTGACGAATTTAGCGTTTGCGCTGGTCATAGGTGTATTTTTGCCTTTCTTGTTCTTATTTGCCCCTTTGTGGTCAAGCATTTGGTCAGTGTTTGGTCGGCGTTTGGTTGGGTTTTGGAAAGACTGCCTGCATATGATTGGCCTGAACGGTTGACCACGAACAGCCGTTCGTTTATTATCGATGCAGGTTGTTAAGAGGAGGGCTATTCATGGCCAAGAATTCAGGTCCCGTACGTACCGTTCATGCTCGCACGACGGGTAAAGAGCGCGATGAGATGATCGCCACCACCAAGGCCGAGATCGAGAAGAAGTTCGGTCAAGGCTCCATCATGAGGTATGGTGACGGCGGCCCCGAGCTTGAGGTTGAGGCCATCCCCACGGGCGCTCTGGCACTCGATGCCGCTCTGGGTATCGGCGGTGTGCCGCGCGGCCGTATCGTCGAGATTTACGGTCCTGAGTCCTCCGGTAAGACGACGCTTTCGCTCGAGATCCTGGCCGAAGCCCAGGCAATGGGTGGCGTGGTGGCATTTATCGATGCCGAGCACGCGCTCGATCCCACGTATGCCGCGCGCATTGGCGTGGATATCGACGAGGTACTGATTTCCCAGCCTGATACGGGTGAGCAGGCGCTCGAGATTGTTGACATGCTCGTGCGTTCCGGCGCCATCGATGCCATCGTCGTCGACTCCGTCGCCGCGCTGACCCCGCGTGCCGAGATCGAGGGAGAGATCGGCGATACCACGGTCGGATTGCAAGCTCGTCTGATGAGTCAGGCGCTCCGCAAGCTCGCCGGCTCGCTGTCCAAGTCCAACACGACATGCATCTTCATTAACCAGCTGCGAGAGAAGATCGGCGTCATGTTCGGCAACCCCGAGACCACGACGGGCGGCCGCGCCCTTAAGTTCTTCTCTTCGGTGCGTATCGACATTCGCCGCATCGACAGCATTAAGCTTAAGGATGAAGTTATCGGTAACCGCGTGCGCGCCAAGGTCGTTAAGAACAAGGTGGCAGCTCCGTTCCGTTCTGCTGAGTTCGACATCATGTACGGTACGGGCATCTCTAAGGAGGGCTCGATTCTGGACATGGCTGTCGAGTGCGGCATTTGCAAGAAGATGGGCTCCTGGTTTGCCTATGGCGAGGACAAGCTCGGCAACGGTCGCGAGGCCGCCAAGGCGTTCCTGCGCGAACACCCTGATTGCGCCGACGAGATTGAGCATAAGGTCCGCCTTGCCTGCGGGCTTGAGTTTGACGACGATGCTCCATCCGAGGTCGAGCTGACCGATCAGCCTGCGCCTGAGGAGTTTGACGAGCTTTACGCCATCGATGGTTCCGCCATGCTCGATGATGACGACGAGTAGCGGTTACGCTCATGTCGTATACGGTGACCGAGGCCACGGTCGTCTTTCCCGATAAGAAGGCGGCCTCCTCGTTCTCGAGCGGGTATGCGTCCAAAAAGCCTTGCGCACATATCGATTGTGAGCTTGAGGGCGGTTTTGAGCGGTCCATTTGGATTCCCGTGCGGGTCGCGCGCCTGTATGTCAAAAACCGCCCCGATCTTCCCTGTGATTGGGACAACTTTCGTGAGGCGGTGCAGCTCGTCGAGCGTAAATGTGCACTTACCATGGTGACCGAGATGTTATCGCGCCGCGACCATGCGACGGGCGAGGTCCGTGACAAGCTGGCTCGCTACGGCTTTCACCAGACCGCGATCGATTTCGCCGTCGAGCGCGCCACCGAGTATCGCTTTTTAGACGAGAACCGCTTTTGCTCGTACTTTATCGAGGAGCGCAAGCGGCGCGGTTGGGGACAGCGCAAAATCGAGACCGAGCTCAAGCGCCGTCATGTCGTGCTCGATGACATTCCCGGTTATCCCGAGGATTATTTTGCCGTCGAAGACGATTTGGCGCGTGCGTCAGCCCTGCTCGCCAAGCGGCGTGTTCCAGAGACGCGCGGATTCGAAAAACTGGTTCGGTTTTTGATGGGCAAGGGCTTCTCGTATCATATCGCCGCCGATGCCGTTAAGGCACGTCTCGATGCCGAACGCGAGGAATGTGCGGTTTAGGCGTATGCGTTTTGTGGCCCTGCCGCTCACCGTGTTTTAGCCGCCGTGTTGGGGGCATTTATTTGACAGTTGTTGTGGTTCAACGTACGATAAACAGCGTCATTTGCTTTGTGATATGTGCTCATCTGTGATGAGTTTGTTTATATGTTTATCTGTATCCGACCCGCATAAGCTGCGCCCATATTACTCAAATGTCGCGAGCCGTTCGTAAGGACGGTTCGCTTTGTTGTGTAACGAATCCATAAAAAGGAGTGAGCATGCCTATCATCGCAGCGCTCGTTGGCATCGTTTTGGGTGCCATCGCCGCCATTGCCTACATGCGCACCGCCAAGCAGGGTAGTCTTCACGAGGCCGACGAAAAAATCCAGTCGGCACACGCACAGGCTGAGTCCCTGATCGGTGATGCTAAGCGTCAGGCCGAGACCCTCAAAAAAGAGGCTCTGCTCGAGGCTAAAGAGGAGATCATCAAGAACAAGCAGGCCGCCGAGGCCGAGGACAAGCAGCGTAAGAACGAGATTCGTACGCTCGAGAACCGCGTGATGCAGCGCGAGGAATCCCTTGATCGCCGCAACGACGCTCTCGACAAGCGCGAGCATCAGCTGTCCAGCCAGGCCGGTCAGGTCGAGAAGCGCTCCCGTGAGCTCGAGGAGCTCTGTGCAAAGCAGACTTCCGAGCTCGAGCGTATCGCCGACCTTACCCGCGAGGACGCCCACAAGGAGCTCCTCGATAAGGTTCGCGGCGAGGTCACCCACGAGGCCGCCACGATCATTCGCGAGTCCGAGCAGCAGGTTCGCGCCGAGTGCCACAAGACCGCCCAGGAGATTCTGTCTCTGGCGATTCAGCGCTGCGCTGCCGACCACACTGCCGAGGTCACCGTTACCTCCGTGCACATTCCCTCTGATGACCTCAAGGGCCGTATCATCGGTCGCGAGGGTCGCAACATCCGGACCTTCGAGCAGGTTTCCGGCGTCAACCTCGTGATCGATGACACGCCCGAGACAGTCGTTCTTTCGAGCTTCGACCCGGTCCGTCGTGAGACCGCCCGTGTCGCCCTCGAGAACCTCATCGCCGACGGCCGCATTCACCCTGCCCGTATCGAGGAGATGTATCACAAGGCCGCCGACCTGGTTCAGCAGCGCGTGCGCGAGGCTGGCGAGCAGGCTGCCTTCGATACCGGCATCCACGATCTGCACCCCGAGATCGTCAAGACCCTTGGTGCCCTGCGCTACCGTACCTCGTTTGGTCAGAACGTGCTTCAGCATTCCCTCGAGGTCTCTGATCTGTGCGGCGTGATGGCTTCCGAGCTTGGCCTGGACGTTGTGACCGCCAAGCGCGCCGGCCTGCTTCATGACCTGGGCAAGGCAATCGACCACGACGTCGAGGGCCCGCATGCCGTCATCGGCGCCGAGCTTGCCCGCCGTTATGGCGAGAAGCCCGTTATCGTCCACGCTATTGAGGCTCACCATGCCGATGTCGACCCCAACACGGTGCTCGATGTCCTGGTGCAGGCCGCCGATGCTGTCTCTGCCTCTCGCCCCGGTGCCCGTCGCGAGTCTGCCGAGAACTACATCAAGCGTCTTGAGAAGCTTGAGGAGATCGCCAACTCCCATGACGGCGTCGAACGTACCTATGCCATGCAGGCCGGTCGCGAGGTCCACGTCATGGTCCAGCCGGACAAGATCTCCGATGCCCAGTCCACGGTCCTGGCTCACGATATCGCCCATCAGATCGAGGAAGAGATGGAGTATCCCGGTCAGGTGCGCGTCGTCGTGATTCGCGAGAGCCGCGCTGTCGATATCGCTAAATAACATGAGCGACGCGAACGAGCTCATCTCATTTATCGCGTCGATGTCGGGGGAGGGCAACCTTCGCGTCGAGGAGAACCTTGGCGAGGGGTATGTCCGCCTCCGCGTTTCGGAGGCCGAGCGGCGCCAGGCTAAGCACGACATTCAGCATGTCGAGGACATCGTCATCGAAATGCTCCGTAATGCTCGCGATGCCGGCGCCGACAAGGTCTATCTCGCCACGACCAAGGAAGATGGCGTCCGCACGCTTGTCTTTCTGGATAACGGTTCTGGCGTTCCGCAGGATATGCAAGAGCGAATCTTTGATGCCCGCGTTACCTCCAAGCTCGAGAGCATGAAGATGGACCGTTGGGGCGTTCACGGTCGTGGCATGGCATTGTTTTCGATTAAGCAGAACACCGACGAGGCCCGTGTGGTCACGTCCGGCGTCGATCTTGGTTCAGCCTTCAAGGTGAGCGTTGCGGCCGACCACCTCAGTGAGCGTGCCGATCAGTCCAGCTGGCCCCAGGCCGTCAAGGATGAGGACGGACGTTATGTCTGCGCTCGCGGTCCACATAATATTATTCGCGCTGCTTGTGAGTTTGCGCTCGAGGAGTTGCGTGGTTGCGATGTCTATCTCGGTTCTCCGTCTGAGATTGCCGCGACCCTTTATGCTCAAGCGTCAAGTCGGCTCGATACGTCTCGTCTCCTGTTCATTGATGACGAGAGCGAGCTTCCGGTTGTCGATCGTTTAGGCCTTGCTTCTGATGCCGAGGACTTTATCCGTATTTGTTCGGGTTTGGGTCTTGAGATGTCCGAGCGCACGGCCCATCGCATTTTGGCAGGGCAGATTAAGCCCGTTCGCGGTGTGACCGCGCGTCTGCTGCGCGAGCGTGATTCGTCCTCGCATGCGCCGGCTCCTGTCGATCTCGCGAAGGATCGTCGCGGGCTACGTATTGCCAAGGATGACATGGCACAGTTTTCGCGCGCTGTGGAACGCGACTTTAATGACCTTGCCACCCGGTACTATCTCAACCTTTGCGGCGACCCAAAGATCCGTGTTTCGCGTGATCGAATCACCGTGACCTTTGATCTTGCCAAAGAGGAATAGTGCCTTTACCGAGTCCACTCGGTACGATACAGTTATTGCAGTTAAAACGTACTTTTAAATGCAGGAGTTTCTTCATGGATTGCCTGAAGGTATCAAGCAAATCATCGCCCGCGTCCGTTGCCGGCGCCATCGCCGGCATGGTCAAGGATGGTGTACCCGTCAACATCCAGTGTGTCGGCGCCGGTGCCGTCAACCAGGCTATTAAGGCCGTTGCTATCGCGCGCGGTTTTTTGATTCCAACCGGTTTTGATATTTCCTGCGCGCCCGTGTTCTCCGACATCCTCATTAACGGGGAGTCGCGCACGGCCATCCGCCTTTCTATCTACGTTCACCAGATCAATCGAGCTGCTATGGATAACGTCGTCATGGATGATGTTAAGCCTGTGGCATAGCTTCTGCTTGCCTTGTTTCGCTCCCCATCGTTAGGACTTATGCACATGGACCAGCGTTCCGTACGCGATATTCTTGCCGGTAAAACCTACTATATCCGCACCTTTGGCTGCCAGATGAATCAGCACGACTCCGAGCGTGTGAGCGGTCTGCTTGATTCGTATGGCTGTCTCATGGCGCTCGATCCCGCGCATGCCGATATCGTTGTCTTCATGACGTGCTGCGTGCGCGAGGCCGCCGATACTCGCCTGTACGGTCAGTGCAATTCCTGCAAAAGCCTGCCGCCTTCGCCTTCGGGCAAGCGCGTGGTTGCCGTTGGCGGTTGCATCGCGCAGCGCGATGGCGAGGGCCTGCTCACCAACGTCGATAACGTCAATGTCATCTTTGGCACGCATTCCATCGCGCATGTGGCCGAGCTCATTGCCGAGGCGTTCCTTGATGGTAAGCGTCATATCCGCACCAATGAGCATGAGGATACGGACGCCATGAGCATGCCGTGGCATCGCGAGACCCAGTATCACGCCTGGGTGCCCATCATGACGGGCTGCAATAATTTCTGCACCTATTGCATCGTGCCGTACGTACGCGGTCGCGAAAAGAGCCGCCCCTTCGAGGAGATTGTCGACGAGGTGACCGGTCTGGTGCGCCAGGGCGTGCGTGAGATTACGCTGCTGGGGCAAAACGTTAACTCATATGGTCGCGATCTGTTTGGCAAGCCGCGTTTTGCCGATTTGCTGCGTGCCGTGGGCGATACGGGTGTGGAGCGTATCTTCTTTACGTCTTCGCATCCTAAGGACCTGCTGCCCGAGACCATCGACGCCATGGCCGAGACACCTGCCGTAATGCCGCAACTGCACCTGGCCGTCCAGTCAGGTTCGACGCGGATCCTCAAAGAGATGAATCGCCGTTATACACGCGAGGACTATCTGGGCCTGGTCGATCGCATTCGCAACCGCATGCCCGATATCGCGCTCTCGACCGACATTATCGTTGGCTTCCCGGGCGAGACTGAAGAAGACTTTGAGCAGACGCTCTCGCTTGCTGAGACGGTCCGCTATGCTCAGGCCTATACCTTCATCTATTCCAAGCGTGCCGGTACCCCGGCCGCCGAGATTGACGATCCTACGCCGCATGAGGTTATTCTCGAGCGTTTCAACCGCCTGGTTAAGGTTATCGAGACCACGGCACACGAGTATAACCAGGGCGAGCTTCATACTGTGGTTCCCGCGCTCATTGAGGGAACGAGTAAAAAGAACGATGCGGTCCTGCTGGGCAAGAGTCCCAAGAATCAGACCGTGCATGCGCCTATCCCCGAGGGTTACAGCATCGATCAGCTTGTTGGTAAGATCGTTGATGTTGACGTTGACGTTGCCAAGACCTGGTATTTATCCGGTTCCGTTGTGGGCGAGCCGCGCTAATGGTTTCTTCCGGGGCAGGTCTTTCCGCCGTTGCGATCGTCGGTCCGACGGCGGTTGGTAAGAGTGATGTTGCCGACCGTTTGGCAGCTCGTCTTTCGTCCGAAGTACTGTCGTGCGATGCGATGCAAATCTATCGCGGCATGGACATCGGTACCGCAAAGATGGCGCCCGATGAGTGCACGGCGCCGCTGCGTCTCGTCGACATTGTAGAGCCGGGTGTGGCATATTCTGCTGCGCTTTATCAGGCTGACGCTCGCGCGCATGTTGAACGTCTCCTTGGTTCGGGTTGCCTGCCGGTTTTTTGCGGAGGTACGGGGCTATATCTCAAGGCAGCCCTCGATGAGATGGACTTTCCCTCGGGTGAACTTGAGGACGATCGCCGTGCGGGCTATCAGGAGCTTGCCGAGCGTATTGGCGAGGAAGAACTGCATGCCCTGCTTGCCGAGCGCGATTCAGAATCGGCTGCTGTTATTCATCCCCATAACGTGCGCCGTGTGATTCGTGCGCTCGAGATGCATGATGATGGTATCTCCTATGCACAGCAAAAAAGTCAGTTTAGTGTTCCGCGCGAGCATTATCATGCCCTATGGTTTGGTCTGACGCGTAATCGCGAGGTGCTCTACGAGCGCATTAATCTGCGCGTCGATCTGATGTTTGAGCAGGGTCTTGTCGATGAGGTCCGCGGTCTTATGGCCCAGGGTCTGGGAGATGCCCTGACGTCGATGCAGGCAATTGGCTATAAAGAGATCATTGATGCTTTCAATGGCGTGATGAGCATGGATGAGGCCCGCGAACTCATTAAGATGCGTTCGCGTCGTTATGCCAAGCGTCAGCTTTCGTGGTTTAAGCGCGATGACCGTATCGTGTGGTTTGATATGGATGAATGTACGATCGATGAGGTCGTTGAGGATATCCTGCATCGTATTGAGGCTGCCTAATGGCCCGTTTCCCCCTTGTTCCCACGGCACCCGAGCCCGAGCGTGCCATTTTAGTTGGTGTTGAGTGGCGCGACAATGCATGGCCGCTCGATCGCTCGCTTGATGAGCTGGAGCGTCTTGCCCACACAGCTGGTGCTCAGTGCGTGGCACGCTTGTCGCAGCGTTTGGTAAAGCCGTATCCTAAATCGTTTATCGGTTCCGGCAAGGTAGAAGAGCTGTGCGGCCTGGTGCATCGCATGGATGCCGATGTCGTTATTTTTGACGACGACCTGACGCCCTCGCAGCAATCCTATTTGGAGAAAGCTGTGGGCGAGCCGGTAAAGATTATCGATCGTACAGCACTGATCCTGGATATCTTTGGCCTGCATGCTCAGACGCGTGAGGGACGCCTGCAGGTACAGCTGGCACAGCTTCAATATTTGTTGCCTCGCCTGCGTGGCATGTGGAGCCATCTCGCCAAGGAGCAGACGCGCGGCGGCATCGGCTCACGTTTTGGTCAGGGCGAAAGTCAGCTCGAGGTCGACCGTCGCCTTATTCGTAATAAGATCGCTGCGCTTCGTCGTGAGCTCAAGCAGGTTGAACAGCGTCGCGATGTTCAATCCAAGAGTCGCATTGAGTCACCGGCGTTTCGCGTCGCGTTGGCCGGTTATACCAATGCCGGTAAATCGACGTTGCTCAATCGTCTGACCGGCTCTACGGTACTTTCGCAGGACAAGCTGTTTGCTACGCTCGACCCGACGACGCGTTCGTATCGTCTGCCCGGCGGTCGCGGCATGACGATTACCGATACCGTCGGCTTTATTCAAAAGCTGCCGCATGGTCTGGTCGATGCCTTTAAATCGACGCTGTCCGAGGTTTTGGGTGCCGATCTAATTCTCAAAGTCGTAGATGCGTCTGACGAGGACTATGAGCGGCAGCTGGAGGCTGTCGACCGCGTGCTTGATGAGATCGGCGCCGGAGAGCGTTTAACGCTGACCGTATTCAATAAAATCGATCTTCTCGATAGCGTCGATCGATTGAGTTTCCGTCGTCGCTATCCGGAGGCCGTTCTGTTCTCGGCCCAAACGGGCGAGGGGCTCGACGATCTCGTCGACCGGATTGCTCGCGAGGCAGCTGCCACCGATGTGTTGCTCTCCGCTGATATCCCGTATCGCGAGGGCGCTCTCATCACGCTGGTGCATGAGCAGGGAACCCTTCTGCATGAGGAATATCTCGAGGACGGCGTTCGCATTGTGGCGAAGTTGCCGGCTCGTATTGCACCGCGGCTCGAGCGCTATCGTACGGAATAAACGATTTCTAGCACGCCTAGAATGACTGGCTGATGGAGCAGGTAGAACGGTAAGGCATGCCGACCCAGGACTGCGAGCGCCGGGATAGGATTGGCGTATGCCCATGCTGGCGCTTCGAGACTTGATGTTTGTGCTGCCTGGGCAGCAAAAAAGCCGGTAAGGTACATAAAGACAAACGGTATGAGCGGATAGTAATCTCCCGAAACAAAACCCGGGCCTGGGAATCCAAGCCATGCCAGGTAGGGGAGTGGGTAGACCGCCTTTGGAATGCCCCAGGTTAGGGCAAAAAGAACAAGGCACGCTGCGATGCCCCATGAGCCCGGTAATTTTTGGAGTAACGGACGGGTGAACGCAACCACCGCGGTGCACACCGCCATGCAATAAATGATGCCAAAGTTCACTGAATCGTCGACCGATACGAGCGTTGTTGCGATCCAGACGACCAAAGCTGCGGCAGCGTACTTAGCCGCTCGTTTGGCATTGTTGCGTGAGAGCGTGCACATCCAACCCGCGATAAACAAAAATACGCAGCTGATGCTGGCTCGCCAGACGTCTTGAAAGACAGTCTGGGTAAACCAAGGCATATCCCAGCCGTACAGGTAGGCGAGATCATAGCAAGCGTGAAAACCTGCCATAGAAATCATCGTAAACCCGCGGACGGTATCAAAGATGGTTATGCGTTTTTGCATTACGAGAACCGGCGCATCAAGCCGACGACTTTGCCCAGGATAACGGGATTCGTTGCATAGATAGGTTCCATAGTGTCGTTCTCGGGCTGCAAGCGCACACGCCCCTGCTCCTTGTAGAACGTCTTGACGGTCGCCGAACCATCAATCATGGCCACGACAATTTCGCCGTTCATGGCACTCTTTTGTTCACGGACGATGATGTAATCGCCATTGAAGATGCCGACATTGATCATTGAGCTCCCATGCACCTCAAGGATAAAGGAACCTTGATCAGTGGCGATTTCGGTCGGGATAGTAAACGTGTCTTCGATATTCTGCTCTGCCAGAATGGGAATCCCAGCCGCGACGCGACCAACGAGCGGTAGCGAGACCGTTCCGCGAGGTGCGGTGGGCTCGTCAGATTTGGAAATTGAGACAGAGGAACCATCCTCGTTAAAGAGTTCCAGGGCGCGCGGTTTGGTGGCATCGCGCTTGAGTAGCCCGCGCGCCTCCAGGGCAGAGAGATGGGCGTGCACGGTGCTGGGGGAGGAAAGGCCCACGGCAGAAGCCATCTCGCGCACGCTAGGCGGATAACCCTTCTCCTGCTGATATTCCTTGATGAAGTCGTAAATTTGCTGCTGACGCTTGGTAATTTTGCGAGCCATCAGGGCATCCTCTCTACCCATGTCAAACAAATGTTCGAATTTTGCTTGACAGGAACAACTGTTCGAAGATAATAATAACCGAACATTCGTTCTCGCGCTAGACATTTTTGTCCGCGCGGCTTGATAAAACTGTTCTCAGCAAAACACGCGAGAGGAGAACATGATGAACGTAACGAATATGGTCCAGGGAAACCTCGCCCTTAAGCTCGAGACGCCTGCAGAACCCACTTTTACGGTTGTTCAGGGTGGCCGCTCCGGCTTTCAGCCTTTGACCGTAAAGCCTGCGCGCAATCAGCAGGCTGTAGTCGCGCCGGCCCGCGTTGCCCTGAAGGTTCCGACGATTGTCGCCGTCGCCGTTGCGCTTACGCTCTTCTTTGTCCTCGCTATGTCGGTCTTTAGCGCTCGTCACGCCGCGTATGCCGAGTCCGTTTCCAACATTACCTACGAGACCATTCGCGTTCAGCCTGGCGATTCTCTTTGGTCGCTTGCCGAAGAATATCCAATCGAAGGCCTTTCCACGCAAGAGACTTCCGACATGATCCGTAGCGTCAATCATCTGGAGCATGGTTCGCTCGCCGCCGGTGCGCATCTTAAGGTTCCTGCTCGTTCGTAATCATTATCGCGCTGCGCATGGTACCCTTGTTATCGTTTAAGAGGAGGTACCATGCGCTGTCCCAAATGCGGCAAGGCACATACCCGCGTCGTTGATTCCCGTATGCAGGAGTCAAATAACACCATTAAGCGCCGTCGCGAATGTTGCTCGTGTAACTACCGCTTTACAACGTTTGAGCGATGCGAGGACCCTATCGAGGTCATTAAGTCAGATGGAACTAAGCAGCGGTTCGATCGCAATAAGCTTCTTGTCGGCTTGATGCGCGCCACCATCAAGCGCGATATCGACACTAAGAAGCTCAATGAGATTATCGATGACATCGAGGTCGAGTTGCGCTCTCGCACACTGACGGCCGTCACGTCCCATGAGTTGGGTGACATGGTGCTCAAGCGTTTGGCCAAGATCGACAAGGTGGCCTACATTCGCTTTGCTTCGGTCTACCGCGATTTCAAAGACGTCGATGAGTTTCTGCAAGAGCTCGACAAGCTAAGGTGATTCCATGTCCAACATTACCGTCAACATAAAGCGTCTCGATCCCACCGTTGAGCTTCCCAAATACGCCCATCCCACTGATGCCGGCTTGGATTTGCGCTCCAACGAGGACTGCGTCCTGAAGCCCTTCGAACGCCGTCTGGTCTCTACGGGGCTGGCCATCGCCCTGCCCGATGGCTACGCCGGCTTCGTCCAGCCCCGCAGCGGCTTGGCCATCAAGCAGGGCCTGTCTATAGTCAATACGCCGGGCCTCATCGACGCCCACTACCGAGGAGAACTCAAGGTTATTCTCATCAACCTGGATCCTTCCATTAACATTCAAATCAATAAAGGCGACCGCATAGCCCAACTCGTCATCCAAGAAGTCCCCACGGTCAACCTCATAGAAGTAGAAGAACTAGACAAAACCGACCGAGGAGCCGGCGGTTTCGGTTCTA
>UQPT01000032.1:0-20818 GCA_900543045.1 uncultured Collinsella sp.
GAAAGCACTTAATGTGCTTTCCGTCTTGCGCAGGACTGTAGAGCAGCAAACTTAAAACCTGGGCCGCCCGGTCCGGGGATCCTCCCAAGCGCACAGGAGGGGATTCCTTTTGTGTAGGCTTTGCGGAAATATGCCAATTTTGGGATACGCCCGGCGGCGTGGTCTGTTGACGGCACAGCTAACGCCACGTATCCTATCGAACTGCGTGTTTCGTAGGGGGATGCTGACCCCTCGATTCAAGCCGTTGCACTTTACAGAAAGCTGGAATCATTCGAGAAGGAGTACGCTTTGCCTACTATTAACCAGCTGGTTCGCCAGGGCCGTCGTTCCGTGCCCAAGAAGTCCAAGAACGCTGCTCTGCAGCACAACTCCCAGAAGCGCGGCGTGTGCACCCGCGTCTTCACCACGAGCCCCAAGAAGCCGAACTCGGCTCTTCGTAAGGTTGCCCGTGTTCGCCTTGTCAACGGCATCGAAGTTACTGCTTACATCCCGGGTGAGGGCCACAACCTGCAGGAGCACTCCATCGTGCTCGTCCGCGGCGGTCGTGTCCGTGACCTCCCTGGTGTCCGTTATCACGTCATCCGTGGCGCCTACGACGCTGCTCCGGTCCAGAACCGTATGCAGGCCCGTTCCAAGTACGGTGCTAAGCGCCCCAAGGCCAAATAAGCCAGATAACGTTTTGATACTTTCGCCGTGTGCCGCTTAAGCGTCGCACGGTAGACACTTAAGGAGATTTCACATGCCGCGTCGTGCAGCAGCTAATCGTCGTGAGGTTCAGCCTGACGCCGTTTACAACAACCGCCTGGTGACTCAGCTCATCAACAAGGTCCTTCTTGACGGCAAGAAGGCCACCGCTGAGCGCATCGTTTACACCGCTTTCGAGATCGTTGCCGAGAAGTCCGAGGGTGGCGACGCTCTCGCTACCTTCAAGAAGGCTATGGACAACGTCAAGCCCACGCTCGAGGTTAAGCCCAAGCGTGTCGGTGGCGCTACCTATCAGGTCCCGATGGAGGTCAACTCCCGTCGTTCCACCGCTCTGGGCATCCGCTGGATCGTCAACTTCTCCCGCGCTCGCAAGGAGAAGACCATGGCCGAGCGTCTCGCCAACGAGATCCTCGACGCCTCCAACGGCCTGGGCGCTTCCGTCAAGAAGCGTGAGGACGTCTTCAAGATGGCCGAGGCCAACCGCGCGTTCTCTCACTATCGTTGGTAAGTTAAGGTAAGGAACTAACATGGCTAAGCCTAAGTACAAGCTTTCCGATACCCGTAACATCGGCATCATGGCTCACATCGATGCTGGTAAGACCACCACGACCGAGCGTATTCTTTACTACACCGGTAAGACCCACAAGATCGGTGAGGTCCATGAGGGCGCTGCCACCATGGACTGGATGGTTCAGGAGCAGGAGCGCGGCGTAACCATTACCTCCGCTGCTACCACGTGCTTCTGGAACAAGGACGGTAAGGATTACCGCATCCAGATCATCGACACCCCGGGCCACGTTGACTTCACCGCCGAGGTCGAGCGCTGCCTGCGCGTCCTCGATGGCGCTGTCGCCGTCTTCGACGCCGTTGCCGGCGTTCAGCCCCAGTCTGAGACCGTTTGGCGTCAGGCTTCTACCTTCAACGTCCCCCGCATCGCCTTCATCAACAAGTATGACCGCGTGGGCGCTGACTTCTTCAATGCTATCGAGACCATGAAGGATCGTCTCGACGCCAACGCCGTGGCCGCTCAGGTCCCGATGGGCGCCGAGGACAACTTCTGGGGCGTCATCGACCTCGTCACCATGACTGCTTGGGACTTCAAGGCCGACGACAAGGGCATGACCTACCCCGAGCCGATGGACGAGATCCCGGCTGAGTTCGCCGACATCGCTGCCACCAAGCGCGAGGAGCTCCTCGACGCTGCTGCCAGCTTTGACGACGAGCTCATGGAGAAGATCCTCATGGAGGAGGACTTCACCGTCGAGGAGCTCAAGGCCGCTCTGCGCAAGGGCGTTCTGGCCAACGAGCTCAACCTCGTCTTCGTGGGCTCCGCCTACAAGAACAAGGGCGTTCAGGAGCTGCTCGACGCTGTCGTCGACTACCTGCCCAGCCCGCTCGACGTCGAGGCCGTCACCGGTACCGATCCGGACACCGGCGAGGAGATCCAGCGTCATCCTTCCTTCGACGAGCCCTTCTCCGGCCTGGTCTTCAAGATCATGACCGACCCGTTCGTCGGTAAGCTCACCTACGTCCGCGTTTACTCCGGCCGCGCCGAGTCCGGCTCCTACGTTGTCAACGCTTCCAACGGTCAGCGCGAGCGCCTCGGCCGCATCCTCGAGATGAACGCCGCCGAGCGTATCGACCGTGACGACGCTGCCGCCGGCGACATCGTCGCTTGCGTCGGCTTCAAGAACTCCACCACCGGTGACACCCTGTGCGCCGAGGGCAAGGAGATCGTCCTCGAGAAGATTGAGTTCGCTAAGCCCGTTATTGACGTTGCCATCGAGCCCAAGACCAAGGCCGAGCAGGACAAGATGTCCCTGGCTCTGACCAAGCTCGCCGAGGAGGACCCGACCTTCCAGGTGTCCACCAACCACGAGACCGGCCAGACCATCATCGCCGGCATGGGCGAGCTGCACCTCGAGATCATCGTCGACCGTCTGCTCCGCGAGTTCAAGGTTGACGCTAACGTCGGTAAGCCCCAGGTTGCCTACCGCGAGACCGCCGGTCACGACGTCGAGAAGGCTGAGGGCAAGTTCGTCCGTCAGTCCGGTGGTCGCGGTCAGTACGGCCACGCCGTCATCAAGCTCGAGAAGATGGAGGAGGGCTTCGGCTACGAGTTCGTCAACGCTATCGTCGGCGGCGTCGTGCCCAAGGAGTACATCCCGTCCATCGACAAGGGCATCCAGGAGGCCCTGAACACCGGTGTTATCGCCGGCTTCCCGGTCCTCGACGTTAAGGTCACCCTTTTCGACGGTTCTTACCACGAGGTCGACTCCTCCGAGGCCGCCTTCAAGATCGCCGGTTCCATGGCTATCAAGGACGCCCTCAAGAAGTCCGATCCGCAGCTGCTCGAGCCGATCATGGCTGTCGAGGTCGAGACCCCCGAGCAGTACATGGGCGACGTTATGGGCAACCTCTCCGGTCGCCGCGGCAAGATCGAGGGCATGGAGGATCGCAAGAACAGCAAGCTCATCCGTGCCAAGGTGCCGCTGGGCGAGATGTTCGGTTACGCTACCGACCTTCGCTCCCAGACCCAGGGCCGTGCATCCTACACGATGCAGTTCGACTCTTATGAGCCCGCGCCCAAGTCCATCGTGGACGAGGTCATGAGCAAGAACGCCTAAGTTCGAGCTCCCTGTTACGTAATCCGCGAGAACATCTCTCGCACTCTTTGGAGGTTTAAGTTGGCTACCCAGAAGATCCGCATTCGCCTCAAGGGCTATGATCACGAGGTCGTCGATCAGTCCGCGAAGCTCATCGTCGAGACCGCTCAGAAGACCGGCGCTCGCGTTTCCGGTCCCGTCCCCCTGCCCACCGAGCGCAACCTGTACACGGTCATCCGTTCGCCGCACGTGAACAAGGATTCCCGTGAGCAGTTCGAGATGCGCACCCACAAGCGCCTCATCGACATCCTCGACCCCACCTCGGGCACCGTTGATTCGCTCATGCGTCTCGACCTTCCCGCTGGCGTCGACATCGACATCAAGCTCTAAGCGATATCGCTCATAGCTTAAAGGGCCCCGCTGCCGTTACGGTAGCGGGGCCCTTTTGTTTTGAATGGTGGTTTGGACTGTCGGACAATGCTGACGAGTAGGTGGCTGCGGCGCCCTATTCGCTCACGGGGCGCAGCGATGCCTCCTCAAAATGGAAGGATCGCAAGTCGTCTTCCGTTTCGATGCACGCGCGACCAAAGGCATCGACGGTTTTAAAGATGCCGCGTGCCAGCTCGTCTCCAGCGGGTGAGCGGGCGATAACGTGCTTCCCAATCCAATTGAGGTGAGCGATATATTCGTCGTGGACGGGCGCGATCGGACCGGCGTCTTTTTCTTTGGCGTTGAGGCGCTCTGCCCAGGCATCTACAGCGTCTATAACTGCGTGATAGACCTCATCGAGGAGCATGTCGACGGCAGGAACGTTCTCGTTAAGGTCCGAGAGGCCAATTGCCGCCAGGCCGCCATCGGGCACCTCTTGGGGCGCATAGTTCACATTGACGCCAATGCCGCATACGGCGAAAGGTTTGCCTTCGTTATCGCGTGCGGCCTCGACCAGAATGCCGCCGAGTTTGCGTTCACGCGCGACCAGGTCGTTGGGCCATTTGAGGCCAATTTCGTTTGCAAGACCCTGTTTTTCGAGCGCCTCGAGCACCGCTAGGCCGCTGACGGCAGCAAGACCAGAGTACTTCGCAGGATTAACGCATGGACGCAGGACAATCGAAAGCAATAGGTTGCCGGCGGTTGAATCCCACTTGTGGCCGCGCCGGCCGCGTCCTGCTGTCTGAGCCCGGGCGGCAAGTCCTGTGCCGTGCGGCGCTCCCTGTTTTCCTGCTTCGAGCAGGTCATTGTTGGTCGATCCGGTTACGTCGACTATCGTTAATTTGGCATCCATAACGGCTGCTACCTCCTTAATGAATAAGTGAATAACGCAATGGTGTCGAGAGAGACACAATGTGAAGCCTTTGTCGCATTTGGACAATTTAATGTTAACACGTTAACAACGACTGAAATGCGCTATCCTCTCTTGGTCGATGTAAACACGTCAACAACTCAAAGGAGGTTAGTGATGGGTTTCACGATTCTTGGAACAGGCTCGGCGCTTCCCAAGCGCAGTGTTTCCAATGACGAGCTGTCCGAGTTCCTCGATACCTCGGATGAGTGGATTTTTACCCGCACGGGCATCAAGAGCCGCCATGTGTGCACCACCGAGTCGCTCGACGACCTTGCCGTGGCAGCGAGCGAGCAAGCGCTCCAGACGTCCGGAATCGATGCGAGTCAGCTGGATCTTATCGTCTGTTCGACGACGACGGGCGATCATCTCGTTCCCGCCGAAGCGTGCGCCGTTGCTGAGCGCCTGGGTGCCACATGTCCTGCCTTCGACGTTTCGGCGGCTTGTGCCGGCTTCGTATTTGCGCTCGATGTCGCCGAGGGCTATATCGCCCGCGGTCGTGCCAGGCGCGTGCTTATCGTTGCAGCCGAGCAGATGACGCGCGCGCTCGACTGGACCGACCGCGCCACCTGCGTGCTCTTTGGCGATGGGGCAGGCGCCGCGGTGATTGAGGCTGGGGGAGACAGCCCCCTTGCCGTTGAGCTTTCGACGGCGCCCGACGTCGAGACGTTGCGCGTTCCCGGTCTGGTCGGCACCTCGCCGTTTAAGGCCTCCGCAGATAGCGAGAGCGTGCTGTCCATGAATGGCCGCCGCGTGTTCAAGTTCGGCGTCAACGCGATTTGCGACACGGTCCATAAGCTTGCGAGCGATGCGGGCATTTCGGTCGAGGACATCGACCATTTTGTATTCCATCAGGCTAACGAACGAATCCTGAGCCAGGCGGTCAAACGCCTCGGTGTGCCAGACAAGCGCGTGGTTCGAACGCTGCGCGAGACCGGCAACATTTCGAGCGCCTGCATTCCCTTTGCGCTTGACCGGCTGGCACGCACCGACGCACTGAATGCGGGCGACACCATCGCCCTCGTTGGATTTGGCGCCGGCCTGGATATAGGTGGCTATCTGCTTCGTTGGAAGTAGTCGCACATAGGAAATAAAAACGCCCTAGGGCACAAACAAAGGAGAACTACCATGGCAGATCAGAAGACCTTCGAGCGCGTTTGCGACGTTATCCGCGAGACCGCCGGCCTTGACGATGTCGAGATGAAGCCCGAGTCCACGCTCGAGGAGATTGGTCTCGACAGTCTGGGCACCGTCGAGATCCTCGTCGCCGTCGAGGACGAGTTTGGCATCCAGCTCGATACCGAGGAGAACCCCAAGACGGTCGGCGAGTTCGCCGATACGGTCGAGGCGGCATTGGAGAAGTAGTGATGCTCAAGTCTCCTCTCTGCGATCTACTCGGCATCGAAAAGCCCGTGTTCCAGGGCGGTATGGCCTGGATTGCCGACGCCTCACTGGCGTCCGCTGTGTCCGAGGCGGGCGGCTTAGGGATCATCGCGGCCATGAACGCCGACGCCAACTGGCTGCGCGACCAGATTCACGAGCTGCGCGCCAGGACGGATAAGCCCTTTGGTGTCAATGTCATGCTCATGAGCCCGTTTGCCGACGAAGTCGCGCAGGTCGTTATTGACGAGCGGGTGCCGGTCGTCGTGACGGGTGCCGGCAATCCCACCAAGTACATGAAGGCGTGGAACGAGGCGGGCATCAAGGTCATCCCGGTTGTTGCCTCGGTGGCGCTGGCGCGCCTCGTGGCGCGTCGTGGAGCCACGGCGGTTGTTGCCGAGGGCGCCGAATCGGGCGGCCATATTGGCGAGACCTCGACGATGGCATTGGTGCCGCAGGTTGTCGATGCGGTCGATATCCCCGTTGTGGCGGCCGGCGGCATCGCCGATGGCCGTGGTGTGGCGGCCGCCTTTATGCTCGGCGCTGCCGGCGTCCAGGTGGGAACACGCTTTCTGGTCGCAAACGAGTGCACCGTATCGGAGCAGTACAAGGAGATGGTCCTGAAGGCCAACGACACCTCGACGCGTGCGACCGGCCGCTCGACGGGACACCCGGTGCGTGCCCTCAAGAGCCCCTTCACCAACGCCTACGCCAAGAGCGAGGCGGCGGGCGTAAGCGTCGAGGAGCTCGGGGCCATGGGCACGGGCGCCCTTCGCAAGGCCGCCAAGGACGGCAATTACGAAGAGGGCTCGTTTTTGTGTGGACAGATTGCCGGCATGGTAAACGAGCGCCAAAGTGCACGTGAAATCGTTGACGACCTGGTCGATGGCGCCGAGCACGTCCTGAAGGGTGCGTGCGCATGGGTGGCGTAGCGTTTCTGTTTGCCGGCCAGGGCGCCCAGCACCCCGCGATGGGCGTCGACCTGATCGAGGCATCGCCGGCGGCCGCCGAGGTGTTCGCCATTGCCGACGAGGTGCGCCCGGGGACCAGTGAGCAGTGCCGAAGCGCCTCCAAGGAGGAACTCTCGCAGACCGAGAACACGCAGCCGTGCGTGTTCGTTCACGATCTGGCAGCGGCTGCCGCCCTGCGTGAGCGCGGCGTGGTACCTGCCGCCTGTGCGGGTTTTTCGCTTGGCGAGGTCGCCGCGCTCACCTTTGCGGGGGCGTTCGATACGCGAGCGGGCTTTGAGCTCGTGTGCGAGCGCGCGGCGCTGATGGCCGCGGCTGCCGAGCGCCATCCGGGCGGCATGCGCGCCGTCATCAAGCTCGATGCGGCGCAAGTCGAGAACCTGGCAAAACAGGCCGGCGAGGACTGCTGGCCGGTCAACTACAACAGTCCGCAGCAGACGGTTGTTGCCGGAGCGCCCGAGGCGCTGCAGGAGCTCGACGTCCTAGTAAAAGAGGCTGGCGGCCGCGCTATGAAAGTCGCGGTGTCGGGCGCATTTCATAGCCCCTATATGGCCGAGGCGACTGAGGGGCTGGCGACGTATATCCAAGCCGGCCACGCGCCGTCACCGCTGCTGATTCCGGTCATGGCTAACATGACGGCGGCGCCCTATCCGGCGGACCCGCGAGCGGCATCGGATGTCTTGGCCAATCAGGTGAGTCATGCCGTTCGTTGGGTCGACACGCTGCATGCTCTGCAGAATCAGGGCATCGACACGTTTATTGAGGTCGGCCCTGGCAAAACGCTGTCGGGCCTGGCCAAGCGTACGCTGAGCGACGTTCGCGTGTATTCGTGCGAAACGGCCGAGCAGGTCGCAGCTATTGCCGACGAGCTCGCATAGTCCACAGGGCTGTAACCCGAAAGGAATGACATGGGCAACTTGAACAACGGCGCGCTCGAGCGCAACGACTCACGTCGCGTGGCACTGGTCACGGGCGGCTCGCGGGGTATCGGCCGCGCCTGCGCTGTCGGTCTGGCGGAGGACGGCTTTGATATCGCCGTCGTCTATGCCGGCAGCGTCGATGCGGCGCGCGAGACGTGCGAAGCCTGTGAGGCGGTTGGCGCCACGGCACGCGCATATCAATGCGACGTGGCCGATCCCGCTGCCGTCAACGCGTGTGTGGAAGCGGTCCTCAACGACTTTGGTTCCATTTGGGCGCTCGTCAACAATGTCGGCATCACCCGCGATGGCCTGCTCATGCGCATGGGCGATGACGCATTCGATCGCGTGCTCGATGTCAATCTCAAGGGAACATTCAATATGACGCGCGCGCTCACCAAGACCTTTATGCGCCAGCGCGGCGGTTGCGTCGTCAACATGAGCTCGGTCGTGGGCCTGATGGGCAATGCCGGGCAAGCCAACTACGCTGCTTCCAAGGCGGGCGTGATAGGGCTTACCAAGGCGGTGGCGCGCGAGCTTGCGCCTCGTGGCGTACGAGCGAACGCGGTCGCCCCCGGGTTTGTCGAGACAGATATGACGGCAAAGCTCTCGGAGAAGGTGCGTACGGCAACCGAGGAACAGATTCCCCTTAAGCGCATGGCACGCCCCGAGGAAGTGGCCGGCGTGGTGCGCTTTTTAGCGAGTGATGCGGCTGCCTACATTACGGGCGAGGTCGTGCGCGTCGACGGCGGAATGGCGATGTAGAAACCAGGGCCGAAGAACGGCTTGGATGAGGAGACCATGATGGAACAGAGAGTTGCAATCACCGGCATCGGTGCCGTATCGCCGCTCGGCAACACCGCGCTTGCCACCTGGGCGACCATGTGCGCCGGGACCTGTGGCATCGGCCCGATCACGCACTTCGATACCGATGCGTTTACCGTCAAGGTGGCGGCCGAAGTCAAGGGCTTTGACGGCAACGAGTACTTTGGCAAGCGTGACGCCAAGCATCTCGATCCCTGCGTTCAGTTTGCGCTGGTGGCTTCGGACGAGGCCATGCACGATGCGGGCTTTGATGCCGAAGGCGCCATCGATCGCGAGCGCCTGGGCGTTTACGTGGGGTCGGGCGTGGGCGGCATGCAGACGCTCGTCGACAACGTCCATACGATTGCCGACCGTGGGCCCCGCCGCGCATCGCCTTACATGATC
The DNA here is from genome assembly GCA_900543045.1 of uncultured Collinsella sp. Lineage (GTDB taxonomy): Bacteria > Actinomycetota > Coriobacteriia > Coriobacteriales > Coriobacteriaceae > Collinsella. The sequence goes on from UQPT01000032.1 coordinate 9,125, forward strand.
GCGATGATGATCCCCAACATGGCATCGGGCAATATCGCAATCCGTCACAAGGCAAAGGGACCGACCCTGCCAGTCGTGACTGCGTGCGCGACCTCGGCCCATGCGGTGGGCGAGGCGTTCCGTGCTATCAAGCACGGCTATGCCGACGCGATCCTCGCGGGCGGTGCCGAGGCGGCCATTATCCCCGATGCTGTTGCAGGCTTTACGTCCTGCCGCGCATTGACCACCAACCCCGATCCCGCGACGGCCTGCCGCCCGTTCGACGCAGACCGCGATGGCTTTGTGATGGGTGAGGGCGCCTGCGTGCTGGTACTCGAGAGCATGGAGCATGCGCAGGCGCGCGGTGCGCACATTTATGCCGAGGTCGTGGGCTACGGCAACACCGATGATGCCTATCACATTACGAGCCCCGACCCCGATGCCGCCGGCATTGCCCGTGCGATATCGCTGGCGGTAGCCGAGGGCGACGTCAAGCCTTCCGAGGGTCTCTACATCAACGCCCACGGCACCTCGACCAAGCTCAACGATTCGTCCGAGACGACAGGCATTAAGCGGGCGCTCGGCGAGGACGCGGCACGCGCCGCGCACGTCTCGTCGACCAAGTCGATGACCGGGCACATGATCGGTGCCACGGGGGCCATCGAGGTCATGGCCTGTGCCATGGCGCTCGAGCAGGGCGTGGTGCCCCCGACCATTAACTACCACACGCCCGATCCCGCCTGCGATCTTGATTACACGCCTAATCGAGCGGTTCGCGCCGACCTTACCTGGGCGCTTTCGACCAACCTGGGCTTTGGCGGGCACAACGCCGCCATCGCGCTGCGTAGATATACGAGGAGCTAGAGCATGGATTCCAAAAGACTTGCCGAGATAGCCGATGTGATGGAGGACCGCGGCCTTACGCGCGTACGTGTTGAGGAGCCCGATGGCACCGCGGTCGAACTCGAGCGCGCGAGTGCCGCGCAGCCGGTTGCCGTGCCCGTGCCTATGCCGGGTGCCGTGGCCGCTCAAGTTGCAGCTCCCACAGTCGCGCCTGCCGCACCGGAACCCGCCACGCAGACACCTGCCGCCGCGCCGGAGCCCAAGGGCACCGAGGTGACTGCTCCCATGGTGGGCGTCTTCTATGCTGCCCCTGCGCCGGGCGACGAGCCGTTTGTGCGCGTGGGCTCCAAGGTCAAGGCCGGCGAGACCCTCTGCATCATCGAGGCCATGAAGGTTCTCAACGAGGTGACGGCCGAGGCAGACGGTGAGGTGCTCGAGATCTGCGTGGCCGACGGCGACCTCGTGGAGTTTGGCAGCTGCCTCATGAGGATCGGATAGGTGATATCCATGAACAAAGAAGAGCTCAAGAAGCTATTACCGCATCGCGAGCCGATGCTTTTGCTCGACGAAGCCGAGCTGGTGGGCGACGAGGCCCACGGCAAGATCGCGATTACAGGCGACGAGTACTTTTTGCAGGGACATTTTCCGGGAAACCCGGTCGTTCCCGGCGTGATTCAGTGCGAGATGCTCGCCCAGAACTGCTGCGTGCTGCTGATGGGCGATGAGGAGGCGCGCGGCGCGACGCCGTTCTACACGAGTCTGGACAAGGTGCGCTTTAAGCGTCCGGTGCGCCCGGGCGACACGGTGGATCTAGTGTGCTCCATCACGCGTGCGCGCGGGCCGTTCCGCTTTGCGACGGGTACTGCGAGCGTCAACGGTGAGGTTTGCTGCCGCGCCGATATGTCTTTTGCACTCATGCACGAAAGCTAAGGAAGGCTCCATGTTCGACAAAGTACTCATCGCCAACCGCGGCGAAGTCGCGGTCCGTGTTATCCGCGCGTGCCGCGATATGGGCATCAAGACCGTCGCCGTTTATTCCACGGCCGATGCGGACGCGCTACACGTGCAGCTTGCCGACGAGGCGTATTGCATCGGCGGCCCGCGTCTTGCCGAGAGCTACCTCAACGACGATGCCGTGCTCACCTGTGCCGTAAAGTCGGGGGCAAAGGCGATCCATCCCGGCTATGGCTTCTTTTCCGAGAAGGCGAGCTTCGTGCGCGACTGCGACAAGTTCGGTCTGGCGTTTGTCGGTCCTTCGGCCGAGGTGATCGACAGCATGGGCGACAAGGACGCCGCACGCCGAACGGCCGCTGCTGCGGGCGTGCCCATCGTGCCGGGCTGCGATTTGCTCAAAAGCCCCGAGGAAGCAACGGCCGAGGCCGAGCGCATCGGCTGCCCCGTGCTTATTAAGGCGCGCGCGGGCGGCGGCGGTCGCGGTATTCGCAAGGTCGAGCGCGTGGAAGATGCGGCAAAGGCGTTCATCGAGGCGCGTGCCGAGGGTGAGGCCGTTTTTGGCGACGGCGAGTGCTACATGGAGAAGTTCGTTGCGCCGGCGCATCACGTTGAGGTACAGATTATGGCCGATAAGCAGGGCCATGTGTTTTCGCTCGGCGAGCGTGAGTGCTCGGTGCAGCGCCGCAACCAAAAGCTGATCGAGGAGAGCCCCGCGCCGTGCCTCGACGGACGCGATGATATTCGCGCGCGCATCCACAAGGCCGCGCGCGACCTGGCTCGTGCCGTTGGCTATGAGGGCGCCGGCACCATTGAGTTTCTGTACTCAGATGACGGCAATTTCTACTTTATGGAAATGAACACGCGCTTGCAGGTGGAGCATCCGGTTACGGAGTTTGTGACCGATACCGACTTGGTCAAGTGGCAGCTGCGCGTGGCAGCTGGCCAGCCTCTGCCGTTTGAGCAGGAGGACATGCCGGTCCGCAACCACGCCATGGAGTGCCGCATCAATGCCGAAACGCCGGACTTTCTACCGTCATGTGGAACGGTCACCGCGTTGCGTGTGCCGGGTGGTCCGCGCGTGCGCTGGGATTCCGCCATGTTTACCGGAGCGAAAGTTCCGCCGTACTACGACTCCATGCTCGGCAAGCTCATCGTGTGCGCGCCCACGCGTGACGGTGCCATTCGCAAGATGCGCTCGGCCCTGGGCGAGCTCGTGATTGAGGGCGTGAGCGAAAATAGCGAGCTTCAGCTCGACGTGCTGGCAAACGACGAGTTTTTGTCGGGCATGTATCACACCGATCTGATGGGGCATCTCTATGCTGATGAATAGAAAAGCGAAGGCGGTCAATGTCCTTGAGGGGCCGATGACCGAGTCGTGCGCCGAGTTTCCCGCGCGCCACGTGTTTATCAAGTGTCCGGAGTGTCGCCGCGTGATCGATGAGGCACGCCTGCACGACAACCTTGAGGTCTGCCCCCGTTGCGGCAAGCATTTTCGCGTGAGCGGTCGCGCGCGTATGCGCATGACGGTCGACGAGGGCACGTTTGAGGAATGGGATGTCAATCTGGCGTCGGAGGACTTCCTCTCGTTTCCCGGCTATGCCGACAAGCTCAAGGGCACGGTCGAGCGTTCGGGCGAGCGCGATGCCGTTGTGTGCGGCAGGGGCAAAATTTGCGGCTGCGATACGGCACTCTTCTTTATGGACGCCAACTTTATGATGGGCTCGATGGGTTCCGTGGTGGGCGAGAAGATCTGTCGCACATTTGAGCGTGCGACCGAGCTGGGATTGCCAGTTGTCGGCTTTACCGTTTCGGGTGGCGCGCGCATGCAAGAGGGCGTGACATCGCTGATGCAGATGGCCAAGATTTCTGCGGCGGTTAGGCGCCACAGCGAGGCGGGCGGTCTGTATATCACGGTGCTCACCGACCCCACGACCGGAGGCGTAACCGCGAGCTTTGCCATGGAGGGCGACATTATCCTGGCCGAGCCCGATGCCCTGACGGCATTTGCCGGCCCGCGCGTGATCGAGCAGAACATGCACAAGCGCCTGCCCAAGGGATTCCAGCGTTCCGAGTTTTTGCTGGAGCACGGCTTTTGCGATGCCGTTGTTCCGCGTGGCGAGATTGCGCTCACGGTAGGCGAGCTGCTGGTACTGCACGAAGGGCACGCACCCAGCCTGGGGGCACCGCATGAGATCGTGCATATGGGTCGCCGCGGCAAAAAGCTGGGACACTTGTTTAAGCGCTCGTCGGCACCAAAAACCGCGCTCGAGATTGTCAAGCAGACCCGCTCGGCAGATCGCGTCACGGCAGGTGAGATGATCTCGCTGGGTCTGGATGGATTTGTGGAGCTGCACGGCGACCGTTACTTTGGCGACGACGCCGCTGTGGTGGCCGGCATCGGCTGGAAAGATGGACGCCCCGTAACGGTCATCGCCATCGAGCGCGGCACCACGACCAAAGAGCGTATGCGCCGCAACTTTGGCATGGCGCATCCCGAGGGCTACCGCAAAGCGCGTCGCCTGATGCGCCAGGCCGAAAAGTTTGGTCGACCGGTTCTGTGCCTGGTCGATACTTCGGGCGCGTTTTGCGGCATCGGTGCCGAGGAGCGCGGCCAGGGCGAGGCGATTGCCCGGAATCTCATGGAGATGAGCGGTCTTAAGACGCCGATTGTCTCGGTGGTGACAGGCGAGGGCGGCTCCGGCGGCGCGCTGGCGCTGTCCGTGGCCGACCGCATCCTGATGCTCTCGAGCTCGGCCTATTCGGTCGTGAGCCCCGAGGCCTGTGCGTCGATCCTGTGGAAGGATACCGAGCGCGCGAATGAGGCCGCCGAGGCGCTGAAGCTCACGGCCCCCGATCTGTTGGCGCTCGGCATCATTGACGGCATTGTCGACGATAGGGGCCTGTCGCATGAGGAGATCGCCGGTGCCGTCATGTCCTCGGCATTTGATGCCTTCGATACGCTTGGGCGGCTCGATGACATGACCCTCACAAACCTCCGCTACGAAAAATACCGCGCAATCGGCCGGTACCGCACGATATGACAAAGGGACAGTTCCGCATGGCACATTCCAAGGCCGTGGCCCGTGTGGGTTGCGGCCTTTTTGTATCTGGAGGACAAAGTGGCTACACTACAATCCGTTTGAGCAATAGATATATAGGTAGCACCGTGGGGGCTGATGAAGATGGTCGAGTGGATCGTTCGTCGTGCGCAGGGCGACCGTGCGCGCGTGGGCACGTTGACGGGCGTGGTGTGTATTCTCGCCAATGTGGCACTATGCGCTGCGAAGGGTGCAATTGGCGTGCTGTCGGGATCGGTTTCGATTGTGGCGGACGCCATGAACAACCTGTCCGACGCAAGCTCAAACATCGTGAGCGTGCTTGGCTTTAAGCTGGCGAGCAAGCCGGCAGACCCCGAACATCCATACGGACATGGCCGCTACGAGTGTCTCTCGGGTCTGGTCGTGGCGGCGCTCGTGCTGCTGATCGGCCTTGAGCTTATCAAGTCCTCGGTTGAGCGCGTCATCCACCCCGAGCCTGTCGATTTCTCGCTTGCCCTGGTGGCGGTCCTTGCGCTTTCGATGGTCGTTAAGCTGTGGATGGCGGCCCTCAACCAAAAGCTCGGCGATCGCATTGAGTCCGAGACGCTGCATGCGACCGCGCAGGATTCCAAGAACGATGTCCTTGCCACGGGTGCTGTGATGGCGTGCGCGATTGTGTCCCAGGTGGCGCATGTCAATCTTGATGCTTGGGTTGGACTTGCCGTTGGCGCCTATATTGGCTGGAGCGGTTTTGAACTCATCCAGGATACGGTGAGCCCGCTTTTGGGCCAGGCGCCCGATCCTAAGCTGGTCAAGCACATTCGAGACAAGATCATGAGCTACCCCGGCGTTTTGGGCGTTCACGATTTGATGGTTCACGACTACGGCCCGGGCAGGAAGTTCGCAAGCGCTCACGCCGAGATGGCAGCCGAGACCAGCCCGCTGGATAGCCACGACACGCTTGACAACATTGAAAAGGCATTTAGGGACGAAGATGGCATGATCGTCACGCTCCATTACGATCCCATCGTGACCGACGATCCAAAGGTGGCGAGCATGCGCCTGTGCATCAACGCAATGGCTCAACAGATCGATGGCCGCCTTTCGATTCACGATTTGCGTTGCGTGCCGGGCCCTACGCACACCAATGTGATTTTTGACTGTGTTCGACCCTCGGATTTGGCGATGAGCGCCGAGGACCTAAAGCGCGCGTTGGCGAAACGTGTCGAATCCGAATATCCCAAGTCGATTGCCAAGATCACGATCGACGAAGACTACGTAGGCCATACCCACGAGTAGGGCTGCGCCGGTACAGCAAGTTATACAGAAGGGGAGAGCATGAAACGTCTATATCTACTCCGCCACGGTCAGACAGAATTCAACGTAAAAAAGCTCGTCCAGGGTCGCTGCGATTCACCGCTGACCGTTTTGGGCCGCCAGCAGGCACGGGCGGCAGCTGCATGGCTCAAAGCCCACGGCGTCGTCCCCGACAAGGTGGTCTCTTCGCCCTTAGGCCGAGCCATGGACACAGCTCGGCTCATCGCATGCGAGCTCCTCGGCCCAGACGCCGCCGTCGAGCCCTGCGAAGGCATCATTGAGCGCAGCTACGGCACTTTCGAAGAAGGCCCCCACGACGCCCTGCCCACCGATGTCTGGGATCCAGGCGAGGACTTAATCCCCTTCGGAGGGGAGGGAAGTCAGGCGCTGCAAGAGCGTATGGTAAGCACGCTCGCTAATCTCATGAGCGCCGATGATGTTGAAACCGTCCTGGCAGTAAGCCACGGCAGCGCCAGCCGCCAATTCATCAAAGCCGCCGCCCCAGAGGGCTTCGAACTCCCAGCAAAGCTCCCCAACTGCGCCATCATGATCTTTGATTTTGAGGATTCGCAAGAAGAATGCGACACGTCCCAATGTAAGTTCACCTTGCATCAGATCATCGATCCTCAACAAAGTCTTTAGCCTGAGCGAGCAGAGTTAAGCAGGCATCAACGTGTCGTCTCCCGAGCTTTGGCTTGACACGCTGAACATCTACAAGGATAACCTTGAGGCCGTCGAGGCGTTCCTGGCCGACGCCCGCGCCATGGGCGACGGTCGCCTCAATGTGGTGCTCACCGGTGCCGGCACCTCCGATTACGTGGGTGAGGTTGTCGTCCTCAACCCCGACCTATCCCTCGTCGAGACCTATCTCGGTGGCGAGAGCGTCTACACTGAGAAGTAGCTGCTGACCTATTTGCGATTTGATGCGAATAATGAGACCCCGATTCGGCTTTATCGAATCGGGGTCTTTGCTGTGGTGTCCAGCTAAATCAAAACAGGCCTATTCTGCGACGATGATGCGAGTTGATTCGAGAACCATGGAACGCTGTTTGTCGTTGACATTTGCATCGGTGATGAGTGCGTCCATTTGATCGAGATTGAAGAAGCCGAAGAAGTCCATCTGTCCGATCTTGCTTGAATCGCAGACAAGGTAACGCTTGGCGGCGCGATCGCAAGCGAGCGCCTGTAAGCGTCCTTCCTCAAGGTTAGAACAGGAGATGGATTGGGCGAGTACGCCGTTGGTGCCGATAAAGCAAGTGTCGATACCGAGCGGGGCGAGAGCATCTTCGGCGATGGGCCCGACGAAAGAACCCGATCGTTTGCGATACTGTCCTCCCAGGGCCCAGATCTCCACATCGTTACGCGTCTGGAGCATGTTCAGCACGATGATGCTGTTTGTGATGACGCGCAGCCGCATGCGCGGCAGCGCACGGGCGATGAGAGCGCAAGTCGAACCGGGTCCGAGGAAGATGGTGTCGCGCTCTCTGATGAGGTTGACAGCGGTGCGTGCGATATGCTCTTTTTCAGGGGAGCGGATTGAGAGCTTTTCAAAAAACGGGACCTCTTCGGCAATGGGGGAGCCGCTTGAAAGTCGGATGCCACCGTACTCGCGGATGACGCCAGCGCGTCGCGAGAGCTCATCGAAGTCTCTTCGAGCGGTCATTTCAGATATACCAAAGATTGTTGCGGCTTGGGCAACAGTGACCATTCCGCGCTGAGCGCACAGCTCAAGTAATTGTTCGTGACGTTCGGGTTTAAGCATGGCTTGCCAATTGGATTATGCGGTAATGACGGAGGTATAGGCGCGGAGGGCCTCGATGGTCCGGGGGTCTGCGTCCTCGTTAATGAATGCCGCGGTCATATCCTCCAGTGTGGTGAAAAGGCAGAAGTCGCGCCTTCCGACTTTTTCAGCATCTACAACAAGATAACGCTCCTGAGCTCGAGAAAGAGCGTCTGAGAGGACCATGGCTGCATCGGGACGAGAGCCAAAGACCTCGTTTCCAAAAATACCGGTTGCCGAGACGTAGGCCTTGGGAGCGGATAGACCGTAGGGGCCGCGGCCGTTGTATGGCATGGTGAAAACTCGCGTGTCGTGACGCATCATGCCACCAACAAAGAATAGATCTATATGTGGATTGTCGGCTAGCAGGTTCAGCACGGGAAGACTGTTGGTGACGACGCGTATGTCCTCCTGGGGCAAATACGAACACATGAGCTCGAGAGTGGAGCCTCCACCGAGAAAGATCGTATCGCCGGCTGAGACGGTTTGGGCGGCGGCTATAGCAGCGGCACGTTTCTGATCAACTTGAAAACGACGTTTCTCCTCATGCGGGGTCAAACGTGAAAGGGCTGTTCCGTGGGCGGAGTGTGGAAGCTGAGCCCCTCCGTGTACGCGCACAAGAAGGCCCTTGTCGGCAAGCTCGGCCAGGTCACGCCTGATGGTCATATCCGAAACAGATAGGGTATTAGATATCTCGTTTACCGATACCGAATGATGTTGATCGAGCAAGTCGAGAATGGCCTGCTGGCGTTCGGATTTCATGAGTGCCGACTCCCTCATCGAGCGTTTGTTCTTATTTCAATGTAAACGAACAACATAAATGAACAGAACGAACAGAACGAACAGAACGAACAGAACGAAGAGAATTAATAAGTATGAAAGGACAGAAGATGCGTATCGGTGTCATCCTTGCAAGTCACGGAGAGTTCGCTCAGGCCGCCCTCGGCGCCGTCGAGATGATTGCGGGCAAGCAGCCTGATGTCATCGCTCTTGGTCTCACCGCCGAGAAGAGCCTGGAGTCTTTCGAGTCCGAGATGCGCGAGGCTTACGAGACCCTCAGCGCCGAGTGCGAACTCGTCGTCACCCTATGCGACATCTACGGCGGCACCCCATTCAACGTGACTACCCGCTGCCTGCTCAACGGCATGAACATGGTTGCCTACACTGGCCTGTCCATGCCCGTTGCGGTCGAGCTCCTGCTCACCCGCGATGGCCTCGATTCCGCCGACGCGGTCCGTGCCCAGCTCACTGCCGCTCACGCCGGGGCCCAGCAGGAGATCAAGGCTCCCGCTCCGGCCGTGGAGGCAGACGAGGACGATTTGGACCTCTAGGCTCGTTAGCCCGTCGATTCGAGTGGCGCTCACCCGTATCCCCCGAGTGGGCGCCTCGATCGAGCAGAGCATTCGTAAACGGTACTGAAGGAACGTGCAAACGAAAAGGAGAACATCATGGCACTCAAACTCGTCGACATCGATGACCGCCTGATCCACGGTCAGGTCGCCACCACTTGGATTCCCGACTTCGGCATCGAATCGGCAATCATTGTCTCGGATAAGGTCGCCAACGACCCCGTCCAGAAGTCCGTCGCCGGCCTCGCCGCCCCCGACATCAAGGTCTCCGTCTTCGGTGTCGAGAAGTTCATTGAGGTCCTCAAGAAGACCGAGCTCAAGAAGGCCACGATGGTGCTCTTCACCAACCCCATCGACGCCCTCAAGCTGCACGAGAACGGCTTGCCGTTCGACTACCTGAACGTCTCCGGCATGCGCTTCAACGAGCAGCGTCATCGCCTGCACAAGAACATGTCCGTCACCGCCGAGGAAAAGGCCGCCTTCGAGGAGCTCATTGGCCTCGGCGTCGACTGCTGGATGCAGACCACCACGCGCGATTCCAAGGAGCCCGTGTCCGAGCTCCTCAAGAACTACTAAGTAAGTAACCATCTCCGGGCATGTGAACCCGGGGCGTGCCCATCGGAGGGAACGATGGGCGAATAGGGAAGGAGAGGCTTATGCTTCAGGCACTTCTGCTCGCCATCTGGGCGGGTCTGTGCACTTGGGACCAGTTCGGTCCCCACCTGGGCTTCCGCAAGCCCCTGCTGGCATCCGTCGGCGTCGGCATCATCCTCGGTGACATGACGACCGCCATCATGATCGGCGCGACCATGGAGCTCATGTGGCTCGGCGTCAACAACATCGGCGCTTATGTTCCGCCGGATGTCATCTCCGGCACCATCGTCGGTGCCGCCCTGGGCATCATGGGTTCCACCGACACCGCCAGCGCCATCGCCCTGGCAGTCGCCATCGGCATCCCCACCGCCACCTTGGTTCAGCAGCTGAACATCTTGGTCATGACCACTAACGTCTCGCTTGTCCACGGTGCCGACAAGGCCATCGAGTCCGGTAAGTTCAACGCCGTCAACAAGTTCTTCTGGACCGGCGCCCTGTGCTTCTTCCTGACCCGCGCCGTTCCCGTCTTCATCGCCACGGGCATCGGCTCCTTCGTGATCGAGGACATCATGGCCTTCCTGCAGAACCAGGTTCCGTGGGTCCTCACCGGCTTCTCCACCGCCGGTGGCATGATGCCCGCCGTCGGTCTGGCCATGCTCCTCACCATGATGATGAAGAAGAACATGTGGATCTTCCTGCTGCTCGGCTTTATCATGGCCGCCTTCCTCAACGTCCCGACCGTGGGCATCGCGCTCGCCGCTTGCGCCGCCGCCGGCGTGTGGGACGTCATTACCGAGGGCCAGAAGAATCAACCCGCCCCTGCCGCCGCCTCTGCCGCCGGCTCCGATGATGACGAGGAGTACGATCTCTAATGGGTAAGATCTCCAACTCCACCCTGAACAAGGTCCTGCTGCGCACCCAGGGTTGCCAATTCGCGCACAACTACGAGCGCATGCAGTCGCTGTCCCTGACCTACTGCTTTGCCCCTGTCCTCGAGGAGCTCTACAAGGACGCCCCCAAGGAGGAGCGCGTTAACGCCATGAAGCGCCACCTCGAGTACTTCAACACCCACCCGCTCGCGATCCCCTTCATCCTTGGCATCACCGCCGCCCTGGAGGAGACCACGGATGAGGATCAGAAGGACACCGTCGTCGGCATCAAGACCTCCCTCATGGGTCCCTTCGCCGGCCTTGGTGACTCCCTGCTGAACCTCACCTGGTTCCCGATCGCCGGCTCCATCGGCGCATCTATGTGCGTCGACAACGGCTCCATTGTGGGCCCGCTCGTGATGTTCTTGCTCATCAACCTGCTGTACTGGCCGCTGAAGTACTTCGGCCTGCACAAGGGTTACGAGATGGGCATGGAGCTCGTCGAGAAGGCGGGCGTCCAGGTCTTCGACCGTCTGGGCAACCTCGCCAACGTGCTGGGCGTCATGGTCACCGGCGGCCTGATCGCCACGACCGTTAAGCTCAAGCTTGCCGTGCAGTTCGCCTTCGGTGAGGGTGACCCGCTGGTGCTCCAGGACCAGCTCGATAAGGTGTTGCCCTTCCTGCTGCCTGTCGTTCTGACTTTCATCTGCTATCGCCTGCTCAAGAAGGGCCAGGGCAAGAACTCCGCCCAGATCATCATCGGTCTGATTGTGTTCTCCCTTGTGTTCGCCGCTATCGGTTTCTACTTCCCGGCGTTCAAGATCTTCGCCTAATCGCGAGCTTATCAAAAGGCAAATCGTTTGATGCCCGCGCCCCGCATGCCGGGCGCGGGCCTCGTTGTCTCATGTGCTCTCCATCGTGCGCGATCGGGGGCTTAAAAAAGCGCGTAAAGCAAGCCAGTTCTCGAAACG
>UQPT01000033.1:0-20808 GCA_900543045.1 uncultured Collinsella sp.
CAAAACTTTTCATATACTTCGTACTTTATATTGTTATTATTTCATGTGTAAATACTGCGGGCGACCCGGCCATTTATTAAATCAACCCGAAATGCTGCATGGCGGTGACGGTGCCGTCGTTCGCGACATCGTCGGTCACGTAGTCGGCGACCGCCTTGACCTCGGGCATGGCGTTGCCCATGGCGACAGCTGTCTCGACCGCAGCGAGCATACCCAGGTCGTTGCCCGAATCGCCAAAGCCAAAGGTGCGCGCATTTCCCGCGCGACCCAGATACTCCAGCGCCCGCGCCACGCCCACGCCCTTGTCGATGCCCTTGGGGCTCAGCTCGCGATTTGCTTGCTGGGCTCACTTGGAAAAGCGGCGGTAAACGCATCTCCCGGTCAATCCGGCACCGCCGAAGCGAACCCCACACACGCCCTCCGGCAAGCGGCACGCGCCCGTCAACGCAAAGGTCCGGCGGGACGCACCTAGCATCCCGCCGGACCGTCACTCGTCCAGGAGGCCGCCGCGACAAGCCCCTAGATCTTCGCAAGCTCCTCGGAGATGACGCGGCAGACGTCCTCAGCCTGAGGCATCACGCCGTACATCTCGAAGAAGCCGTGGTCGCAGCCGCGATAGCGAATCGCGGTGACGTCAACGCCCGCATCCTGCAGCCTCTTCGCGAATAGCTCGTCCTGATAGCGCAGGTAGTCATACTCGGAAGAGATGATGACCGTGCGGGGGAACGCGCTCACGTCCTCCGCGAACAGGGCAGACACCCTCGGGTCGAGCATCTCCTCCGCATTGCCGTTGGTATACATCATTGGCAGGTCGTCGTTGGCGTTGCGGATGCGATCCACCCTGCTCAGAGCCTCGGCCCTCTGGTCGTTCACGATCTCATAGAGGTCATAGGACCATTCCTCCGGAACAGGGCCGCCGTCGACGAGCGGATACAGCTCGGCCACGAGCTGTATCCTGTCCGCATGGGACCCGTCGAGGACGACGGCATTGGTCAGGCTTCCGCCCGCGGAGTCGCCAGCCACGGCGACCCGCGTCGCGTCGACACCCAGCTCATCCGCATGCTCGACAAGCCAGTCGAGCGTCTTCACGCAGTCCTCGACACCACCGGGGAACATCGTCTCGGGAGACAGGCGGTACTCCGGGTAGATCGCGACGCAGCCCGTTCGCTCAGCGATGTCGCGCAGGCAGTTCTCGTACTGGCCAATGTTGCCCACCATGAAGCCGCCGCCGTGGATGAACACGAGCGCGGCGGAGCCGCTCTCGTGGCCCTCGGGCGTGAAGACGTGCAGGGGAATGCCCCTGTTGCCAAAGTTCATGACGACGGTCTTCTTGGCGACGTTCGAGCCCCTCACGACATGGGTCTCCTTGTTGGGAGCGGAACGCCACGCGATCACGTCCACCGGCCCCGCCGGCGCCGGGCCGGCGGCGAGCTTCGCATGGGCGCGCGCGTAGACGCGCGGATCGAGCACGTGCTCGCGCTCGTCTCCCGGCACGGGCTTCAGCAGGAGCTTCAGCCCGTTGGGCTCCACGACCTCCCTAGATCCACGCTCAAGCACTTCAAGCTCGGAAGTGGGGTACTTCCTCTCCTCGGTGCCCATGGCTAGCCGATCTTCAGCTCGTCAAGCTTGGCGTCAAGCTTGGCCATCTCATCGGCGGAAAGCTCCCACTCGAACGTCTCACAGTTCTGAATCGCGTGGGCGTCCGTGCGCACTCCAACGAGCGCAGTGCCCACGTACTCCTTCTGGGTGCTCCAGTTCACGGCGACCTGTGCCACGGGCTTGTCATGAGCCTCGGCGATCTCGTCCATGACCTTGAGCAGCTCCTGGACGCGCGAGAACTTGGGCTCCTGGAAGTAGTCGTAGAAGCCGCCGCGAACATCGCCCTCCTCGAACTTCGGCAGCTCGCGGAACTTGCCCGACAGGATGCCTGCGCCAAGGGAGCCATAGGTGAAGGAGTCGATGCCACGCTCGTAACCCCACTTGATGAGGTCCTCGGAGGAGCGGTCGACCATGGAATAGGGCGGCTGCTGGACGTCGATCTGAGCGACCTTCTCGCACTCCTCGATCATCTCGGTCGTGAAGTTGGAGACGCCGATGTGGCGAATCTTGCCCTGCTCCTTGAGGAGCTGGAGGGCGCACATCGTCTCGGAGAACGGGGTCTTGGCGTCGGGCCAGTGCACGAAGTAGAAGTCGATGTAGTCGGTGCGGAGGTTGCGCAGCGAGCTCTCGACCTCCCTCATGATGTTCTTGAACGAAGAGTCGCGGTCATAGCCGGCGGCGCTGGTGATCAGGCCAACCTTGGTCGAGAGCAGGTAGCTCTCTCTGTCGACGCCCCTGAGCGCGTTGCCGACGACCTTCTCGGACGTGCCGTTGCCATAGCACGGCGCGGTGTCGATGAGGTTGACGCCGTGATCGAGCATGGTGCGGATGGCGGACATGCTGGCGGCGTCATCGTTCTCACCAAAGGAGTCGCCGCCGATCGCCCAGGTGCCCACAGCAAGCTGGGAGACGTCGACGTCGGAGTTCTTGAGGTGCGTGTAGCGCATGTTCTCTCCTTATAATGGGGCGGCACGCGTCGAATGTCCTCGATCGCGTGCCGCCGGGAATTGCCTTGGACAAGCTTCTAATGATCCGAAAGCCGCCTTACACGATGCCCACGAGTCCGAGGACGAGCGCGAGAACCATGACGCCAACCAGGATGATGTTGACGTTGACGTTCTTCTTGCGCAGGAGCCACAGGACGACGAGCGTGAGGACCAGGGGCACGAGGCCCTTGAAGATGGAATCGAGGTAGGTCTGGATCATGACCGGGTCAGAATCCTGAACCGGGATGGACAGGATCGTGTTGAACTTGACGTTCGCCGCGGTCATGGCGCCGATCATCACGAGGCCGATCGTGGAGGTGGCCTTGGTGATGAGCTTCATGAGGCCGCCCTCGTACATCTCGGAGATGAAGTTGGTGCCCATGTTGAAGCCGAGGTAGGTCAAGAAGTAACGGCAGAGGATCGACGGGATGTTGTAGATCAGCAGGAACATGATGGCGCCGAGGGGCGAGCCGCTCATGGCGAGGTTGATGCCAATGCCGGCGGCGATGACACGCAGGACGCCCCAGAAGATTGCGTCGCCGATACCGGACATCGGGCCCATGAGGGAGACCTTGATACCGTCGATGGACTCGGTATCGAAGTCTTCGTGCTGCGAGTTCTCCCTCTCCATGGAGGCAACGAGGCCCATGGCGAACGTGCCCACGTTCTGGGTAATGTTGTACCAAGTCGTGTGACGCTTCATGGCGTCGGCACGGGCCTCGGGGTCATCGGCGTAGTAGCGGTTAAGCGCGGGCTGGACGGAGTACAGCCAGCCGTCGGCACCAGCCTTGACGGAACCGCCGGCGCAGGAGGCGAACACGGAGAAGGAGCGCAGGAAAATGCTGTTGAGCATCTTCTTGTCTTCAGGGCTCACATTCTTAGTCAGGTTGCTCATGCGAAGAAATCCTCCTCGTCGCTGGTTACAGAGTCGCCGGAAACGGCCTGGGCGGCCACGCCCTTCTTGGTGAGGTCGAAGATCTCCTTGTCGCGGAGGGCGGAGGCCACCGCGACGATGACACCGAGAACCGCGATGGCGATCATCGGGAGACCGAGGTACTGGTAGAGCGTGAAGCCCAGGAAGAAGTAGATGCTAAGCTCGGTGCTCCACAGCATCTGGAGCAGGAGCGCCATACCAACGGCGGGCAGGAGGGCGCCCACGGCGTTGAGGCCGTTCATGACATTGGCCGGAATCTGGTTAACGATGGCGGCAACGGGCTCGGCACCGAGGTAAACGCCGAGGAAGGCGATGAGGCCAAAGGCGGCGTACTTAACGAACCAGAGAACGAAGTGCTGAAGCGCGAGACCCTTCTCGTTGCCCTCAGCGGCCATCTTGTCAAAGGTGGCGGCGAAGAACGCGAGGAACACGTTGTTCATGAAGATCGAGAGGAACGCGGTGACGACGCCCACGGGAACGGCCAGCGTGATGGCGGCACCTTGGTCGATGCCGGCGCCAACGGTGAAGGCGACGGCGAGAGCGGTCGCGGTAACGGGCTCGGCGGAGATAGCGCCACCGATGTTAACCGCGCCCATGAAGATCGCCTCGAGAGAGGCACCGATGATGACACCGGTCTTGACGTCGCCCATCAGGAGGCCCGCAACGAGACCTACCACGAGAGGACGCTCGATCATGCACTGACCGAGAACCCAGTTGCCGCCGTAGCAAATCAGCACGGTCAACCAGGCCATTATTGCCAACCCAATCATTTGACTTCCTTTCTTTCATTTCATTTGGCCGCCTGGCCAAATCCCCTTATTTCCCCGCCGCCTCGATCAGACTCTTGAGAGGAGTCTTGGGATTGGACGGGATAAGCTGATGGAAAACCGGAATACCCTGCTCGCAAAGCTCCTTCGCGGCCTCGAGCTCATCCGGGTTGAGCATGATCGTGGAGTTGAGGGCGACCTTGCTATCCGGATCGGACTTGTCGAAGCGGCCGACGTTGGCAACGTTCACGCCCTCAATCTTGCCCGGCGCGCCCTTAACGAGCTCAAGCACGTCACGCACGCAGTTGGTGAGCGCGAAGATGCGCATGGAGTCCGCGCGCGGATCGTTCGCGATGCGGCAGGCATCCGGAACGTCCTTGACGAGGAGTTTCTGGCCCGCCGGCGTACCCATGGAAAGCGTCATGCGAAGGGCGTCGCTCTCCACGGCGTGCTTGTTGGCGACGATGATCCTGGTGGTGTTGAGCTCCTTGGTCCACACCAGGGCGACCTGTCCGTGAATCAGACGGTCATCGACTCGAACCTGAACAATCATTGCTTCCTCTCTCTACTTGTTAGTACTCTCTAATCAAAGAAGTCTCCCTCGGACTCCTCGTTGTCCGCGGCCTTGCTCGGAGGCTCGACGACCTGCATCGTCGCCCTCGCCAGCTCGACGCTCTGCTTGATCGAATCTGCCGTGACCGGCTCGGCGCCGAGGAGCGTCTCGATCACGAGGCCGAGGTTCATACCGGTGACGTGGACGATCCCGCGCTTCTCCGGCTCCATAAGGACGACCTTCTGGAAGACAGAACCACCGTAGATGTCGGTGAAGATGATGGCCTCGTCCTCAGGGCCCACCGAGTCAATAAAGGCCTGGATGCGAGGGGTGAAATCGGAGTCGTCCACGTAGCAGTCAACTGCCTCCACCATGTCCGCCATGCCGGTCAGGATTCCGATCGAGCTCCTGATTCCGCTTGCGAGGTGGCCGTGCGACGCGACAAGAACTTTCTTCATCGAGTCTCTCCTAGAGCGAATAGTGGTTGGGGTTCAGAAGCTGGATCTTGCTGACGACGAACGCGCGCATGTCGGGGGCGGCGTCCATCAGGAGGCCAATGCCGTTGCCGTCGTTCTTACCGGAGTTGATGTCCTTCTCGAAGGCGCGGTACATGGAACGGAAGTACTCCGTGGCGATGTTGAACTTACTCATGCCGAGGTTCACGGCCTCCTGGAGCTGCTCGTCGGGGATGTCGGAGCATCCGTGCATGACGAGGGGGACGCTGACGGCCTCCCTGCAGGCCTTGATGCGCTCCATGTCGAGGTTCGGGACCTTGACATAGGGGCCGTGGGCATTGCCGACGGCGATGGCGAGCGAGCCGCAACCGGTGCCCTCGACAAACTCCTCGGCGAGGTTCGGGTCGGTGTAGTGGTCGCTGTTCACGAAGTCGTTGGCGTCAGAGCCGTTGCCGACATGGCCGAGTTCGGCCTCGATGTCGACGTCGAAGATCTTGGCGACCTGGACGACGTCCTTCGTGAGCTGGAAGTTCTCCTCATAGGGAAGTGAGGAGCCGTCGACCATGACGGATGGGAAGCCGGCCTTGACGCCCTTGACGGCGATCTCGTAACCAGCGGAGTGATCCTGGTGGACGGCGACGGGCACGCTCGCGCGCTCGGCGTAATAGCGGGCGGCGAAGGCGATGATGTCGAGGGCGCAGTGGTCCTCGAAGCCGGGCCAGTACTGGATGATGATGGGCATGTGCTCATCCTCGGCGGCCTGGATCGCATAACGGATGGTCTCCGTATTGATGACGTTAATCGCGGGCACGCCATAGTGGTGCTCGGTCGCATGTTGAAGAAGCTCGTTGACCTTGATGAGTGACATCTTTGTCTTCCTTTCACCTGAATAATCATTGAATCGGACAGTTCTCAGCTCGTCAGCTGGTTGAACACGAAGCGAAGCGCGAGGCAGGCAGGCGCTTGCGAGACGCGGTGGAGCCTATGCGGCCGCCTGGCCCTCAGGCTGCGGCGCCGCGCTTCGACGCCATAGCACGTACGCCACAAGAGCAGCGACTGCAGCAATCGTTGAAGCGAGGGCGAAGGCCAGGAAACCCGCGTGCGTGCCGAGCGCGTCGCACGCCCAACCGCCAAACAGGTTCGCAACCACGACGGACAGACCGCTCTGGACCATCGCGAAGGTGCTCTGACCTCGAGCGCGACAATCCTCGTAAGTGTGGTTGGCAATGTAGGTAACGCAGGAGTAGTAGACGGTCATGTAACTCACGCTCTGCAGCAGCTGGCCGCAGACCATGACCGGGACGATGCCGGTGCCCACAAGCACGAGTCTGAGCGCCGCCATGAAGCAGGAAAAGATCAGGAGGTTCATCTCGCCGAAGCGCCTGACCAGCTTGGAGGAAACGAGCAGGATGGGGATCTCGCTCGCAGCGGAGACCGCACTCAGGACGCCCACGAGGTTCTGACCCTCGCCAAGCTCGACCGCGTAGCGGCCCAAGAACGCCCCGATGAAGCCAATCGCGGCCGAACTGATGAAGGCGAAGACCAAGACGAAGGCGATCTCATTGCTGGTGAACAGCGAGAGGAGGCCCTTTCCGTGGGAGACCTTGGGATCGTCCGCGGCATTGGCGCGAATTCCCGCCTCGGGGAGGCGCCACATGTGAGCCGCGAAGACCACCAGCGCGGCGGAGACCACCGTGAACTGGATTTGAGGAGCCATGTCGAGCAGCCGACCGACGATCAGGACGACGATGGCATAGCCGATAGTGCCACCCATGCGAATGCGAGAAAAGTCCAGGCCAGAGCGATCCGCGAGCTCGATGACGAGGGAGTCGCTCAGGGGCAGGAGCCCCGAGAAAAACGCCGAGAACGCAAAGGTTACGAGAAGGACCGGGACGAACGTCGACGCCAGGTAATACAGCGGAGCGAGTACCGCCGCCGCAAGGCAGAGGATCACGATGACCGCGCGGCGGCGCCCGAGCTTGTCGGCGATCGTCGACCAGAGCGGCTGGATGGCGAGCGCACACACCGGGGTCGCCGCGAGGAGGATGCCGGTCTGGGCTGCGCTGAGGCCGAGGCTCGTGTAGTGAGCGGAGAGGAACGGCGAGTACACGCTCGCGCAGACCCAGTAGAGGACGTTCGCGAAGAACAGCGAAGTCATGTTTGCGTTTGTCCTGGCGTTGCGCATCGTGCTTCTCCCTTCTTGCTCGCCGGGTGCCTGTCTGGGCTTCGAAGTGATTCGTCATCTAGCGTGAAACGAAGTTGCGAGGCGTTGGAACAATGTTCTGTTGTTTCATCGTTTTCGTGTCGTTGTTTCACGGCTCATAAGATAGCAGCTCAAGCTGAGATTGCGCCGGAGAAGCACCAATTTACCGTGAACGGTAGGAAATTAGCGGTGAAACGCTATTTCACCGCTTATGAAACATTTTGCTTTATTTTCACCTCTCTTGACCTAAGATACAAAGCAAACTAGGGCCAAGGAGTAACCATGGATAAGACAGGGGATGTGCTCAGCCACATCTGCGCGGTCATGAACAGCCTATCCCCCTCGGAGAAGGCAATCGCAACGTATGTGCTCGACCACCCGTCGGACGTCGCAACGATGACCGTCCGCGAACTCGCCGCAGAAACCGGTACGTCACCGGCGTCTGTTTCGAGGTTCGCAAGGACGCTTGACTACCGAACCTATTCGGACATGCGTCTGGCGCTCGGCATATCCATCAGCAGGGCCTCCGGCGAGGAAAAGGCCACGGGCGGCAAGGTTACTCTGGACGACGTCGAAGGCTCCATTAAGTACGTCCTGTCTCACAAGGTCAAGGAGCTCTCCCAAACCGCCTCGCTCATTGACTCCGATGACTTTTCGGCAGTCGTCAATCTGCTCCACAACGCCAACCTCGTCCTGATTGCGGGCGTCGGCAACTCGATTAGCATGGGCGTAAACGCGGCGTTCAAGCTCTCACAGGTTGGAGTCAGGGCGTTTTGCCCCAGTACCACCGATGCCATGGTCTCCGCCGCAACCAGCCTCAAGGAAAATGACATCCTGCTCGTCATTTCGACGTCCGGATACTCGAAGCGCCTCGTCAACATATTCGACTCTGCCGAGGATTCGAACACCCCCATCATCATGATCACAGACAACCCAGATACGCCGCTCGCGAAACGTGCCACGTATATCATCCGAGCCATCTCGCGAGATCAGGCCATCACCGGAACCGAGGTCGCCTTCTCGCACAGCTCGATCAACTTCGTCATCGAGCTGCTGTTCCTCTTCCTGACCTCTTGCTGGGATGACCCGGTAGAGTTTAACAGGATCATCTCGAAGAATCTCTTGGGAGACAGGCAATACAGCTAGGACGACGCACACCGGCGCATCGACGCCCAGACCGAAACGGGAGGACCCCTTGATAAAGCTCATCCTCGCAGACATGGACGGGACCCTGCTGCCGTTTGGCTCAAGGGTCGTATCGGAGCGCACGCACAGCGCGATTCTTTCGGCGCTTGATGCGGGCATCGCGTTCGGCCCCGCAAGCGGCCGCGACTACGCCGACCTGGCCGATGCCTTTGACGGCGACGCGCGCTGTTTCTCGACCGGCATCATGGCCAACGGAAAGAAGGTCTTCTCCAGCGGCGAACTCGTATTCAAAAAGACGCTCTCGACGGAGGCCCTCGTCAAGCTCGATAGCGCCGTACGCCCCTACGCGGGGACGTCACTCTGGCTAGTCGCCGATGTCGATGAGACAGGCAAGCGCTGCGAGCAGTTCCTCTGCGCCGTCGAGCCTGGCGACGAATTCGCCCTGGAAGTCGTTAAGGACTCCGGAAGAGACATGGCGCTCGGAGACGTGCCCACGAACCGCGACGTCATCACCGCCGGTATCTTCGTCAACGTCAGCTCCGCCCCGACGGAAGTCGTTCGGAGTCGATGCAAAGAAGCCTGCCCAGAGCTTGATTTCCCCTCGCCCGTCCCATTCTTCCTCGATGTTGTTCCAGCTGGCTGGAGCAAGGTAAACGGACTCGACGCGCTTCTCGGCAGCCTTGGGGTCACGCTGGACGAGATCGCTTTTATCGGAGACTCGGAAAACGACGTGACGCTCCTCGAAAAGGTGCCAAACTCCTACGCAGTCGCAGGCGCGATGCCGGAGGCAAAGGCCGCGGCTCATCACCTGATCGGGGACGCGGCCGAGGACTCCGTCGCGAAGCTCATCGAGCAGATTGTCCAGCAGCGAGGTTAGGGTTCCGCCAGCGTGGCATACGCCGTGCGCCTCGCCATTCGCTCGCGGCGCGCTACCTCGTGACGATCCAGAGCGTGGCCATCGTCGCGATACCGATGCCCACGATGAGCGCGACCCACAGGACACGGACCACGGGGTTCATGTCGCCCGCCACCACCATGTCGTTCGCGTGCCAGAACCAGCTCTCGTTTCCCTTGCGCATGATGCCCTCCCTTAGCCTCGATTACGCCATCTATGGCCGAGCAATCGCAGGTCACGTGCCATGGATTTGCCCTACGCCCAGCTTTCAGTTCTGTAAGGCGGCGGGAGCCTGTGCGAGGCCCCGAGTCCTGAGGCTGTTGCAATGAAAATGGGAATCAAGGGGCACGCATCAATCATATGGGTTCCTTTCGAGGGCGATGGCAAACGAAGCTTCCATCATATAATGGAGCGACACAACCAGAGAGGTCACCCATGGAATTTTATGCAAGCTGCCCCGAGGGCTTTGAGTCCGCACTCGCCGACGAGCTTAAACGGCTCGGGCTTTCGCATGTCCGCCGCCTCAAGGGCCGCGCCACGTTTGAGGGCGAGCTCGAGCAAGGCTACCGTGCCTGCCTGTGGTCGCGCCTGGCCAGCCGCGTGTTTGTGGTGCTCGGGCGCTTTGAGGCACAGGATGCCGACGAGCTGTACGATGCCGTTTACGACATTGCCTGGGAAAACATCGTCCGCCCCGGCGCCACCATTGCCATCACTGCCCGTGGTGTGACCGAGCAGCTGCGCAACACGCGCTTCTCTGCCCTGCGCGCCAAAGACGCATTGTGCGACCGCTTGGCCGAGACCACAGGCCGTCGCGCCGATGTCGATGCCACCGATCCCGATGTTCACCTGCTGCTTTCGTTGCGTCAGCGTCGTGCGAGCATAAGCCTGGACCTTTCGGGCGACCCGCTGTTCAAGCGCCTGCCGCCCGCCGCGACCCGTGCCGGCGAGGGCGCGCACGTGTTGCGCCCCGACTACGCCGCCCTGGTATTGGCGCAGGTCGGCTGGACCGCACTGTGCGAGCGCGAGCTGACGGCCGACGACTACGAAAACGAAGCCCTGCCTACGCTGATCGACGCCTCGTGCGCCGGCGGCGGCCTGCTGCTAGAGGCCGTGAACATTCTGGCCGACCGCGCCCCGGGCGCCGCGCGCGAGCACTGGGGCTTTGAGGGCTGGCAGCTGCACGATGCCGCCCTATGGGAGCAGCTGCTTGCCGAGGCACGCGAGCGCGAGACGGCAGCGCGCGAGCGCCAGGCGCGCATCGTTGCCGTAGACATCGACCCCGCCGCCCGCAAGACCGCCGAGCGCATGGTCAAGTGCGCCGGCTATAAGCGCTTTGTCGACTTTTGCGCCGCCAAGCCCACTACCGTACTGGACCATGCGGGTGCTGTCGCCGGCGCCGCCGTGGTCGCAGACACCACCGAGACCCCGCTTTCGCTCATGCACGACGCCATGACGCTGGTCGGCGAGCTGCGTCGCGCGCCCGAGCTTACCGCCGCGCCGGTCGCCGCGCTCACCCGCGACGGCCTTATGGCCCGCGCACTCCATGCCGAGCCCGCGCGCTCCATCGCTGTCATGCCCAACAACGAAGAGGCGACTATTGAGGTTTGGCCCTCGCTCGACCACGCCGCCGCAGCATTTGAAGCTGTGACTAGCGCGGATGCCGAGGAGCAGGCCGCAGATACCGAAAACGAAGCCGCCAACGCTCCCATGCCCGAACCTGCCGCCACGCTCGATTTGGGCGACGGCAAGCCGCTGCCCGTGCTCATTCCCGAGTCCGAGCAGTTCGCCAACCGCCTGCGCAAGAACGCCCGCCTGCGCCGCAAGTGGGCAAAGCGTGAGGGCGTGAGCTGCTACCGCGTCTACGATGCCGACCTGCCCGACTACTCCGCCGCCGTCGACCTGTACGAGGGCTGCCCGCAGACGCCGGGCCGCTGGCTCGTCATCGCCGAGTACGCCGCACCCAAGACCATCGATCCTGCGCTTGCCCAGGCCCGCATGCTCGATATCTTGGCCATCGCGCCGCGCATCTTGGATGTTCCAGCCGAGCACGTGCACGCCAAAGCCCGCATACGTTCGCGCGGCGGTTCGCAGTACGGTAAGCAGGGCGCCGGCAAGGGCGGCTCGGGCGAGCGCGCCAACATTGCGCGCCGTCGCCTGCCGCTCATCGAGGAAGGCGGCCTTACCTTTGCCGTCAACTTTGACGACTACCTGGACGTCGGCATCTTCCTGGATCATCGCGTCACGCGCAATCTGGTGCGCGAGCACGCCAAGCAGGCGCGCCGCTTCCTCAACCTGTTTGCCTACACCGGCACCGCCACCTGCTATGCAGCCGACGGCGGCGTCGAGGAAACCGTGACGGTCGACCTCTCCAACACCTACCTGGACTGGGCCGAGCGCAACATGCGCCAGAATGGCTTTGTGGGGCCGCAGCACCACTTTGTGCGCGACGACGTGCTCGCCTGGATTCGCGACCAGCGCCAGACACGCAATCGCTGGGACCTGATCTTTGTCGATCCGCCCACGTTTTCGAACTCGTCCAAGATGGGCCGCCGCACCTGGGATGTTCAGCGCGACCATGTTGAGCTTTTGGCCGGTGTATCGCGCCTGCTCGCGCAGGGCGGCCACGCCATCTTTAGCTGCAACCTGCGCGGCTTCCGCCCCGAGACGCGCAAGCTCGCGCGCGCGGGCGTCGTGCTGGAGGACATTACGGCGCAGACCATCCCCGAGGACTTCGCGCGCAACCAGAAGGTGCACCATTGCTATATCGTGCGCCGCCTGCCCATCGAGGATGCCATGGCCGAAGTCGGCTTTAGTGCCGAGGAGATTGCCGAGCGAACCGAGGAGCTGCGCAACCCCGAAGCCCGCAAGCCCCGTACAGCAGTGCCCGCGCACGCGCAGGCCGGCGACCGAGGGCCGCGCGGTGACGGGAAGCCCACCTGTGCAGGTAAGCCCAAAAAGAAGAAGTTCTACGCCAGCAAGCCCAAGGGCAAATAACAAAATTGCGGTGGAATAGTTCCTAAAAATGCCTGGTAAAGGCCCAAATAGGATCTATTTCACCGCAACTCATAGAGGGGCCGCGCTCTGCCCTACCCCTGGGTGACCAATCGGTAACCGATACCCACATGCGTTTGGATATAGCGCGGATGCGCGGGGTCGGACTCGATCTTCTTGCGCAGCGTGCCCATAAAGACGCGTAGGCTCGCCAGGTCGCTCTTAGTCGCCGTACCCCAAATCTCGTTCAGGATAAATTGGTGCGTCAGCACCTTGTCGGCATTGTGTGCCAGCAGGCAGAGCAACTTGTACTCGATCGGCGTCAGATGCAGCTCCTCGCCATCCATCGTGGCGATGCCGGCATCAAAATCGATATGCAACTCGCCGGTATCGAACGAGC
The DNA here is from genome assembly GCA_900543045.1 of uncultured Collinsella sp. GTDB lineage: Bacteria > Actinomycetota > Coriobacteriia > Coriobacteriales > Coriobacteriaceae > Collinsella. The sequence goes on from UQPT01000033.1 coordinate 12,930, forward strand.
CCTCGGAAGCAACACCGCCCGCCTGCGCATACGAAAGGCGCCTGAGCGTCGTGCGAATGCGCGCGAGCAGCTCCTCGACCGAAAAAGGCTTAGTCAGGTAGTCGTCGGCGCCGGCATCGAGCGCGCGGATCTTGTCCACGTCCTCGCTGCGTGCCGAAACCACGATAATCGGCATGCCCGACCACGCGCGCACCGACTCCACCACCTTGACGCCGTCCATATCGGGCAGGCCCAGATCGAGCAGCACAATGCTCGGCGCCTGCGACGAGGCGGCGGCGATGGCGGCGTGAGCGGTCTCCACGGCCATATGGCGCAAGCCGTGCGCCTCGAGCGCGGCGACGATAAGGTTGCGGACGGCGGGATCGTCCTCAACGACCAAGATGAGCGGTTTCACGGCAGAGTTCGGCACAGCGCTACTCCTTATCAAACGAAACGTCGGCGGCGGGAAGCTCAATCGTAAAGACCGAACCGTGAGGGTCCGCCGCGGTAACCTCTATGCTACCGCCATGTGCCAGCGCAATGGAGCGGCAGAGCGAAAGCCCCAAGCCTACACTGCGGCAGCTGTCGGCCAGACCATGGTTGGCGGTGTAGAACGACTCAAAGATTCGCTCGCGGTCCTCGGGCGCAATGCCCGGGCCATCATCAGCAACCGAGCACGCCACGCATCCATCATGGACGCCAATCGAGATTACGATATGCGAGCCCGCAGGCGTATAGGCGATGGCGTTGTTCACCAGATTGACCACCAGCTGCACCATCAGGCGCGCGTCGACGTTGACAAGCGCCGGCTCATCGCACGCCACCACCTTAAGGTCGTGCTCGCGCACGGCCGGGTTTACGTGGCGCAGCGCCTCCTCGACGATATCGTCCATGAGCTCGAGCGTAGTCGACAGATGCATGCCGTCGCCCTCGAGCTTGGTGATGGCGAGCAGATTCTCGACGGTGGCGTTGAGCCATTGCGCGTCCGAGCGAATGGATAGGAGCATGCCGCGGCGCGTCTGGTCGTCGAGCACGGCCGTGCCGGTCGAGCCCTGGTCGAGCAACACGTCGGCATTACCCGAAATACTGGTAAGCGGCGTGCGCAGATCGTGCGAGATGGAGCGCAGCAAGTTGGCACGCAGCTGCTCGTTTTTAGCGAGCACAGCCGCCTCCTCGCGGGCCTCCATGGCGCGGGCGCGATCGAGCGCCAGCTCGCCTTCGCTCACGATGGCATCGGCAAGCGTCCGCTCCTCGGGCGTCAGCGCATCGGGCTCGGCGACAATGGCGAACACCCCCACCACCGAGGCGGGATCGCCCGCGCGCACCATGGTGTCACCCGAGCGCACGGTCAGGTATATGCCGTAGAACGCCGAGGCGCCATAGGTGGCATCGAGCGGCGTTCCCACATAGGCGGACGCCGAGAGCCGCGGCGGCATCTGCGGCGCCAGCTGGTGTACCGGCGCGGCATCGCCCACGGCCGTGTACGTCGTGCGCGGCAGCAGGTCATCGTTATCGGCATCGGCGCTATACCACACGACCGGACAGTCCGAAAGACGCGCCAGCTGCGTTGCCATAGCGTGCACAATCTGTTGCTGATCGGCGCAGCGCTGCAGCATGCGGTTGGTCTCGAGCACCATCTGCGTGCGACGGTCGCTGGCGGCAGCCTGCGCCAAGGCGCGGCGCAGGGCCAGCGCGATCGAGCTCGATACGAGCGAGACCGCAAACATGATAAAGAACATGCCGGGATAGACGCGGTCTATGAGCGACAACGAGTAGCGCGGGTCGACAAACAAATAGTTGTAGAGCGCCACGGCAGCAGCCGAGCTCAGCAGGCAATACAGGCGGCTCCAGGTAAAGAATGCGCACAGCTGCACGGCGAACACATAGACGATCATGATGCTCGGCGCGAGTCCCGGATGGTCGAGCAGCGCGCCCACAACCGTCGCCGCGACCAGCAGCCCCGCCGATACGCAGGCGTCATACAGAGGGCTGCGACGCGTCAGCGTTGTACGCCGCCACCAAAAGTTCTCGGCAATATCGCCGTCCGCATGGACGTCCATCAGCGCCCCGCCCCTCTCTCAAAAACAAAAACCGCCACAAAGGGGACAGGCACCTTTGTGGCGGTGGCCTCCTTGTGGTGGTTCCAAGTGTATAGCCTTTGCAGCCCGCGGTCGCTAGACAAACAGCAGACGTCGACTACGGACGCTCGTCGGGAGCCAGGCGCTGCATCTTGCTCACGGCCTTAAACTTGGTGAACAGCGGCACGTACTCAAAGTTCACGTTGGAGTTCTCCAGGCCGTACCAGCGCGCAGGCGTGCCAGCGGCGCGGCGGATGATGTACTTGAGCGTAATGGCCGTACGCTCGCTCGGCTCCACGTCGCTTTCGGGCGCCAGAAGCTTGCGGATCATAACGAACTTGAACGTACCGATGTTGCCCGGATCCTTGTAGACCGAGTAGTCATGCGTCTGCGGCGGCAGCTCGCCGCTGGCTGCCAGATCCTGAACAACCTGGCGCAAATAGGCGTTAACGCGCTGGTTGATCTTGTAGCCCAGGTACAGATGCACGCGGAACACGTAGTCGGTGCCGAACGTCTCGACCGAGTAGGCAAAGGTATGCGGCTCGTCCATGGTCTCGACATTCACGAACCACCAGGCGCGAGCGCGCTTGGGGTGCTTATCCAGGATGGAGTAGACGATATCGCGGTCGATATAGTCGGTGTTGGTGTCCTTGGTCAGGTACACGATATTGTCGCTCATGAGCTCGTAGCGGTCGTCGTCGCGCAGGCGCTTGAGCTGCGGCAGGTAGCTGCGCAGCGGCAGCAGCGTAAACTGGCGCTGCTCGACCGCCGTGCCGTTGTACCAGCACACCATAATGCTCATGATGAGCGCGGCCATAAGGATGGTGAAATAGCCGCCGTGGAAGAACTTGGTGAGCGAGCTCACAAAGAAGAAGCCCTCGAGCATGAGGAAGAAGACGGCAAAGATCCACGGCGCAACCTTGAGCTTGCGCTCCACGTGCAGATAGAAGAAGAGCAGCAGCGTCGTGCACATCATGGTCAGGGTAATAGCCAAGCCGTACGCAGCCTCCATGTGCGCCGAGTTCTGGAACAGCAGCACCACGATAACGCAGCCCACGAGCATGACGTTGTTGACCATGGGGATGTAGAGCTGACCCTTGGTCTCGGCAGGATAGAAGACCTGCATATGAGGCATGAGGTCCAGGCGGCTGGCCTCGGACACCAGCGAGAATGCGCCGGTGATGAGCGCCTGCGAGGCAATGATGGCGGCGATGGTGGAAAGGCCGACGGCAAAGGGACGCAGGCTCGGGGTGAGCATCTGGTAGAAGGGGTTGAGGTCGGCGATGCCCATGAGCTCGGGGTTGGCAGCGTTGTTGATAAGCCACGCGCCCTGACCCATGTAGGACAGCAGCAGGCAGCACTTAACGAACGGCCAGGTGGCGTAGATGTTGCCGCGGCCCACATGGCCCATGTCGGAATAGAGCGCCTCGGCACCGGTGGTGGCGAGGAAGCAGCTGCCTAGGATCATGATGCCCGCATGGTTGTTGGGGCTCAGCAGAAAGCCGATGCCGCGCAGCGGGTTGAGGCACAGCAGCACCGCGGGATGCTGGAAGACAAAGAACAGGCCCGTACCGCCCAGGAACAAAAACCACAGCGTCATGATGGGGCCAAAGGCGTGACCGATCTTGGCCGTGCCGATGCGCTGCACCAAGAAGAGCGCAATGATAATGGCAAGCGTGATCGCGACAACGCGGCCCTGGTCGTCACCGAGCACGGCGTGGACCGCCGGGATGGTGCGCAGGCCCTCGATGGCCGTGGTCACGGTAACGGCAGGCGTCAGGATGCCGTCGGCGAGCAGTGCCGCGCCACCCAGCATGGCGGGGATGATGAGCCACTTGCCGCAACGCTTGACCAGGCTGTACAGGGCAAAGATACCGCCCTCGCCGTGGTTGTCGGCGCGCAGCGAGATCAGCACGTACTTGACGGTCGTCAGCAGCGTGACCGTCCACACAACAAGGGAGAGCGCGCCGAGCACGAACTCCTGCGTGACGCTTCCGATGCCGCCGTTGCCGGCAACGAGCGCCTTGGTTACATACATGGGGCTGGTGCCGATATCGCCGTACACCACGCCCAGCGTGACGAGCATCGCCGAGACGCTCACAGGAATCGCAGCGTGCGAAGCTGCCTCCTTGGCCTTTTGTTCCATAAGCCGGTTTCCTCCCAACTTTAATGTTCGAAGGGATTATAGGTAATCGGCCCATGTTTGAATGGCGCCGTTTTCCCAGCTAGATAAACATTTATACGGCCTTTAGGCCACCACGGCGATATGGAATGTGACAGAGGGACTTTCCCTTTGTCACATCGCCGCATTCGTTACTTGCCGAGCCAGTTTTTGAACCACCACTCCATGGAACGGCTCATCTCGGCCATAAAGGGGCTCGTGTGCTTGCGGGTGTAGATATCCACCACGCGCTCGCCTGCCTCGCGGGCATGCGGACGGAACATCGCGTCCATCTCGGCCACCTGCGCGTCCATGGTCGCGGTATCGGCGCGGCGGTAGCGCTCCTCGTGCACCAGGTTCACCACGGGATGCGCGATTGCCGGACGCTCCTTGCGGGGCGTGCCGATGATGAGCATCGACAGCGGCATGGTATAGGGAGGCAAGTCCAGCAGCGAGGCGACTTCCTCGGCATTCTCGACGATATCACCGATGTAGCAGCTCCCCAGCCCCAGGGCCTCGGCGGCGACCACGGCATTTTGCGCGGCGATCACGGCGTCCTGCGCCGCGATGGCAAAGTCACCCAGACCCGGTGCACGACGGGGCGCCTTGCCCGTGCGCTCGACAAACTCGGGCTTAAAGCAGCCCACGTGCTCAAACAGATCGATCCACTTGGCATAATCGACCACAAATATTAGTGCCCAGGGCGCCTTGGCGATCATGGGCTGGTAATCGCACAGGTCGGCGAGGCGGTCCAATGTGGCCTGCTCGCGAATGCTCACGATGGAATACATCATCATGGCGCCCGCCGACGGCGCGCGACTCGCCGCATGCAAAATCGCCGCCCGCTGCTCGTCAGTCACCGCCACGGGACGGTCGTCGTCATCACGCGCGAAGGCACGCGTAGACGAGCGATGCTCCAAGATGTCCAGCACTGTGTTGCCCGTAGTCTCGACCGGATAGCCGCACGTATCCACGCCCGCAGCTCCGCCGCAGTACTCGGCGCCTGTCATACAAACCTGCTCGCTCATCGCCCTACCCTCGCCATTTCTTTAAGAAGCCTTTACGTTTCCGTGTAATTCCCGTCCATTATCGCGCAGGTCGCCACTACATTGCGCCACACCGCCACACGTGCGCGTTAATATGGCTGGTTGTGCGCAGCCACCAATTGCAGCGCATATCTTGCTAACAATCGGGTAAACCCCCGCTTTCGTAGGTTTTAAGTTTGTGAGGAGTCTCAGCATGTTCGCAGCCGCCATCTCGCTCGTCGGTCTTGCGGCGACCATCTACCTTGTCTTGCGCGAGGCCAAGGCCATTCGCGCTCAGTCGGGCACCGTTGCCAAAAGCGCTCTTGGGTGGAGCGGCGTCTTCGGCCTGTTCCAGCTCTTTTTGACCATTTGGGGCGCCATTGGCCTCGTCGCCCAAAACGAGCCGCTCGCCTTTGTGATGCTCATCCTGACCAACGCCATCCTTACCGGCTGCGCCTGGGCCAGCATCGCCCGCGACCGCATCGCCCCGCGCGTCTTTGCGTTCGCCGGGCCCGACGCCCCCGCCCCCACCGGCAAGCTCGCCCGCCTGCGCGGCGCCTTTGTGGGCAAACCGCTCGTCGCCGCCGTCCTGTGCCTGCTGCTCGCCGGCGTCTTTGCGCTGCTGGGCATGGAGGTCTCGTCCAACCACGACTTTACCTGGGTCTACCCCCTATGCATCCTGCTCGAGTGGGCCATCATCACCGTGCTCATGGTCGGCCTGTTCTTCCTGTTCCAGCGCCATGGCGCAGCTCCGGCCGTCCTGGCCTTTGCCCTCTTTATCCTGGGCATTGCCGAGTTCTTCGTCATCACGTTTAAATCCATGCCCATCCAGCCGGGCGACCTTTCGGCCATCTCCACTGCCGCCGCAGTCGCCGGCAACGGCTACACCTTCTCCATCTCGCTGTTCTGCGTGCTGTCCATGGGCTTTACCGCCATCGCCATGCTGCTATGCGAGTACGCCGGCCTGGTGGCACCGCACCGTCAGAAGGGTGCCGCCAACGCCAAGCGCATGCTGCTCACCAACCTGCTCGTGGCGGTACTGTGCCTGGGCGGCGCGACCGCACACGTCACGCTCATCGACTACTACAACACCCTCGGCATCACCGTCTACACCTGGCGCCCGCTCGAGAGCTACTGGCGCGAGGGCTACCTGCCTGCCTTTATTAGTGCGGCACAGTCCATTAAGCCGCCCAAACCCGCCGACTACTCCGTCGACGATGCCAAGGCCACGCTCAAAAAGTACGCCAAGGCCTACGACAAGTCCAACGCGGCCAAGAGCGACGAGCGCGCCGCCGCAGAGGAGCAGTTCGACAGCGAGAAGCCCACGGTCATCGCCATCATGAACGAGACCTTCTCGGACCTGTCGATCTATCAGAACATGCGCGCCGGCTACGAGGGTCCGCAGTACTTTAAGAGCCTGTCCAACTGCCTCAGCCGCGGCAAGCTCTATGTAAGCGCCTACGGCGGCGGTACCGCCAATACCGAGTTTGAGTTTATGACCGGCAACTCCATGGCCAACCTGGGCTCGGGCGTGTACCCCTACACCATCTACAACATGGAAACGACTGGGAACCTGGCAGAGCAGTTCAAGTCGCTCGGATATTCCACCACGGCCATGCACCCCAACCACGCGACTAACTGGAACCGCGAGAACGTCTACAAGGACTTTGGCTTTGACCAGTTCCTGTCCATCAACGACTTCCAGGGCGCCGATACCCTACGCGGCATGGTGACCGACCAGGCTACCTACGACAAGATTCTTGAGCTGCTCGACCAGAACGCCGATCCGCAGTTTATCTTCGACGTGACCATGCAGAACCACTCGGGCTACGACACGGGCCTGCTGCCGGTCGACAAGCAGCTGCACCTGAACATCGACACGACCGACCTGGACACCAAGACCGTCGAGGACGGTACGCTCTCCGATGTCGACGAGTATGTTTCGTGCATTGAGCAGTCCGACCAGGCGCTGCGCTACTTCCTTAACGCCTTGAGCAAGCTCGACCGCAAGGTGGTCGTGGTGTTCTGGGGCGACCATCAGCCGTTCTTCCCGTCCAAGTTCAACGATAAGTGGTTTACCGACGAGGACGACGCCACGCACCAGGAGCGCTTGTGGCAGACCGATTACATCATTTGGGCCAACTACGACGTTGCCGGCTGCGACCAGACGAGCGAGGTCGACGACCTGTCCACCAACTACCTGTCTACCCAGCTGATGCAGCTGATCGGCGCCCCGCTGACCGACTACCAGAAGGCGCACATGACGCTGCGCGAGTCGCTGCCCGCTATCAACTCCGTGGGCTACGAGGACGCCAGCCTGCGTTGGGCGCTTTCCTCCAACGTCACCGGTGACGACGCCGCTGCCGCAGCCGCCACCAAGGCGCGCGAGGATTACGCGAAGATGCAGTACTACGAGATGTTCCGCGACGGCAAGAACGTGTACACCGAGCACTTCCAGACCGAGGCCAACGAGACCGACCCCAACCTGGCACCGGGTACGACCAAGATCAAGTAGCTGCTAGCTGCTGAGCCACAACTGAAACGTCTGTCCAGGCGGAGGCATATAAGGTTCCCTGCTCGGACAGTCCTGCGCAAGACGAAGGCCACATTAAGTGGCCTTCTTTGCGTGCGGAACT